>JBDLRB010000298.1:0-26874 GCA_039800205.1 Pseudomonadota bacterium | reverse complement strand
TGGCCGTCCTCGTGCATCTGGGCGACGATGGCAACGATTTTGGATGTGCCCACATCCAGGCCAACGATCAGATCCTTGACATCCCTGCTCATGGTTTCATTCCACTTGATCGGTGGGGCCGTGCGGCGCGCTCGGCGTTCAATCCCGGGACCACTCCGGCCGTCTGTGCACTCGCCACCCGGATCGCCAGGCCGTCGGGATAGCGGAGGTCGACCGTCATCGGTGCGGCACCAAAACGGCGGGCCAACTCGGGCCTCAGCTCGACCCACCCCGCGATCCGCTGCACAAGCGGCGTCCCGCCATCGCGGCCCAGCAGCAACTCGGTCCCGTCTGACAGGCTGACGCGCCATGCCCGACGATCGGAGAGTTCGAGCTCATCGGGATGCAGGGACAAGGGCGCGAGTGCCCTCACCAGCTCCAGATACGCGTTCTGCACCTTCCGCTCCTCGCCCGCGGGTCCGTTCAGCCTCGGCAGCGCACCATCCTCGTCGACATCTGCAGGATTGGCCGTGAACACTTCGCCGTAGGTGTTCAGCAACTGTTCGCTGTTCCAGAGCGCGAACGCGCGATGCTCCTCGAGTTCGACCGCGAGCGTATCGGGCCAGACCCGCCGCACCTTGGCCGAGCGCACCCACGGATGCATCTCGAAGACTTCTCGAACCTGACGCAAATCGGCCAGGAAAAAGTTGCCTGCCAGCCGATCGACCGGCAACAGACGCAGGGTCGGCTCCTCGATGTGCGCGAGATCTTCGGCCGGTGGGGCCGCGATCAGCACATGCCGAATCGAGAACATCGGACGCTGGGCGACCCACCACAAACCGGCCGCAAGTGCGGCCGCGAGCGCCATGGCAAAGACGCCATTGGCCGCAATGTTCAGCACCCGGACATCCTGCCAGGCCACGCTCATGTCCGCTCCCCGGCCGGAGGACCGGCCCGCTTCGGGCCGTCGGCCAGCTTGAGACTTGCCTGGCCGAGAATCGCCAGACAGAGCGACCCATAGTCCAGCCCCGCAGCCTGAGCTGCCATGGGAACCAGCGAGTGCGTTGTCATGCCGGGACTGGTGTTGACTTCGAGCAGCCAGGGTGTACCACTCTCCTTGTCGAGCATCAGATCGACGCGGCCCCAGCCCGTACAGCCGAGCGAGCGATAGGCAGCCAGCGCCTGCTGCAGAACCCGCTCGGTCACAAGCGGATCCAGGGGCGCCGGGCACAGGTAGACCGTCTCGTCGCTGAAGTACTTGTTGTGATAATCGTATTGACCCTGGGCGCGAATCTCGATGGGCGGCAATGCAATCGCCTGATCACCCTCGCCCAGGACCGCGACGGTCAATTCAGGCCCGACGACGAATCGCTCAATCAGGACCTCGGCATCGTGGCGTGCCGCCTGATCAAAGGCGGCTGGCAATTGATCTGCGGCATCGACACGGGTGAAGCCGATGCTCGAGCCTTCACGGCACGGTTTGACCGCAAGCGGCAGGCCCAAAGCGACAACCGCTGAACGCGCCGATTCGAGCGACCGCGCAAGAACGAAGGGGGGCGTCGACAGGCCCTGAGCCACCCAGATCGATTTACTGCGCACCTTGTCGATGGCGAGTGCCGAGGCGAGAACGCCCGACCCCGTGTAAGGAATGCCCAGAAGCTCCAGGGCCCCCTGGACGGTGCCATCCTCGCCATAGCGACCATGCAAGGCGATGAACGCCCGGTCAATACCCAGCCGCCGCAACTCGCCCAGATCGGACTCGGCCGGATCGAAAGGCTCGGCCTTGACGCCCCGTTCACGCAGTGCATTCAGTACGCCCTGCCCCGACATGAGCGACACCTCGCGCTCGGCAGACACGCCGCCCATCAGAACCGCGACCCGTCCAAGCTGATGGGGCTCCGGCAGGCCCCTCCAGCCCGATGCGGTATGGATGAGGGGCGCGGTCATGCGGGCGCTCCCTCGGGCATGCAGCGGCCGGACTCGCTCAGACCCTCGGGGTCGAGCACCGGGGTGAGCGCACGAAGCGCAGCCGGAACGGTCCCGACGGATCCGGCCCCCATGGTCAGCACCAGGTCGCCCTCGCGCACGGTATCGAGAATCGCTTGCGGCATCTGCGCGATCTGATCGACAAAGCGCGGCTCAAGGCGACCGCTGACCCGAACCGCCCGAGCGAGCGAGCGGGAGTCCGCTGCGACGATCGGCGCCTCGCCGGCCGAGTAGACCTCCGCCAGCAGCAGTTCATCGACGGACCCCAGAACCCGAACGAAATCCTCGAAGAGGTCTCGGGTACGGGTATATCGGTGCGGCTGAAAGGCCAGCACGAGACGACGCCCCGGGTAGGCGCCTCGCGCAGCGGCGATGGTGGCCTCCATCTCCGCGGGGTGGTGCCCATAATCATCAACGAGCAGGAAGCCGCCCTGCGCGGGCGCGGGTAGCGCGAGGCGGCCATGACGCTGAAAACGTCGACCCACCCCCTTGAAATCGGCCAGGGCTGCGGCGATCGCATCGTCGCCCACGCCCAGCTCGTCCGCGACGGCAATCGCCGCCAGCGCGTTGCGCACATTGTGCTCGCCCGGCAGATTGAGCACGATCGGCAGGGGCGGAGAGTCTTCGCGCAGGACCGTGAACCGCATCTGTGCGCCCTCGGGTCGGACGTCGACCGCGCGAAACGCGGCGCCCTCGGACAAACCGTAGGACAGCACCGTACGCGAGACAAAGGGCAGGATCTCACGCACATTCGCATCGTCGATACACAGGACCGCAGCACCGTAAAACGGCAGCCGGCGGGTGAACTCAATGAACGCCTGCTTCAGACGCGCCGGATCGTGCCCATAGGTGTCCATGTGGTCCGCATCGATATTGGTGACCACGGCAATCATCGGCGTCAGATTGAGGAAGGAGGCATCGGACTCGTCCGCCTCGGCAACAATGTATTCGCCCGTTCCGAGCCGGGCATTCACGCCGGCGCTGTTCAAGAGCCCGCCGATCACGAAGGTGGGATCGAGCCCGCCCCGGGCAAGAATCGACGCCACGAGACTGGTGGTCGTGGTCTTGCCGTGGGTGCCGGCGACGGCAACCCCCTGTCTCAGCTTCATCAGTTCGGCGAGCATCAGCGCTCGCGGCACCACAGGGATCCGTCGCGCGCGCGCCTCGATGACCTCGGGGTTGTCGGCCGGGACGGCCGTCGACACCACGACACAATCGGCGCCCCCAACGTGTTCGGCCGCATGGCCCAGCGCAATCTGCGCGCCCAAGCGCTTGAGCCGCTCGGTGGCCGCCGATTCGCCCAGATCGGACCCGGTCACGCCATAGCCCAGATTGATCAGGACCTCGGCGATCCCGCTCATGCCCGCACCGCCGATCCCGACAAAGTGGATTGTCCTGACCTTGTGCTTCATCGGGCCAGCTCCTGACACACCTGGGCGACCGCTTGCGCGGCGTCGGCACGCGACAAGGCACGCGCCCGCTCGGCCATGATACGAGCCGACTCGCGGCTCTGTGACTGGATCAGGGTGGCCAAGGCCGCCGGCGCAAACGCCTCCTGTGGCATCAGAACCGCTGCACCTGATTGGGCCAGATGGCGTGCGTTGGTCGTCTGATGATCATCCACTGCATACGGATAGGGCACCAGAATGCTGGCCACGCCGACCGCAGCCAGCTCAGATACGGTCATGGCGCCTGCACGGGCAATCACCAGATCGGCCTGCGCATAAGCCGCTCCGATGTCGTCGATGAATTCGACCACGCGTGCTTCGACACCGCGCTCTGCATAATCGCGGGCAACCGATTCGGCGCGCCCCTTGCCGGTCTGATGGGTGATGCGCGGCCGTTGGTCGGGCGCAAGCCGTGACAGCGCATCGGGCAGCCCCTGATTGAAAACCTGCGCACCGAGACTGCCGCCCACGACAAGGAGCTCGAGCGGCCCGCTGCGTGCGGCGTAGCGCTCGGCCGGCGGCGGCACGTCGATCATTGTCTGACGCAACGGGTTACCCGTGCACTGGGCGCCGGGCAGGCTCCCGGGAAACGCCTCGAGCACACGATCGGCCAGCCGCGCCAGCACGCGGTTGGTGAGGCCCGCAATCGAGTTCTGTTCATGGATGACCAGCGGCACACCGAGCAGCGAGGCCATCATGGCGCCGGGAAAGGCCGGATACCCCCCCATGCCCAGAACCACCGAGGGACGGGTTCGCCTCAGCGCGCGCAGGCTCTGGCCAAACCCGCTCAGCAAGCGGATCGGAAGCAAGAGCTTGGCCACGAGGCCCTTACCCCGCAGGCCCCTGAACCGAAGGGGCTCAAGCGGGATGCCCGCACCCGCGGTCAGGCGGCCTTCGATGCCCTCCGGGTGACCCAACCAGACCACCTGCCAGTCACGCGCTCGCATCTGCTCGGCCACAGCCAGGCCAGGCATGACGTGCCCGCCGGTTCCGCCCGCCATGATCATCAGGGTTGGACTCATCGTCCCCCCCGCATCAACCGGCGATTTTCAAAATCGATCCGCAGCAGAATGCCCATCGCGATGCAGTTCACGATAATCGCGCTGCCGCCATAGCTCACAAGCGGTAGGGTCAGGCCCTTGGTGGGCAACAGGCCGATGTTGACGCCAATATTGATGAAGGCCTGACAGCCCAGCCACACGCCAATCCCCTGAGCGACCAGTCCACCAAACGATCGATCGAGCTTGATGGCCAATCGGCCGATCTGAAACGCGCGGCACACCAACCAGAAAAAGAGTCCGATGATGGCCAGCACAGCGACCAGGCCCAGTTCCTCACCGATCACGGCCAATATGAAATCGGTATGGGCTTCGGGGAGGTAGTGCAATTTTTCGATCGATGCGCCCAGACCCACACCGAAAATCTCACCCCGACCCAGGGCAATCAGCGCGTGCGTCAGCTGATAACCCTTGCCCAGCGCATACTCGGCGCTGAACGGATCGAGATACGCAAAGATCCGCTCCTTGCGCCACGGCGAAAGCGTCACGATCAGCGCAAAGATACTGCCGACCAGCCCGATCATTGTCAAAAACAACCGATGGCTGACACCGGCCAGAAAAAGCAGTCCCATGGCAATCGATGCAATGACGACAAAGGCGCCGAAGTCGGGCTGCAGCATCAGGAGGACGGCGACCAGCGCGACTGCCGAACCAATGGGCAGCGCCCCTTTGACCCAACGGCGGATGACCTGCTGTCGGCGCACCGCATAGTCGGCGGCATAGAGAATCACGAAGAGCTTCATCAGCTCCGAGGGCTGCAAGTTGACGATTCCCATGGGAATCCAGCGGCGGGCACCGAGGACGGTCTTGCCGATCCCGGGAATCAGCACCAAGATCAGCAAGACGAGACCCAGGCCGAACAGCCAGAGCGACCAGCGCTGCCATTCACGAACGGGAACGGCAAAGGCCAGCAGGCCCAGACAGATGCCGAGCGCGATCGAGATCAGGTGGCGGAAGAGGAAATGCGTGGGCGCGAGCTTGGAAAAGCGCGGCGCATCGGGCAAGGCAATGGAGGCCGAATACACCATGACCGCGCCGCTCACCATCAGGATCGCGACCAACCAGAGCAATGTGGTGTCGACCAGTTCAGGCGCAGCGCTCTGGGCGCGAGAGGCCGCCAGACGGTCGCGAAAGCTCTCGGCGGCCAGATTCAGCATGCGAGCTCCATGGGCGCACCCGCCTCGTCCGCCCGTCGTTGCACAATCGCCGCAAAGGCCTGCCCTCGATGAACATAGCTCTGAAACATGTCGAAGCTCGCACAGGCCGGCGACAGAAGCACCGCCTGCCCCGGTGTGGCCCGCGCTGCGGCCCGCTCAACGGCATGCTCAAGGCTTTCGCAATACTCGATCGGTCGTCCGGCCGACTCGATGGCCGATGCAATGAGCGATGCGTCCCGACCGATCAGGAGCACGGCGACCGCATGGCGCGCAACAACGGACTGAAGCGGGCTGAAGTCCTGCCCCTTGCCCTCCCCGCCCGCAATCAGCAGGACCGGACGATCGAGGCCTCGCAGCGCCGCAACGGTGGCGCCCACATTGGTCCCTTTGCTGTCGTCAAAATAGTCGACCTCATTGATGCGAGCCAGCCACTGGCATCGATGCGGCTCGCCACGATAGTCGCGCAAGGCCCGCAGCATCGGCGCCATCTGAGCGCCCACCCGCCGCGCGAGCGAGAGCGCGGCCATTGCGTTCTGCTGGTTATGGGTCCCCGTCAACGCCAGCGCGTCGACGGGCATCAGCCGGCTGATCCGAAGGTCGCCTGCGGATCCACCCGACGGCTCGCTGTCGTCGTCGGCCAGCGCGATCGCCAGCCAGGACAGGGATCCATGTTCGACCAGACCGAAATCACCGGGCCCGCTGGGTCGGTCGAGCCCGAAACTGCTGTGGCGCGGGGTTTCGGCGACGGGGCGACGTCGTCCGCGCGCGCGGGGGGCTACCGCCGGGAGCGCAGGCTCGGGCTGCGTTGCCGGATCGGCTCGGTTGAACACCACCCGGGTGGACGGGCCGATGATCCGCCGCTTGGCCTTGCGGTAGCTTTCGAAGTCGCTATGCCAGTCCAGGTGATCGGGCGTGAGGTTCAGGATCGCTGCGGCATCGGGCTCAAACCCTCTGCAAAGGGCCAGCTGAAAGCTGGAGAGCTCGAGTACCCAGACCTCGGGCAAGCGCTGCTCGGCCAGTGCGGCCTCGAGCGCAGCGAGCATGGGCGGACCGATGTTGCCTGCCGCCCGGGCCGTCATCCCGCTTGACTCGATCAGCAGGGTGGTGAGCGCCGTGGTCGTCGTCTTGCCGTTGGTCCCGGTCACCGCAACCACTTTGGGGCTGTAGCCCTGCTGCGCCAACTGGGCCAAACCATCGACGAAGAGGTCCAGTTCGCCGACGATCGGGATCGCGCGCTCGTGGGCCCACCCGGCAAATCGCGCCGAGTCCCCCTGCTCAACAGACAGGCCGGGGCTCCAGCACACCCAGTCGATCCCCTCGAGCCAGGCGGCGTCAAAATCGCCGCCGAAGAATTCGTGCGACTGGGCGAGGCTTCGGGCCGGCTCGGGCACCTCGCCTACGACCGGATAGCGGGTGTCCACCAGCCGCAAACGGGCGCCGCGGGCAGAGCACCACCGTGCCATTGCCAGGCCGGACGCGCCCAGTCCGACCACCAGAACCCGACGGTCGGCCAGGTCGAAGAGTTGCAGCTGGCGGGCGCTGTCGTCGGGGGGGTGAGGCGTATGCATCGCTCCTCCCCTCACCGCAGCTTCAGCGTTGACAGACCCACCAGCACCAGCATCATCGTCACAATCCAGAAACGCACGACGACCTGACTTTCCTTGACTCCACCAATTTCGAAATGGTGATGCAAGGGGGCCATCCGGAAAATGCGTCGGCCTTGTCCGTAGCGGTAGCGCGTGTACTTGAACCAGCCGACCTGCAACATGACCGACAGCGTTTCAACCACAAAGACGCCGCCCATGATGAACAGCACGATTTCCTGGCGGGTAATGACCGCGACCGTGCCCAGCGCGCCGCCCAGGGCCAGCGCGCCGACATCGCCCATGAAGACCTGAGCGGGGTAGGCGTTGTACCAGAGGAACGCGAGACCGGCACCCGCGATGGCTGCGCAAAAGACGGTCAGTTCGCCTGCGCCGGGCACATACGGGATCAGAAGGTATTTTGCAAAGACCGAGTTACCCGCCACGTAGGCAAATACGCCCAGCGCTGAGCCCACCAGTACCGACGGCATGATCGCCAGCCCGTCTGCACCATCGGTGAGATTGACCGCATTGCTGGTGCCCACGATCACCAGGAAACTGAGCACGATGAAGCCGAATACGCCCAGGGGGTACGCCACGTTCTTGAAGAAGGGCACGATCAGGTCGGCGCGGGCCGGCAGATCGATCGAGAAGCCCTCACGGACCCAGTGCAGGAACAACTCGAGCGCCTGCGCCTCGTTTTGTGCGGGCACGGCAAAAGCGAGATAGAGCGCGGCCGCGAAGCCGATCAGGGACTGCCAGAAAAATTTCTCGCGCGCGGGCATGCCATTCGGATCGCGACGGACCACCTTGCGATAGTCATCGACCCATCCGATCAGTCCGAAGCCCAGCGTGACCAGCAGCACGGCCCAGACAAAGCGGTTCCCCAGATCGGACCAGAGAATTGTCGCGGTCGCGACCGAGATCAGGATCAGCGCACCGCCCATGGTGGGTGTGCCGGATTTGATCAGATGGGTCTGCGGGCCGTCGCTGCGCACGGCCTGACCGACCTTCATGCGGGTCAGCATGCGGATCACCATCGGCCCGAACAACAAGCCAATGAGCAAGGCCGTCATGGCGGCCAGGACTGCACGCAAGGTGAGGTAATTGAAGACGGAAAATCCGCGAATATCCTGCGCGAGCCACTGAGCGAGTTCGAGCAGCATCAGTGCGACTCCCCGAGGGTGAGCGCATCGACAATCCGCTCCATCTGCATGAACCGTGAGCCCTTGATGAGCACAACCTGATTCGCATGCATCCGGGCGCGAAGGGTATCGATCAAGCGCAGGGGGTCTGCGAAGTGCTCTCCAGCCACGCCAAACGCGTGCACTGCGTTGAGGCTCGCGGAGCCGAGGGCGAGGAGCGCCCCGATGCCTCGCTGCTTCGCGTAGGCTCCGATCTCGGCGTGCCAGGCCGGCCCCTGCTCGCCCACTTCTCCCATGTCGCCGAGCACCAGGACCGTCGCAGCACCCGAGGCTGTATCGGCGAGCACGTCGATCGCGGCCCGGACCGAGTCGGGGTTGGCGTTATAGCTGTCATCGATGACTCGAGTGCCCTGGGGGCTGCGTCGCTCGACCAGACGCCCCTTCACCGGCCGGAAACGCTCCAGGCCAGCGACGATGGCCTGGGCGTCGACGCCGGCCGCGTGCGCGCAGGCGGCTGCAGCGAGCGCATTGCGAACATTGTGTGCTCCCGCAATCGACAGTCTGACGGTCAGGGTCTGACCGTCAATCGTCATTTGAAAGCCGTCGGGCCGCGCGCAGGCCGGCGCGCTCACCGCGAAGGCGGCCGTGCGCGCGGAGTGGTCGTGATCATGAACCAGACCGAACTGGATCGTCGTTCGACCCGCACTCAGCGCACGCCAGATCGGGCTGTGTACGGGATCATCGCCCGGAAACACTGCGTAGCCCTCGGCGGGCAAGGCCTCAAAGACAGTACCGTTTTCGCGGGCCGAAGCTTCGGTCCCCGCGATGAACTCCTGATGCTCGCGTTGCGCATTGTTGACCAAGGCAACGGTCGGGCGGGTGATCGAGGCGAGCCAGACCATCTCGCCGGGGTGGTTCATGCCCAGCTCAAGAACAGCCAGACGATGTGCACTGCCAAGGCCCAGCAGGGTCATCGGCACACCGATCTCGTTGTTGTCGTTCCCCGGCGTGGCGAGACAGGCGGCCTCGCCGACCGCTTCGCGAAAGATCGCCGCAAGCATCGACTTGACGGTGGTCTTTCCGTTGCTGCCTGCAACCGCCACAAGAGGCAGATCAAACCGCTTTCGCCAGCCCGCTGCAATCTCACCCAAGGCCCGACGGGCATCCGGGACCTGCAGGGCCGGGCCCGACATACCGGGCCGCCATCGATCGAAGAGCACCGCTGCCGCGTCCTGAGCCTGGGCCCGAGCGATGTAATCATGGCCATCGAAACGCTCGCCCCGCAAAGCGATGAACAAACACCCGGGGACGATCCGGCGAGAATCGGTGACCACGCCCGACACCCACTGCGTCCCCTCGCCGTAGAGACGCGCGACGCTCAGCCAGTCAAACGCCTGCCTGAGCGTAAAGCGCCGCTCAGCGGGTTCGGCCGGGGCCGCTGCGGTCTTGAGCGCTGAGGGTGACTGGGACCGATCCTCGAGCGCGCGAGTCGCGTGATCGAGATCCGAAAAGGGACGTCGCTCACCGCCGATGTCCTGCCACGCTTCGTGTCCCTTGCCCGCAATGAGAACGACATCGTAGGGCGCTGCGTCTTGAAGCACGGACTGAATCGCCACGCCTCGATCCCGCTCGATGAGCGACGCAGGGACGGTCATGCCTGCGGCGATCTCCGCAAGGATCGCGTCCGGTGATTCGGAACGAGGATTATCGCTGGTGAGGACCACGCGATCGGCGTGCTGCTCAGCGATCCGTCCCATTTCCGGACGCTTGCCGCGATCGCGTTCACCCCCGGCCCCGAAGAGGCAGATCAGGCGTCCGCCTCGAGCCCGCGCAACCGGGCGCAGGGCCGTGAGCGCCTGCTCCAGCGCATCCGGGGTATGCGCGTAGTCGATGACGGCAAGCGGGGCCTGGGCCCGCTCGATCGTCTGGAGGCGGCCCGACACCGGGCGCAGGCCTGCGAGGACTTCGAGCACGCGATCGATCGGGTGACCCATCGACAACCAGGTGGCCGCGCACGCCATCGCATTGGCCGCGTTGAAACGGCCAAGAATCGGCAGGAAGACTTCGGCAGAGCCAAAATCGCCCCCGATGTTCAACTGCAGGCCGTCGACACGCTCCGCGATACGCTGGGCCAAAAGATGAGGGTTGTCGGATCGCCGCAGGCGAGCCCCGGTACAACCGTAGGCCACGACCCGACAACCCGGCGGCAGGGCATCGAAGGCCCTCTCGCTGAACGGATCGTCGGCGTTGAGGACCGCAGACCGGAGCCCCGCCCGCTCGAACAAGCGGAGCTTGGCCTGGGCATAGGCCTCGAGCGTTCCGTGATAGTCCAGGTGATCGCGGGTGAAATTGGTCAGCACCGCAACCGAAGGCCGGACGCCATCGAGCCGATGCTGGGTCAGCCCAATCGATGTCGCCTCCATTGCAACCGCACGGGCCCCTTCCCGCTCGAGCTGGGCCAGCATCGCATGCAGACCCAGGGCATCGGGCATGGTCAGGCCGAATGGCGTCAAGTCGCCCGAGCTGCGTCCCCACCCGAGCGTTCCGATGACCCCGCACTCCTGGCCCAGAAGGCTGAGTCCCTGGGCCATCCAGTTCGTGCAGGTGGTCTTGCCGTTTGTCCCGGTGACAGCAACCACAGCCAGGCGGTCCGCCGCCCCACCGTAGTAGCGGCTGGCAATGCGACCCGCCATCGCGTGCAGCCCTGCGACAGGGCGCGTTGCAGGAGCCTGTTCACCGCCGAGCCTGGCGGCCGGCCAGGGCTCACTATTGCCCGGCTCGCTTTCGACTTCGATCAAAAGTGCGGCCGCGCCCCGACGTGCTGCATCGCCACAGAATGGGCGCCCATCAGTGGCCGTACCGGGCCAGGCAAAAAAGGCATCGCCCGGCTGGACCTGCCGACTGTCGCTGCGCAGTTGAGCGCCTGCGGGCAGAACCGTGTGCAACCAGTCTGCCAGCTCGTTCACCCGGGACTCGTCTCGAGTCGTCAGGTGTTCGAGGGTATTCATCGCGTTCATCGCACGGCCCTCGCGCTCCCGGCGGGCACGGACGCACCCGCCGTATCGAGCCGCACCGTCACGGCACGCGCCTGGCCCGGGGCCGGCTGCTCGGGGAAGGCCTGAAGCGTCGCGTCGGGCGCTACGCGAAGCGTCCGGAGTGTGTGCTCCATCACTTTGGAGAACAGGGGACCCGCCACGGTCCCGCCGTAATAGCGCCCGGTTGAGGGTTCGTCGATCATGACCGCAACGACCACTCGGGGATTCGACGCTGGGGCAAAGCCGACGAAGGACGCGACGTACTTGCTGACGTACCGACCGCTTTCGAGCTTGCGGGCCGTGCCGGTCTTGCCGGCCACACGGTAGCCGGGCACCTGCGCAAGGGGCGCGGTGCCCTCGGGGCCCGCGGCGCGCTCAAGCATCTGGCGTACGGTTTTGGCCGTCGCTTGCGAAAACACCGATGTGGTGGCCGGCGGCCCATTTGTACGAACGATGCTGACCGGCACCAGATCGCCATCGCGGGCGAAGACGGTGTAGGCCCGCGCCAGCTGAATCAGCGACACAGACAGCCCGTACCCATAGGAAATCGTCGCGTGATCAACCGGCTTCCAGTTTCGATGCGGGCGGACGCGCCCGGCCACCGCACCGGGAAAACCGAGCTGTGGAGCGTGGCCAAAGCCAACCTGCGTGAGGGTCTCCCAGAGTTCTTTTGAGGGGATGGCCTGGGCAATCCGGACGGTGCCGACATTGGAGGATTTCTGGATCACACCCTCGACGGTCAGAGAACCGTAGGCCTTGACGTCGGTCAGGGTTCGGCCGCCCACCACGATGCGACCGTTCCCGGTGTCGATGACCGTCTGCGCATGAACCCGGCCACTCTCGAGGCCCAGCGCTGCAGTGAAGGGCTTCAGGGTCGACCCGGGTTCGAAGGTATCCGTGATCGCCCGGTTACGGACTTGTGCCCCCCCCCGGTTGGCCCGCTCATTGGGGTCGTAACTGGGCCAGTTGGCCACCGCAAGCAGCTCGCCCGTGCGGCTGTCCAGCACCACTGCGGCGCCGGCCTGCGCCTTGTGCTCAGCCACCGCCTCCTGAACGAAGCTGAAGGCGCGAGACTGAATCGTTGCATCGATGGACAACACCAGCGGCTGACCGTCGCGGGGCTCACGAATGGTCTCGACCTCCTCGATGATCCGGCCCAGCTTGTCGCGGATGACCCGACGGGAGCCGGGCTCGCCGGTCAATGCAGCGTTGTGAGATAACTCGACCCCCTCTTGCCCCCGATCTTCAACGTCTGTGAAACCCACGATGTGCGCAAGTCGCTCGCGGACCGGGTAGTAGCGCAGGTACTCCGGCTGCTGGTGCACTCCCGGAATTCGCAGGCTGAACACACGCGCCGCTGCCTCGGGTTCGACCTGACGCTTCAGGAACGTGAAGCCACGGCCACCGCTTTCCAGACGCGCTTTCAATTCGTCGCGGGTCATGTCGAGGGCCGCCGCAAGCTCCTGAGCGCGCGGGTGATCGATCTTCAACTGGCGGGGATCGGCCGTGATCGCACTCACCGGCAGGCTCGACGCGAGGACCGCACCGTTTCGATCGTAGATGTCGCCTCGCGAGGCGGGCAAGTCGAGATTGCGGGCAAAACGCCGCTCGCCCTGACTGATCAGGAAATCCTGAGAGAACACCTGAACGTAAACCGTCCGACCGATCAGCGCGATAAACGCCGCACAGATGATGATCAGGAGCAGGTGCGCGCGCCCGCCAGACAACTCCGCACCCAGAAGCGGATTGGTCGCGTGGGGAATGGCGCGGTCGCGCGAGGTCGCCATGGCTTACCTCACCCGCCCCGCGGCCTGAACACCCGCCGCCTGAGGATTCGGGGGAGTTGCACGCGCGGCCGCTGTGACGGCTGCGTTCCCCTGCAGGCTGACCGCGCGCAGCCGCAGTTCACCCGTGGCCGGATCCCGGACCGCGTGAAGACTGTGACGTGCGACGGGCGCATCCATCGCCAGTTGGCTGCGCGCTTTCGCGTCAACGAGCCCGGGCGCCGACAGGGAATTCTGCTGAACCCGCAAATGGGTCCAGTCGGCGTCGAGCCGTCGCATTTCGCCCTGGGCGATTTCAAGCGCGATATGGGTCAGGCGTGCTTCATGCTGGGCCGTAATCAGCGAAAGTGCCGATCCGGCCAGCGCAGCAATGAGTGCGATGTTGAAGCGCGTCACTCTGGGACCCTCACACCCGCTCGGCCACACGCAGGATTGCGGACCGCGACCGCGGGTTGACCGCGATCTCGCGGGCGTCGGGCCGGATGCGCGCGATCGCCCGCAAGCGCACGGACGTGGGCATCCGGGCACCCGTCACAGCGTCACGGGGCGCATCCGCCCCAGTCTCATGAGCGATGAACTGCTTGACCAGACGATCCTCGAGTGAGTGAAAACTGATCACCGCGAGCCTCCCGCCAGGGACCAGTTGCCCGCACGCGCGCGCCAGGACGCTCGTGAGCTCTTCGAGCTCACGATTGATGAAAATGCGCAGCGCCTGGAAGGTGCGAGTGGCCGGATCGCGTGCACTCTGAGCACGCCGCTCACGCCGCCGGACGACCCCCGCGACAAGCTCCGCGAGCTCGGTGGTCGTGGCGAACGCACGCTCGCCGTCGCGGCTGACGCGCGCAGCAATCGCACCTGCAATCGGACGAGCAAACCGTTCTTCACCATATTCCGCAATGACCTTCGCGATGTCCTGTTCTTCTGCCTGTAGCAACCACTGTCTGACCGATTGACCTTGGGTCGGATCCATCCGCATATCGAGCGGTCCCGCCAGCCTGAAACTGAAGCCTCTCTCCGGGTCGTCGAGCTGCGGCGACGAGACACCGAGATCAAGCAACACCCCATCGACTGCCTGAACCCCACACGCCGCGAGCACCTGATCGAAATCGGAGAAGGCGGCATGCATGATCCGGAAACGCGCATCGCGCCAGGCCGAACCGTGCGCCACCGCCTCGGGGTCGCGATCGATCGCGATCAGCCTGCCCGCCGGCCCCAGCCGTTCGAGGATTGCGCGGCTGTGCCCCCCTCGACCAAACGTGCAATCGACATAACAGCCGTCCGGACGGATCGCGAGTGCTTCGATGACCGCTTCACCCATCACCGGCTGATGTCCGCCTGCCCCACCCGACCGCCTCGAACCCTCCTCTTCAGGAATCAATTCACACCGGCTAAAAGGAAAAGCTCGCGACCGAGTCCGGCATGCCGGCTGCAATCGTCTGCTGTTCGGTCTGCTGCAAGACCTGGGCATCCCAGATCTCGAAATGGCGGCCCATACCCAGCAACATCACGTCCTTGCTGAGCGATGCCAGCTGGCGCAATTCGGGGGGAATCAGGATCCGGCCGGTGCCATCCATATCCACATCGGATGCGCTACCGAGGAAAATTCGGGTCCAGGCCCGGGCACTCATGGGCAGGCTGGCGATCTTTTCGCGGTGCTGCGCCCAAACGGGGCGCGGAAACAGCAACAGGCAGCCGTCCGGCGACCGGGTTAAAGTAAGTAGGCCCTCACATTGCAGGACGAGCGCATCCCGATGACGCGTCGGAACGGTCATCCGCCCTTTGGCATCGAGCGATAGCGCTGAACTGCCCTGAAACATCGTTCAGAAACCCCGGATCGTGAGACGCCAGAAACGGGAAAATTTCCCAGTAATTGCCACTTTTCTGCACAATTTCCCACTATACGCATGCGCGGAAATCGGGTCAAGGCGAAGGGGTGCGGGAAGATCACGCGCGGTCGACGGGCGGCCGAAACCGCCAGAAAATGGGCGTGTGAGCCCACTGAGCGGCCGGCCAAACGCGCGCGAAAACCAGCAATCGCTCCTGGCGCTGAGGGCACGAGGAAGACGTGCGGGCGGGGTCTGTAGGCCGGATTCTGTGCGGCGCCCGAACCGGGCACCGTGACGACCATTCATCCAAGCGCACGATTACTCGTGCGCTCAAGCCATCTACCCGTACGCTCGAGCGGACCACTCTGTGCGACCCGAAGGCCGCGCGCGTACCTATTTGATGTTGCTCCGGGTGGGGTTTAGCCTGCCGGTCCTGTCGCCACGACCGCGGTGAGCTCTTACCTCGCCATTTCAACCTTGCCGTCAGCGCTGCAGGCAGCGCCGCTTGGGCGGTATGTTTTCTGTTCCACTTTCCGTCGATGCAGAGCCAAGGCCCCACACCGCCTGGCCGTTAGCCAGCACCCTGTCCTGTGGAGTCCGGACCTTCCTCCCGCCAACACTCTTTCGAATGTCCGCCGACGATCGCCCGACCCCACCCGCGGCGCTATGCTAAGGCCTGCGCGGCCGGAAAACCAGCGGGTCCTGATAAAAGGCCGGATCTTCGTTGTCATCGCACCAACCGGGCAGGCCCATCAGAGGCATGACCGGCAGGGCGGCACGGCGGGGCCCCTCCGCTTTCGCGTCGGGTTCAAGATCCCCCGACAGCGCCCGGGAGAGGGCCTCGGACGCCGCCTGATCGACCGTCTCGCGAGACGCGTCCGGATCTCCATCGAGGACCAGCACCCGTCCGCAGAGTGCCTTGTAGGGCTGAATCAGCTTTTCATGGAGGGCATGCCCGACCACCCAGACCCGAGCGGACCCGGACCAGGACGCCCGCCGGGTGCCGAACAGGTCGAGCCAGTCCGCACGCCGCAGGGCGTCAGCGAGCCCCCGCTCGCGCGTGACGAGCACGACGCCGGACTCATCAAAGAGGGTCACCTGATCACGAACCCAACCCCGACCCGCAGGCCCGGTCGTCGAGGGGACACTCGTCGACGCCTGAACGAGCGCGGCCGCCTGCACGGCATTCAAACGCGCGCGCAAGGCCGGAAAGGCCAGCCAACACAGGGCATTGAACCCATCATGACAGGCGCCTCGCCCCGTCGAACGGGTCAGGATCTGACCATGCGCCCAGATGCGTTGCTCGTAGGCGCTTGCGGACGCATCGAACGCATCGGTCGATTCGACGAATCGGAGCGGCCGACCGTCCAGCGTCCGAAGATCGATCCGTGTCGCCTCAGCATTCAGCGCCGCAAAGGACAGCGGCCCGCGCGCCGGATCGCCGATCCGGGCGATCAGTGCTTCGAGCGGGGCACGCCAGGGTTGCGTCAAGCCCATGGGCGCTTGGGGATCATCCCCTCAGGCGCTCAGCTTCCAGTGCAGGGTCTCACCGCCGGCCAGTGGAACGATGCCGTCACTGCCAAAAGGCAGACGCTCGGGAATGGTCCAGCTGACGCGCTCGAGTACGACGGTCCCGGTGTTGGGCGGGAGACCATAAAAATACGGGCCGTTCAGGCTGGCGAAGGCTTCGAGACGATCGAGGGCCCCGGCTTGCTCGAATGCGGTTGCATAGAGTTCGATCGCGTGGGGCGCGGTATAGCAACCCGCGCAGGCCGCACCGTGCTCTTTGAGCCGTGCGGGGTGGGGCGCACTGTCGGTGCCCAGAAAGAAGCGTGGACTGCCGCCGGTTGCAGCCGCCAGAAGCGCCTGGCGATGATGTTCGCGTTTCAGAACAGGCAGGCAGTACCAGTGTGGCCTCAGGCCGCCCGCGAAGATCGCATTGCGGTTCCAGAGCAGGTGGTGTGCCGTGAGGGTCGCCCCGATCGGACCGGGCGCCGTGGCCACATACTGCGCGGCCTCGGCGGTCGTGATGTGCTCAAACACCACCGGCAAGGCCGGAAAATCGCGGCGCAGCGGCTGGAGCACCTGATCGATGAAACGGGCCTCGCGATCGAACACATCGACCCCCGAATCCGTGACCTCTCCGTGAATCAGAAGCGGCAGACCGTATCGCTGCATGGCCTCGAGCGCCGCGTGTACGCGGCGCAGATCGGTCACCCCTGCGTCGGAATTCGTCGTCGCGCCGGCCGGATAGAGCTTCACCCCGTGAACGACCGCGCGATCGGCCGCGCGTGCGATCTCGTCGGCCGATGTGTTGTCGGTCAGATAGAGCGTCATCAGCGGCTGAAAGGACGCGCCTGGCGGCAAGGCAGCCAGGATCCGGTCGCGATAGGCCTGCGCCTGCGCGACCGTCGTGACCGGCGGTCTGAGATTAGGCATCACGATCGCCCGGGCAAACTGGGCGGCCGAAGCGGGCAGGACGGCCGCCATCGCTTCGCCGTCGCGCAGGTGGAGATGCCAGTCGTCCGGGCGAATGATCGACAGGCGATCGGGGCCCGAGCGGGTCGGGGCCAGAACAGATGAAGCGGCGGTATCCAGAACAGCCTCCAGAACCTTACTCGGTCAGCAGCATGACCCGATAGTCGTTGACGTTGGTTCGCGTGGGACCCGTTCGAACAAGCGTGCCCACCGAATCGAAAAAACGATATGCATCATTGTCGGCAAGCAGACGCTCGCCGTCGAGCCCGAGGGACGCTGCCTGTGCAAGTGTGTCCGGGCCACACCAGGCCCCGGCATTGTCCTCGACCCCATCGATCCCATCGGTGTCGGCCGCAAGGGCCCAGAGTCCCGGCACATCCGCAGCGGAAAGGGCCAACGCGAGCAGGAACTCGCTGCAGCGCCCGCCTCGCCCCGAGCCTCGAACCGTGACCGTACATTCGCCCCCCGAAATCAGGGCCACCGGTCGTTGAAAGGGTTGTCCGTAGCGGGCGACCTGTCGGGCGATCGCTGCATGAACCTGCGCAACCTCACGCGCCTCGCCCGTCATGCTGTCGCTGAGCACCCGGGCCTCGATCCCCGCCTGCTCGAACACCGCCGCCGCCGCCTGCAGACTCTGCTGCGCGGTCGCAATCAGGCGATGCTCGACGCGGTCGAACAGCGGATCGCCGGGTTTCGGTGTCTCGGCCACCTCGCCGCGGTGGCCCCGCGCCAACCATTCACGAACCGACGCGGGTGCATCGACGCGGTAATGATCGAGCACCTGTAATGCATCGGCAAAGGTGCTGGGGTCCGGCGCGCACGGGCCGCTGGCAATGGATGAGAGGTCATCGCCCGCAACGTCTGAAATGACCAGCGCCCGCACGCGCGCGGCCGTCTGTGCCGCCAGGCGCCCCCCAGTGATGCGCGACAGGTGCTTACGGACGACGTTCATCGACTGAATGGGCGCGCCGCTGGCAAGGAGCGCGCGGGTCACGGTGCGGAGATCGGCGGCCGGTACCGGCTCGACGGGCAGACTCAGCAGGCTTGAGCCGCCCCCCGAGATCAGGACCAGGAGGAGATCTTCGGCGGTGCAGGCCTGGGCGAGCCCGAGTAGTCGCTCGGCCGCCTGCCCCGCCGCCTGATCCGGCACTGGATGGCCCGCTTCAACCACCTCGATCCGGCGGCACGGGAGGCCGTGTCCGTATCGGGTGATGACCAGGCCGTCGATCGGACACTCAGCCGGCCAGTGCGCTTCGACTGCGGCTGCCATCCGCGCCGCAGCCTTGCCCGCCCCGACCACGACCGTCCGTCGGAACCGACGAATGGTCTGCAGATCGGGCAGATGGGCAGGCAGTACGAGCGCGGCATCGGCCGCCGCGCAGGCGGCCTCAAAGCTGCGCCGGACCAGCGCCGGCGCATCAAGCGAAAACGTCATGGGTGCCCGCCCTCAGGGGCGAGACACCCATACCGGAGATCAGTCGGCAAACGTACCCGCCTTCTTGATCAGCGGCTCCCAGCGCTGGATCTCGGAGGTGAGCTTGGCACGCAGCCCGGCGGGCGACGCCTTGTCCGGCGCGACCGGCTCAGTGCCCAGATCAGCAAAACGTTTGACGATCGCTGGATCTTTCAGCGCGGCCTTCAGCGCGGCCTCGAGTTTGTCGAGCGCGACCTTGGGCGTGCCCTTCGGTGCGTAGAAACCGTGCCAGATCGACACGTTGAAGCCTTTGAGGCCCACCTCGTCGAGCGTGGGCAGATCCGGCAGCACGCCCAGGCGCTGGGGCGACGTGACCGCCAGCGCACGCACCTTGCCGGCCTTGATGGCAGGTACCGTGCTCGTGGTCTGGTCGCACAGCAAATCAACCTGCCCGCCCATCAGATCCGCCAGCGCGGGGCCCGTGCCCTTGTACGGAGCCGTGACCAGATCGGTGCCGAGCGCGCTCATGAAGAGCAGCCCGCACAGATGCGAGGCCGCACCGATGCCGGCGTTGGCCATGGTGATCTTCGAGGCGTTCGCCTTCAGATAGGGCAGAAATTCGCCGATGTTCTTGACCGGCATCGCATTCTTGACCAAGAGGGTCATCGCGACCTCGTTGATCAGACCGATATGCTCGAAATCCTTGACCGGGTTGTAGGGTAATTTGCGATAAAGGGTCGGCGCCGTCGACATGCCGATGTGATGGATCAGGATCGTGTAGCCGTCGGGCTTCGCGCGCGCGACCCGGGTCGGTGCAATCGTGCCCCCCGCACCCGCGACGTTTTCGACGACGATCTTGGCCCCGCCCATCGCGCGGCCCATCGACTCGGCCATGCTGCGGGCCACGATGTCAGTGGGGCCGCCCGCGGCGAAGGGCACGACCATCGAGATGGCGCGGGTCGGGTAGTCCTGAGCCTGCGCGGCCAGTGCAGTCACACTCAGCGCCAGCGCGCTGATCACCATAGCTGATGTCTTCATTAATCAGTCTCCAGGTACGTTAATCACAAAAATGAGAGCGAACAAACCGAATGCTAACCCGAGACCACGTCGGCAATCGCCCGGCCGACCTCTGAGGTCGTCGCCGACCCACCCATGTCAGGGGTGCGGGGGCCTTCGGCCGTCACTGTTTCGATGGCCTTGAGGATCGCGTCATGCGCCGCGGTGTGGCCCAGGTGATCGAGCATCATCGCCCCACACCAGATCTGCCCGACCGGGTTGGCGATCCCCCGACCGAAGATGTCCGGCGCCGAGCCGTGAACGGGCTCGAAGAGCGACGGAAACGCGCGCTCGGGATTGATATTGCCTGAAGGCGCAATGGCAATGGTCCCCGTGCAGGCGGGCCCCAGATCGGAGAGGATGTCGCCAAAGAGGTTACTCGCGACCACGACATCGAACCAGTGGGGATTGCGAACGAAATGCGCCGTCAGGATGTCGATGTGGAATTTATCCACCGCCACATCAGGGTATTGCGCACGCATCGCCTCGACGCGCTCGTCCCAGTAAGGCATCGAAATAAAAATGCCATTGGACTTGGTGGCAGAGGTGAGCTTTCGCCGCGGACGCCGCTGGGCGAGTTCGAACGCATAGCGCAGCACACGGTCGACCCCCGTCCGCGTGAACACGGACTCCTGCAGGACGAACTCCCGGTCGGTGCCGGGAAACATCTTGCCCCCCACCGACGAATACTCGCCCTCGGTGTTCTCACGGACCACGTAGAAATCGATGTCACCGGGCTGACGACCCACCAGCGGACAGGGCACGCCCGGCATGAGGCGCACGGGGCGCAGGTTGATGTACTGATCGAACTCGCGCCGCATCAAGAGGAGCGACCCCCAGAGCGAAATGTGGTCAGGCACCTTGGCCGGCCAACCCACCGCACCGAAGAAGATCGCATCATGACCACCGATCTGGTCCTTCCAGTCGGCCGGCATCATCACGCCGTGCTGCTCGAAATAGTCACAGCTGGCAAAGTCGAAATGATCGAACCGAAGGGCGATGTCGAAACGGCGTGCAGCGGCCTCGAGCACCCTCAAGCCCTCCGGGACCACTTCCTTGCCAATGCCGTCTCCGGGCAACACTGCGATGCGATGCATGACGATGGATCCTTTGATCAGGAAAACCCTATCGTAGCGCGTTCCGCACCGGGCACGGTACGCGGACCAAATCCCCATACCGGCGCGCGCGGATTGTGCGGGTACGCGAAAGCCCTTTACACTCAATTACATCTTCGCGTGGCGGAGACCTTTCTTTATTGGGAGATCAACGAATGATCAAGTCGATTCTGAAGAGCCTCGCGGTCACTGCGATGGCTGCGGCTCCAGTGCTCGCGATGGCGGGCCCCACCCTCGATTCGATTAAGCAGCGCGGTGCCCTTCGCTGCGGCGTCAATACCGGTCTGCTCGGATTTTCAGCGCCGGACGCAGCGGGCAAATGGACCGGCCTGGATGCGGACTTCTGCAAGGCGGTGGCCACAGCCATTCTGGGCGACCCCAACAAAGTGCAGTATGTCCCGACCACGGCGCAGAATCGTTTCACCACGCTGCAGTCCGGCGAAATCGACATGCTGTCGCGCAACACCACCTGGACCTCGTCGCGCGACTCGACGATGGGTTCGGTGTTCGCCGGCACGCTGTTCTATGACGGTCAGGGCTTCATGGTCAACAAGAAGCTGGGCGTCAAAAGCGCCACCGAACTGAACGGCGCAACCATTTGCGTTCAGCCCGGCACCACCACCGAACTGAACCTGACCGACTATTTCCGCTCGAAGAAGATGAGCTTCAAGCCGGTCGTGATCGGTGATCTCAGCCAGATCGAGCAGGCCTTCTTTGCCGGTCGCTGCGATGTGTACACCACCGACATCTCCGGTCTGGCCGCCACGCGTCTCAAGGCGAAGAACGCAAACGACTACGTGATCCTGCCCGAGGCCATCTCCAAGGAACCGCTGGGCCCGATGGTGCGTCGCGGCGACTGGGAGTTCTTCACCATCGTCAAATGGACGCTCTATGGTCTGCTCGAGGCTGAGGAATATGGCGTGACCTCGGCCAACGTTGACAAGATGGTGGCCGATTCCAAGGACCCAGCCATTCTTCGTCTGGTCGGAAAGACGGGCGATGCCGGCAAGGGCATGGGCCTGGACAACGACTGGCTGGTCAAGATCGTCAAAGCCGTCGGTAACTATGGCGAGATGTATCAGCGCAACATCGGCCCGATCGGTATCGCGCGCGGCGTGAATGCCCAGTGGCGCAATGGCGGCCTGATGTACGCCCCGCCCATCCGCTAATCTGACGCTGAGTCAAAGCGAATGGCCCTGCGGAGCCGGTCGGACTTCGTCCGTGGCACAGCCACGCCTCGAACGCCTGACCGCTCCGCGCCGACCCTCGGTTCAAGTACAAACCGATGCTGAAAAGCGAACGGGCTCGCGGTCTCTTCTGGCAGGCCTTGCTGATCGCCATCGTCGGCGGCATTGGCTGGTACCTGTTCACCAACACGCTGCACAACCTCTCGACGCGTCAGATCCAGGTCGGCTTCGGTTTTCTGGGCCGAGAGGCCGGATTCGAAATCGCCGAAACCCGTATCGGTTACGACCCGTCGATGAGTTACGCCCGCGCGTTCGCGGTGGGCATCCTGAATACTCTGCACGTTGCCGCGATCGGCATCGTGATTGCGACCGTCCTGGGGACGGTCATCGGCATTGCCCGACTGTCCTCCAATTGGCTGCTCGCACGGCTTGCGTCCGCCTATGTCGAGGTGATGCGCAACATCCCGCTTTTGCTGCAACTCTTTGTCTGGTACGGCCTCTTTACCGCACTGCCCGGGGTCAGACAGTCGATCGCCGTGGGCGATTGGCTGTTCCTCAATCAACGGGGGCTGCGCGTCGCCTGGCCGGCGCCGCATGAGGCCTGGGGTGCGATGCTTTGGGCGGCGCTCGTCGCCCTGATCCTGATCGCGGTGTGGCGCCGGATCGCCCGTTCGCGTCAGGCAGTGACCGGACGCCCCGTCCCCGTGTTCCTGCCCTCGCTCGCCCTGCTGGTCGGGCTCCCCGCACTGGTGTGGGCCCTCATGGGTGCGCCCACGACCATCGAACACCCAAAGCTCGCGGGCTTCAATTTTCAGGGCGGCATCAACATCACGCCCGAGTTCATGGCGCTTCTGGTGGGCCTTTCCACCTACACGGCCGCCTTCATTGCAGAGGTCGTCCGTGCAGGCATTCTCGCGGTTGACCGGGGCCAAACCGAGGCGGCGATGTCCCTGGGCCTGAGCCCCGGTCAGCGCCTGCGTCTGGTCACGCTGCCGCAGGCCTTGCGCGTCATCATTCCACCCATGACCAGCCAGTACCTGAACCTGACCAAGAACTCATCGCTCGCCGTGGCGGTGGGCTACCCCGATCTGGTATCCGTTGCGAACACAACGATGAATCAGACCGGTCAGGCGCTCGAGGCCATCGCCATCCTGATGGCGGTTTATCTCAGCATCAGCCTGGCGATCTCCGCCTTCATGAACTGGTATAACCGCCGCATGCGCCTGGTGGAGCGCTGACATGAACGCCCTCGCCTGGCTGCGCGCCAATCTGTTTTCAAGCGCCCTCAACTCAGCGTTGACGATCCTGATCGTCGCACTCATGGTCTGGCTGCTGCCAGGCATGTTCAGCTGGCTGGTCTGGGATGCTATCTGGGGCACGCAGCCCGTGGCCGCCTGCGAGGCCGCCCGCGGTCAGGGCGCCTGCTGGAGCGTGGTCTGGGCCAAGATCCGTTTCATGATGTTCGGCACCTACCCGTTTGACGAACAGTGGCGGTCCGGGGCGACCATCCTCGTGCTGACCGGGTTGATCATCGTGTCGGCGATGCGGCGCTTCTGGAACCGTGGTCTGATCCTGATCTGGATCGTGGGCATCGCGCTCGCATTCTGGATGATGGGCGGTGGGCTGGGGCTCACACCGGTCAAGGCGGAGCAGTGGGGCGGGCTGCCCGTCACGCTGATCCTGGCCATTTTTGGCATCGGCTTTGCGTTCCCGCTGGGTGTGTTGCTTGCCCTGGGGCGCCGTTCGCGTCTGCCGGTCATTCGGGCGTTTTCGATCGTCTACATCGAAGTGATCCGGGGCGTGCCGCTGATCACGGTGCTTTTCATGGCCTCGGTGATGTTTGCGCTCTTCATGCCCGAGGGCCTGCGCATCGAACAGCTGTTGCGCGCGCAGGTGGCCATCATCATGTTCATCGCGGCCTACATGGCCGAAGCGGTCCGAGGGGGCCTGCAGGCGGTGCCCAAGGGCCAGTACGAAGCCGCCGAGGCCCTGGGCCTGTCCTACTGGCGAACGATGGGTCTGGTGATCCTGCCCCAGGCGCTCAAGATCTCGATCCCACCGATCGTGAACATCTTCATTTCCGTTTTCAAGGACACCTCGCTGGTCGTGATCATCGGCATTTACGATTTTGCCTACGCGGTCAAGAAAGCCGTGGAGACCGACATCGCCTGGCGCAACTACATCATCGAGGCCTTCCTGTTTTCGATCCTCATTTACTGGGTCTACTGTTTTGCGATGTCCAAATACAGTCAGTGGCTTGAGACGCAGCTGGCCCGCGGCGATCGCCGCTAGCTTGCGCAGCCATCGATGAGCCTTTCCGGAGTCCCCATGCACGCACCTGCCCCCGCCCCCGCTCGATCCGATGCGGATTACGCGATCCATATCAACGGACTCAGCAAGTGGTTCGGCGATTTTCAGGTTCTGAAGGACATCCATCTGTCGGTGGCCAAGGGTGAGCGAATCGTCGTGTGCGGTCCCTCGGGTTCGGGCAAATCAACGTTGATCCGCTGCATCAACCGGCTGGAAACCCACCAGAAAGGCTCGATCAGCGTCAATGGCACCGAGCTCACCGATAACCTGAAGAATATCGATCAGGTCCGTTCGAACGTCGGCATGGTGTTCCAGCACTTCAACCTGTTCCCGCATCTGACCGTGCTCGACAACTGCACGCTCGCACCCATCTGGGTCCGCAAGCAGCCCAAGGCCCAGGCCGAGCAGACGGCGATGCGATTCCTGGAGCGGGTGCGCATCGGCGATCAGGCGCACAAGTTTCCCGGGCAGCTCTCGGGGGGCCAGCAGCAGCGGGTGGCGATTGCGCGGGCGCTATGCATGACGCCCTCGATCATGCTGTTCGATGAGCCCACCTCGGCGCTGGATCCCGAGATGGTCAAGGAAGTACTCGACACGATGATCATGCTGGCTCAGGAAGGCATGACCATGCTTTGCGTCACGCACGAAATGGGCTTTGCACGCGCGGTGGCCGATCGGGTGATCTTCATGGACCGCGGCGAGATCGTCGAGGAAAATACGCCCGACGCATTTTTCGATTCGCCCCAGAACGAGCGGACCAAACAGTTTCTCAGTCAGATCCTGGATCGCTGAGGCAAGCGGCCTCAATCGGTCGGTTCAGTCACCCTCAACACCGACCCGAACGGCACAGGATGGGCGTGCGCCCCGGTCAGTAACCAGAGCACCGCGTGGCCCGGCGAGCGCTCGGGAAACACGCCCCAGCCGTCGGTGGCGTAGACCAGCAGCGCGTGCGGCGCCTGCGTGGACATCCAATCGAACACCGGCCGAAAATCGGTGCCGCCGCGCCCCATGATCGTCATCCGCGATGGGACATCACAACCATCCATCGCCTGAAACTCTTTGACCGATTGAAGGATTGAATCGGCCTGGATGACGGTCAGACGGCAGGGGAAGGTCTCGCGAAACGCGCGCAACTCGGCCACGATGCGGGCGATTGTCTGATCGCTCATCGAGCCCGAGGTATCGATGGCAAACACAATGTGATCAGGCACTCGCAGGGTGGCCGACGGCATGTAGAGCCCGCGATGAATGTGCCGCTTGCTGAACGGGTACAGGCTCCAGTCGCCCTGGATGCGCTCTGACAGCCGATGCTGAAACACGGCACGCCAGTCGATCTTCTGCGCCTCGAGTGCCTGGCAGGCGGAATCGAAGCGTTGCGCGGACTCGCCCGAGAGGCGCGCGCGGGCATCGGCGCGTAACTGCGCGCGGATGGCTTCGGCCTGCTCAGCATCCGGTGCGTCATCGGATTGCAGGGGCCGCACCCTCGGATCGTCTGCACGGACCAGGTCGTCACCCACCACCGGCAGGGTGCTGGTTTCCTCGCCCGATTCTGCTTCGCGAATGGATCCGCTCTGATCGACCTGCGCGCCAGAATCGTTGTTCGAGTCATCGATCAGAAGGGGATAGATCGCTTCTGCGGGCAACCCGTCAAACGCGCTGCAATGCAATCCGCCGCGCGGCAAGCGAAAGCCCTGATCGATCAGCAGGGCATTGATTGCAAAGTCGCACGCCCGATTCCAGCGGCGCGGGTCGCGGCTGCCCAGGCGCGGGCTGTGGGCAAACAGCACGTGCAGCACCTCGTGGGCCAACAGGCCGCGCAGTGCCGCATCGTCGATTCGGGCCACCCAGTCGGGGTTAAAAAAAATGTGATGGCCGTCCGTCGCTGCAGTTGGACACCAGTACTGGGCCACCGCCGCCCGCAGCGGCAAGCGCATGACCGCTGCGGCCAGAAAGGGATGTGTGAGCGCCAGCCGAACCCGTGCGCGGCGCAGCCGCGCCTCGACCTGCGCCGTGTCGACCAGCGGCGAACGCCCCGCACCGCGCTGGGCATGCCCACGGGGTCTGGACGGGCTAGCGCGCGATGAGGGGGCCATGCTGCTTCATGAAGGCGCGATAGCCGGGCTCGCGGGCAAAGTCCGGTCGGGTCTTCAGCAGGTCACGCGCGAGCAGCACCCCAAATTCCGGGGGCAGTCGACCCAGCACGCGCGCGCTCGCCCGCACAATGCGGTCATCGGCCGCATGCGCCGCCAGCCAGGCGGTCAGCACATAGAGGCCATCCAGCGAATCTGGAACATGCGCCTCGTCCGGGTCATC
>JBDLRB010000297.1:0-4159 GCA_039800205.1 Pseudomonadota bacterium | reverse complement strand
TCAGATTGGTCGAACCAAATGTCTTTCCGAGCAGATAGAGCTCCTCAGGACTGATCAGCGTGACATCGGCCACAGCGGGATTGCCGACCGAAATCCGTTCGATCGGCGAATCGACGTGGATAAGCGTCGATTTCCCAGCGACCAAGGCAATCGGTCGGCCGATCTGCGAGCGGGTACTTGACGCGCGCCGAGAGCCGAATTCAAGGACAGGACTGGCCGCGATTTCAGAAGCATCCGCCACAGGCTCTGAAGATTCAGCCGACAGAACAGGGGATGAGACCACCGCCATCATGCCCAGCAGCCAACGGCGGCGAGGCGATAAATCATCGGTCACGAAGCACCTCGCTCGGGTTGAACGTCGCATTGGATTTGAGCACTCCGCGGATGACCTCGACCTGAAAGTCGGGTGCATCCGGAGGTGGCGAACGCAGCTGTCGCTCGACGGTGACGTTCGGGCGGGAGAGCGCTGACGCCGAAGCCGACGGACCCTTTTCATTGCGCGTCTCGGTTCGATTCCGACCCACTCCGAGCAGCTCGCTGCGCGATACGCCGGTGCTTGCCTGCGATTCCGCGTCGCCTTGATTGCGCAGTGCAAGCGACAGTTGTCCGACGTGACGCGCGAGATCGATCCGCTCCGCCTGGTGAGGCGTCACTTCGAGTGTGACCGCACTCACAACCTTCGGTCGGGTCTCGTCCCGGCTTGCTTCCTGAGCGACCGCCAACACAAGAATCCGCTCAAGAACAATGCGCGACATCATGCGGCCAAGTTCAGACTCATCTTGTGCTGTCACCAAGACATCAACAAAGTTTCCAGGCAAGGCGAATCCGGCGACGCCCATCACTTCGTTGACGCGCACCGTGATTGCGCGATGACCCGGGGCGATCACCGCCGCCAGGCCGCCACGCGAGCCTTCAGGCGCGAGCTTGGCATTCAGTACCGGCTCACCGCGCACCATGGCTGTCCTGGATACCCGCCCCGACAGCACACCGGGATCCTCGACTGCGCCAGGAGGATGCGCGTGCACCGGCCAGCTCACCCGCTCGAGCATGGCCGCCTCCAGAACCTGCCCCGCCGCAATGTCGCGCTTAGCCACCACCACAGGTCGCATGCTGTCGGCAGTGCGCCCCGAAAACCAAGTCGACGCCATGAGCGTCGCGGTCGCACCTGCCGCAAGCGACAGCCCCAGGACCAACCATCCAGATCGCGCGGTCACTTGTGTGGCTCCGCAAACTTGCATGGGAAAACGTGCCGCCAGGCCCGCTCGAGCGCATCGAGATCAACTAAGGGTCGTTGACCTCGCCAGCGCGCCTCGTCACCGATCCGTCGAATCAAGGCTTCCGGTACCGAGGCGAGCATCGGAACATCGGGTGACTTCGCGTGATGATCGACCAAGGCCTCGATGAACTCAGGCATCGGCGGCAGTCCGACACGTGCTAAAGCGATCTCGACGGCGCGCCGGTAGCTGGACTCGCTAAGCGCTCCGATCACCACCGGAGCACTCCAACGGGGAGCGGACAGGAACGGACCATCGTGATCGATGCGGGCACCGCCGACCGCAATCAGCCGCAGCCGAATCGGCATATCGATACGCTGCTTCTCAGGCGTCACCCAGGAATCGCTGCCGCGTTCGATCGCGGGGGACACGCGTTGAATGACAGCCTCAAGCGCGCCTGGCCCCTGCCCTGTGTCATCCACGATCAGCGTTCCCAGCGCTGCCTTGACATGGGCGGGAGCCTCCAGCGCGGCGCCGTCACTCGATCGATGAAGGTCGAACTCGGCCCCTCGCGCAGCAGTATCGATCCTGAGCACGGGCTCGCGGCATAGGCTCCAGCGGGGATCTGACTGTCTGATCGCCTCGCATGGCGCGGTGGACTCTTGCAAGGCTGCCGGCTGATGCACACGAGGGTCGAGCACTCGAATGACCTGGTCGCCCGCCAACAGCGCATGCGGAACCCACACCGTGCCACGCGAAATGGCCGCCAACCGTCCGACCAGACTGCTCCGCCCGCTTCCGCTCGGACCGACCACCACAAAGCTGCGTTGTGATGCGAGTGCAGTGCCAAGTTGATTGACAGTGTCTTCATCGATGGCCAAGTCGCTCAGGGCGCGCGCGAGGTCGGCCGGTTGGGGCGTCTTCCACGACGACTGTCCGAACAAGCTGTCGCGATAGCTTTCCAGACTGACCGGTGCAGGTCCGACATAGGTCGAGCGCCGGCTTGCCTCGGCAGCCCGGGCACGGCCGGAGTCGCTCAGCATGAACGACCATTCGCCCGAGTCCGGGTGACGGCCAACCGGTTCGACCAGCTTTGCCATTTGAAACTGGCGGATGATGGAGCGCGTGATCTCCACCGGCAGGTGTACGCGTGCACTCAGTCGCAAAACATCGTTCTCACCGCCCCCATACAGATGTCTCAACACCAGTTGATTCAGCCAGCCGGCCGGAAGGCCGCTGTCGTGGATCGTGACCGGTATTTCCGGGAAGAACCCCTGAGGCACGGGCTCCCCTCGCCAGTCGGCGCGTTGCAAGTCCGTCATATCCATGATTGCCCCCGTCAGGCCTGGCGTCAGCCAAGCAGGTTGTAATAAGTTGCCGACCCGTATCCCGCGACACCGGCGGCAATCGCCAATGCAACGGGCAGCCGCGGCTGAATCGAAGCGGGTTTGCTATCCCATTGAATCGAGGCCGTCCAGGGCAGGCGTTGGATCAGATGCGAAGTGATGGCCAGCAGGCGGCGATCAATGAGCGCGTACACCAGCGCAAGGCCGCCCGCCGCCAACATCACGGCCAGCAGCAGGGCCGGCAGCGCGGAAACGCCAACGAATGCCCCCACCGCCGCCATCAGCTTGGTGTCACCCGCGCCGATGAGTCCTCGCGAATAGGGCAGTAGCAGCAGCGTGAGCGCCACCACTGCCCCGAGTGCAGATTCGCGCATGCCCAATCCGCCCGGCAGGTACGGGTCAAAGACTCCCGCCCCGCCCGGAGCCAGCGCGTGAAATGCGAGTGCGCCTGCCAGACCTACAACGGTCAACGCGTTGGGAATCCGCCGCTCTCGCCAGTCGCTTACGCAACTCGAGGCAAGAAGCAGTACAAAGCCCAACCGCGCAAGCAACACGGCCCAGGTATCGACAGCCATCAGCGGACCGATCCCATCAAGCCCCCGTCCGGATCGATGCGCCCATGAAGCTCACCACGCGCTGGCCCCCGCGATCAGGCTGGGCAGGCGACCGCAGATCCACCGCCAGCGGTCACCGCATTGTTGAGCTTGTTACAGACGAGCGAAAAGATTGCGTTCAGGTTGCCCCCCGCTGCAGTCACTGCAGCGATGACGACCACCGCAAGCAAGCCTGCGATCAGTCCGTACTCGATCGCAGTCACGCCCGACTCGTCTTGCCAGAACCTTCTGAGTGCATTCGACATTTGTCGCTCTCCATCTCGGTTGGTGACGCCGCCTGCTAACGCAGATCGGCGGTGAAACCCCGCGCACAGCGCTGCGGGGCTTCGCATCGACGCGTACCAAGGCACACGTCGGCACGAGCAACGAGATTAGAAAATCGACAGTGGTGACCGCAATGCGCGATTCACTGCGGATTTGCGAGGACGCAAATCAGGAGACGCGTCAGCGCAAACGAATACCAGACAAGCAACAGACGGGGCCAGGCCCCGCGCTTAGTGAACGATTCGTCCGAAGCGGAATTCACCGTTCACGAAATCGACCGGGACCTCATCCTTGGGACCAAAGCGTCCCTCGAGAACCAGGCGGGCGACGGGGTTCTCGATGTGTTGTTGTATGGCGCGTTTCAGGGGCCGCGCACCATACAGAGGATCGAATCCCACCTTTGCCACTTCGTCAAGCGCAGCATCGGTGACGGACAGCGACATCTCGCGTTCGGCGAGCCGTTTTTCCAGCCGCCCCAACTGGATACGCGCGATATTTCGAATGTGGTCACGACCGAGCGCATGGAAGACCACCAACTCATCGATGCGGTTGATGAATTCGGGTCGGAAATGCTTTCGCACCTCGCCCATCACCGCTTCCTTGATCAGGTCGGGATCTTCGCCAGCCAGCCGCTGGATGTCGTGCGAGCCCAGGTTGGAGGTCATGACAATGACGGTGTTCCGAAAGTCCACGGTGCGTCCCTGACCGTCAGTCATACGCC
>JBDLRB010000296.1:0-4418 GCA_039800205.1 Pseudomonadota bacterium | reverse complement strand
CGAACTCGGCGTGATTGATCAACTGATTGAAGGCGACCTGCGCGAAGGGGCGGTCGCTTTCGCGCGGCAGAAGGCGGCGCAGGGTGGGCCTCATCCCGTTCTGGCGGATCAGAGTGTTTCGGTGCCCGATGCCGACGCGTGGTTCGAGCGTGAGCGGCAGAAGATCCAATCCCGTCAGCGTGGGCTGGTCGCGCCCCTCGAGGCGCTGGAATGTGTTCGTGCGGCCACCGCGCTCCCCTTTGAAGACGGTCTTGATTTCGAGCGCGCGCGGTTTCAGGTCTTGATCGATGGGCCGCAATCACGCGCGTTACGGCATATTTTCTTTGCTGAGCGCGAGAGCGTGCGCATTCCAGGGCTGCCTGATACGGTGGCCGCACGTCCAGTTCGCCGCTTGGGTGTGGTGGGTGCCGGCACCATGGGGACCGGCATTGCGATGAGTGCCGCCAATGCGGGTTTAGCGGTCATCCAGGTCGAATTGACGCAGGCGGCGCTCGATCGTGGGCGGGCCCAGATGACCAAGCTCTATGCGGGGACCGTCTCAAAAGGCCGTCTTAGCCAAGCAGAGGCGGACCGTCGGCTGGCGCTCGTCCAGGGCACCCTCGACTTCTCGGCACTGGCCGACGTTGACGTGGTGATTGAAGCTGTCTTCGAAGAGATGTCGGTCAAGGAAGAGGTGTTTCGAAAGCTCGATGCTGTCTGCAAGCCCGGAGCGATTCTGTCCAGTAACACCTCGCGGCTCGATATCGACCGGATTGCGTCGTTCACCCGTCGCCCGGCTGACGTGATCGGACTGCATTTCTTCGCACCGGCCAATGTGATGCGATTACTCGAAGTGGTGCGCGGCGCAGCCAGCGCCGACGATGTGATCACAACATCGATGGCACTGGGCAAGACCCTGCGCAAGTTGCCCGTTCTGGTCGGCAACTGTGATGGGTTTGTGGGCAATCGAATGCTCTCCTGCTACACGCGTGAGGCGGGCTTTCTGCTCGAGGAGGGCGCGTCGCCCCGCCAGGTTGATCAGGCGATGGTTCGATTTGGCATGGCGATGGGGCCGTTTGCCGTTGGAGACCTTTCAGGGCTCGACATCGGATGGGCAAACCGCAAGCGGTTGGCACCGACCCGCCCGCCGCATCTGCGCTACAGCCGCGTGGCCGATGCGATCTGCGAGATGGGCCGTTTCGGGCAGAAGACCGGGTCGGGTTGGTACCGCTACGAACCCGGAAGCCGCACGCCGATAGACGACCCCGAGGTGGAGGCGATCATCGAACGGTGTGCAGCCGAAGCGGGTATCGCGCGCCGGGCGATCAGCGACGAGGAAGTCATCGAGCGCACCCTGTACGCGCTGATCAACGAAGGGGCGAAAATTCTTGAAGAGGGCATGGCGCTCCGGGCTTCGGATATCGATCTGGTCTACGTCAATGGTTACGGCTTTCCGGCCTGGCGGGGAGGGCCGATGCACTACGCAAGCGAGGTCGGACTTGGCCGCGTCGCAGAGCGGGTCCAGCAGTTCCATGCCGAGCACGGCGAATGGTGGACACCGGCGCCACTCTTGCTCAGAAAGGCAGCAGAAGGCGCCCGAAGCTTTGACTGACGCGGGCGCATTAGCCGCTCTTTTTTTGAATGTTCAGTGTCATGACAACGACATCGGGTCATGCCCGATACAGGTCCCCCAGGAGAGTTTCGTATCATGAATGAAGCCGTGATTGTTTCGACCGCTCGTACGCCGATCGGCAAGGCGTATCGGGGCGCGTTCAACGCCACGCATGGATCCACCCTGGGTGCCCATGTCATCGAGCATGCGATCCGTCGCGCGGGGGTTGACCCCGCTGAAGTCGAGGAAGTGATTTTCGGAGTGGGTCGAGCCGAAGGGTCGACTGGGGGCAATATCGCACGTCAGAGCGCGATCCGCGCAGGCTTACCCGTCAGTTCCACGGGATTGGTGGTCAGCCGGGCCTGCGGATCCGGTCTGCAGGCCATCGCGACGGCGGCCCAGCGCGTCATGGTCGACCGTGTGCCGGTCGTGCTCGCGGGCGGCATGGAGTCGATCAGCCTGACGGTGAATGAACACACCAACAGCTACATGGCCCGGGAGCCCTGGCTGGTCGAGAATCGTCCGACGCTTTATCACACGATGATTCAGACCGCTGAGACCGTGGCGCGTCGCTATGGCATTTCCCGCGATCTGCAGGACGAGTACGGCGTGCAGAGCCAGAACCGGGTGCTGGCCGCGCAGCAGGCTGGCCGGCTGGAGGCCGAGCTGGTGCCGATCACGACCATGAAGTCAGTGACCGATAAGGCAAGCGGGCAGACCGTCATGCAGTCGGTCACCCTCAGTCAGGACGAAGGTATCCGAGAAACCACGCTTGAGGGCGTCGCGGGGCTGAAGCCCGTGATGGAGGGCGGGTGCATTACCGCTGGGAACGCCAGCCAGTTGTCCGATGGTGCCTCGGCCTGCGTGGTGATGGACGCCCGTCTGGCCGAGCGTCGAGGTCTTCAGCCGCTGGGCATCTTCCGCGGCTTTGCGACGGCCGGATGCGAACCCGACGAGATGGGGATCGGGCCCGTCTTTGCGGTGCCGCGCCTTCTGGAGCGTACCGGTGTCCGGATGGATGACATCGGTCTGTGGGAGTTGAATGAGGCCTTCGCGGTGCAGGTCATCTACTGTCGCGACCGGCTGGGCATTCCGAACGACATTCTGAACGTCGATGGCGGTGGGATCGCCGTGGGTCATCCGTTTGGCATGTCGGGGGCCCGGTTGGTGGGCCACGCACTGATTGAGGGCAAACGACGCGGCGTACGTTATGTGGTCGTCACGATGTGTATCGCCGGGGGTATGGGTGCGGCCGGCCTCTTCGAGGTCTGCTGAACCGCACGAACGCGCTCAATCGCTCAGTGCTGCGATGCGTGCCAAATGCCAGGGCGCATCGCCGAACAGGTTTGCGAAAGCAGCGAGCCGCTTGTAGGCGTGGCCGACGGAGTATTCGTCGGTCATGCCGATGGCGCCATGCAGCTGAACAGCATCCTCGCCAGTGCGCCGCGCGGCCTGAGAGACAAAAGCCTTTGCCTGAGAGACCACGCGCATGCGCGTGGTCGATGAGGCATTCATCCGGCCGGCGGCGGACTCGGTGATCGCTCGCGACTGCTCGATGGCTACGAAGAGATCGACCAGGCGATGCCGGATGACCTGGTTCTGGGTCAGTACGCGACCGAACTGTTTCCGGGTGGAGAGGTATTCGCGGGTCGTGGCCAAGGCCCGATCCATGGCGCCCACCGCCTGAGCGCAGGCGAGCACTGTCGCGTGGTCGATAGCGCGTTCAAGCAGGGGCCAGGCCTGACCGGGCGGACCGATCGAATCAGCCACCGAGACGGACACCTGGTCCAAGGTCAGCTGCGCGGTCTGCTGCCCGTCGTAGGTCGGTTGTGGGTGTCTCTGGACACCGGGCTGGTTGACGTCGATCAGGAACAGGCCGATCCCGTCCCGGTCCCGAGCCGCACCCTGCAGGCGGGCGCTCACGATGAGCGCATCGGCCGAGCCGCCGCCCAGCACCAGTGTCTTGCGGCCGTTCAGGGTCCAGCCGTCCGTGCATGCGGTGGCCGTGGTGTGGGTCTCGAAGGCATCGTAGCGACCGCCGGGCTCCCAGGCGGCCAGGGCGACGCGCTGTTCACCTCGACCGATGGCCGCCAGGCGTGCACGGTGGGCCGTGTCCGGACTGGCCGCCAGAATGGGCGCTGCGAGCCCCAGGTTCGGGAGCCACGGTTCCAGCGCAAGCATGTTCCCCAGGGCCTCGGCGAGCACCAGTTGATCGTGAATATCGCCAAAGCCGTCACAGTCCTCCGGCAGCCCGATCGCCAGCCAACCCATCTCGCCGAAGCGCGACCAGCGCGCCGGGTCGAAGCCCTCAGGCAGGGCCGCGCAACGCTGCCGGTCTTCGAAGCTGTATTCGCGTTCGGCATAGCGCTGTGCGGCTTCGCGAAGCATTCTGCGGTCTTCGGTATCAATCTGCATGATCGGGGCTCGCGGTCGTGGGCGTGGGGGGCAAGGCTCGACGAGGGACGCTGGGTCAGAGGCCAAGCACCTGTTTGGCGAGGAGTTCGTGCTGGATTTCGCTCGAGCCACCGGCGATCGTGAACCCTCGGCTGACGAAGCGTCGCGCTGAGGCGGTGGCGGCATAGTCGCTGCGGAAATCGTCGCCCTCGATCGTCTCGAAGTGAGCCTCGCGGTCGTAGGCGATCGTATCGGGCCCGAGGGCATCGACCGTCGCGTTCTCGAGGTCCTGGATCAACTGGCTGCCGACAAGTTTGAGCATGCCGGTCTCAGGGCCCAGCGTGTGGCCCTGTTCGGCTCGCAGGCGAAAGCGGAGCACCAATGCCGCAAGCGTTTCGACCCGGGTCTCCAGATCGTGAAACCGCAGGCGGAA
>JBDLRB010000295.1:0-4937 GCA_039800205.1 Pseudomonadota bacterium | reverse complement strand
GGTCGCGTTGAGGCCCGTGAGGGCGTTCTTGATGTTCTTTTTCATGTGTGGTTGTGCCCGTGAGGGCGGTTGGGTTTAGTGCATTGGATTGCGGGTTGGTTTGGGTTGGAAAGGGATCGCCTCCGGGAGCCGTCGTGACGAACGACGGCCCCCGGCCGCGGGTGATGGAAGAGAGCGGCCAGGCATTGAGCCGGGAAGCTTGCAGGTCGGTAATCGTGAGCCGGGGCGGCGACCTGCTGGACGACCCGATGCCGGCGCTCGGACCGGTAGCCGCGCAGGGTCATCCGTTGCTACGGTCGATCCTGCGCCGAAAGCCGATGATGCCGGAATCGAACCAGCGTCTGGGGATTTTCAATCCCCCGCTCTACCTGCTGAGCTAATCATCGAAAAGGCGGGCTGGACTTACCGTCGCCCAAATGGTCGGCGGTGTGGGAATCGAACCCACCTTGCGTAAACGCGACGGCTTTACAGGCCGCTATCCACCCACTGGACATACCGCCGTTAAAAAATGGAGACGTATCACGGACTCCCACCGTGTAACAGTTGCATTGCAAGCAACCGCTTCGAGTCTTTAGCTTATACGCCAATATAGGAACTACCAGCGTCTGAATTCTACACCGCGGCATGTGGATACCACCTGTGTCGTGCCTGACTAACGCCCCATGAAAGGGTGGGTCCGGTGGGATTTGCACCCACATTTCTTCCGTAACAGTTCAGAAGGCGTTTACTTAACATACGGACCCTAAAGTACCTCCCGCCGGGATCGAACCAGCATGACCTGGTTCAGAGCCAGGCGTCTTGCCATTGGACGAGGGAGATGAAATGGGTTGGCCTACGGGATTCGAACCCGCGTACCTCACGTCACAGACGAGTACCTTGACCGCTAGGTGAAGGCCAACATGGAGCATCCCGCGCGATCCTGGCGAAAGTGACGCAGCCAGGCGCGGGAAAAGGTCCTCGATGATGGGATCGAACCAACGTATCCCTCACATCAAGGGGGCGCCCTACCACTGGACGAATCGAGGCTAAAGGGATGGAGAGGGCGGGAATCAAACCCGCATCAACAGTTTTACAATAACCCAACAACAGTCGGCTCTCCTTTCGGGAGCAAGGTGGCGCGCTGGGAAAAACGCGTGAGCGTCTCTGCTGTCTTGGTCATTAGACGACCTCTCCAAAGGGGGTGGAGGAGGCGGGACTTGCACCCGCAGCTCCGAGCTTATCCAGATAACCCAACACGGTCGGTTCGGTCACCCAAACAAGGGAGTGCGCTGGGTATTCACGGCGCTTTGATAGTTAAGCGACTCCTCCGTCAAGATGGGCAAGTAGATGGCGTCGGGAAGGGCTTTCACCCAGTTAGTTTGCAGATAACGATAACCGACAGCCGTTCGGCCCAAAAGTGTTGTGCTCGAAACCGGATCCGTCCGACGTCGCGCCGGCGCTGAAGCAAAGCGCGGCGACGGACGGACCCGGCGGGGAGCATTGCCTCCCCGAGCACCTAGGTTGCAAGATGGTTGGCCGTGCGGGACTCGAACCCGCGCCAAGCCCTTATAAAGAGCCCGCTCTGACCGCTTAAGCTAACGGCCGATCCGACAGAACAATCAAATGGTAGAGAGTCAGGGCTTTGCTCCCTGTCTTGTTAGCTCAGAACAAACCGTGCTGCTGATTACACAAACTCTCCATAAAGGGGTGAGACGCCGCGGGCCGTTCGGCATCGACGCTTCTGAAGGGCCACGAAAAACGAGCAAGTGGGTGGCCGAGAGGTTTTTTCGAATAGTAACTCTCGGTTATCGGCTCGAAAGGTGTTCGGAGAAGGACTCGAACCTTCATCTGCCGGGTCGTAACCGGCTACTCTGTCCATTGAACTATCCGAACGTGATGGCATCCTCCGCCAGAATCGAACTGGCATCCGGGGCTTCGCAGGCCTGCCCTGCTCTTTCCGATTGAGCTAGGAGGACAAGAAAGGGACCAGGCGAGGGCCTGGGGAATTCGAGCAAGGGTTTGCCGTCGGGATATTGCCGATGAACTGGTTGCCCAGAACGCCACGCTTGCGCGCATCGGCCGGCGTTTTTCATCCGCGTTGGTAGTTGGATAACCGACGACGTTCGGCTCGAAAGGGGGAGGAGCAGCGGAGCTTCTCCGAAGTGGTCGCAGCGGCGGGATTCGATACCCGCACATGGTGGTATTCCATACCAGGCTCTAATAACCAATCTCCGGGCGGTCCGTTGCCGGACAAGTAATGGGAATCGATGGGGGTCTGCCCCTCCGGGCGCCTCTGCTTGGGCTACGCTGCGTAAAGATTGAGCAAGGGGTGACCTCACCGTGGTGCGGCGGGTCGGTGACCTAGAGGATTCACAGTAACCTAGGTCGAACGGCTCAAAAATTGGTCGGACTGGCCGGATTCGAACCGGCGATCTCTTGCACCCCGAGCAAGCGCTGTGGCCTGGCTGAGCTACAATCCGATGGTGGGTCCCATAGGCCGGCCGAAGCCGGGGTCGTGGGGGCGACCGAGGGAACCTAAAGTGAAGCCAGGGGGTCGGGTTTGGTCCACAGTGTGGCGGCGTTGCGGCGCGGCCCGTGGCCCCTCCCCTGGCGGTTTTCTTTCTTTTGCTGGCCCGGGGTCGTCGTGACGTCCCCGGTATTTCAAGGATCTGGTTTGTTCACCGGTCGTTCGCGGGCTGGTGGCCTGCTCACGGACGGGTAGAACCGATGCCATAACCATGCATCCTGTCAGCGTACTGTCACTATTTATTTTCAAACAAGCGGCCCGCTTTATCATAAACCATTGACCATCAACGATATTTTACTGTTAACAAATTACGGGTTTATCACCCATTACCGCCCCAAAGGCACCTGTCCGTCGCCCATGAGGTACTTCAGGAGGTCTTTTTGCTGCTCCGGCGACAAGGCCTGGAGGAGTCCTTCGGGCATGAGCGAGATCGGCAGGGTCTCGCGCTTCGCGATTTCCGTACGCTCGATGACTTGTTCCTGGCCGATCATGCGCAGCGTGAGCGTGCGCTCGTTCTGCGCGCCGACGACGCCGCTGAGGACGCGACCATCCTTCAGCGTGAGCGTGTTCAGGAAATAGGCCGCGTCCACGACCGCGCTCGGGTCGACGATATTCTCGACAAGGTAATTGAGATCGCGACGTCCGCTGCCGGTGAGATCAGGCCCGAGCGCCCCACCCTCGCCGAAAAGTTTATGGCATTGCCCACACACGCCGGCGAAGAGCGCGCGGCCACGTCCGGCATCGCCCGACGCGATTTCGGCGGCGGTGTGGCGCGCCTTGAGTTCCGCCATGAGCTTCTGTTTGTCCGCCGACGTCTCGCGTGCCTCGCCCCAGACCTTAGCCAGCAACGCGTTGAGTTGTGCGTCGTTAAACCCGCGCACCTGCCGCGCCGCCGCCGGCCCGAGGTCGGCCTTCGGGATTTTACCGGCTTCGATCGCCTGGAGAAGTTCCGATGCGAAACGTGCCCGGGAGACGAGCGCCATGATCGCCTGCGGGCGTTCGTGCGGGTAGAGCTGCGGGTAGCGTTCGAGGATCTTCTTCGCGACGCCTTCCTGGTCGAACTGCGTCAGGCCTTGGATCGCCTCGAGGTTCACGCCGCGGACATGAAGGAGTTTCTCGCAGACCGACTTAAGCTGCGCGTCCTTGGCCTCGATGAGCGCGAGCAAGGCCACCCGGCGCTGGTCCACGAGCGCGTTATCGTCGAGGGCGATGCGGCGAATCTGATCGAGGGCGAGCCCGTCGCCGAAGAGCACGTTCAGCGCGCGGACCTGATCCTGCGCGGCCACCGCATCTTTCGGGAGCGTCGCGACGAACTGATCCCAGGCGGCCGGCTTGGGCGCCTTGCGCCAGCCCTTGAGGCCGGTCGCCAGTCCGGCGACGATGTCCGCCTGCCCATCCGGCATCTCGGCAGCTTCCGCCAGCAGGTCGTTCAACGGGCCCGGCTGCTTATCCGAAGCCTCGGCGAGGCGACGGGCGATGAGCCGGGTCACCTGCGGAACGCGGCAGACATGGGCGCAGTTCGCCAGCTCGGTCAAAGGCAGTTCGCGGATGCCCGTCCAGATGAGCAATGGCAGGTTATGGTCGGTCGTGTCCTGTTCGTAGCGCAGCAGATGCTGGGCGACGAGTGTGCGCATGCTCGGGCTGAGGTGCGGGAGCGACTCCGCCAAGGCGAGACGGACGCGTTGACCATGCGGGGCCGAGGCTAGCTGGAGCAACGCGCTCTCCTGCTCGTCGCACGCCGGGATGAAACCGGTATGGTTCGCATACTTGGCCAAGGAATTGTTCCGGCGCACCAGCGGCTCGGTGAGCTCGCGTTCGATCAGGCGCGCTTGGACGTCGGGCCGCTTCTCCGCGACGATGGCGGCCGGCGAGTAATGGGCGCGGTGGGCCGCGGTAAAGGGCTCCGCCCCTGACTTGGTCGCGGACATCGCCCGCAAAGTCGAATGCGCGTTGAGCGCGCGGACCGGGTCGGTCTCGGCGGCGAGTTTCTCCCAGGCGGGCAAGGCCGACGAGAGGTCGGCGCCTTGCCAGGCGCGCTCGCGGAGTTCCCAGCGCGCCATGCGGACGAGCCACTCGTTCAGGCTGCGCTGCAGGTCGACCAACTGGGCGGGCGTGGCTTTGGTCAGGTCGACGTCCGGCGGCTTAGGCGTGCCATACGCGACCTTGAAGATGCGGCCGCTGGTACGATGGATGCCGTCCTGGTCATGGCATTCGCCGATGTCGCTCCAATCGAGGATCGTGACCGCGCCGTCCGGGCCCTGGCTGAGCTCGATCCCGCGGAACCAGAGGTCATCCGACTTCAGGATATCCGGCTGGTGCTTCATGACCAGCGCGCTGCCGACGCGCTCGAGGGACTCCACGTTGACGCGCCGGCCATGGAGATTGAGCGTCATCAGCTGATCACGGTACCGGGCCGGCCAGTTATCTCCCT
>JBDLRB010000294.1:0-5891 GCA_039800205.1 Pseudomonadota bacterium | reverse complement strand
AATCCCTGCGTCTCCGCCAGAACCCTTCTGGCTTACCCTTTAGCTCGCTGTCGAACAGACTCCCAGGTGGGGCCGAGTGGGTCCAGGATCGAAATCGGAAGGGTCAGATTAATCTTTTTGGGCAGCAGTCATCGGAGGCGCCGCGCCCCTGTGAGTTAACCGGCCATGGCACTTCTTCACTGACAGGCTGCGAATCGGTAAGATGATGGGTGGTCTGAAAGTCGGTTGAGGATGAGCCGTAGGACCTCAAGGAGATGGCGATGATCGGCCGCGTCGCGACCGACTCCGGCCAGGGCATCGGGTCCGGATGCAAGACGCCAGCGCTTGGGGAGATCAATTTGAGGTCACTGGTTCGATTGGTTGCGGCCACTTCGCTTGTAGCCGCAATAGCTGTGTCTGCTGCTCAACCGGCCGTTCCGCTGGGCGTGAACGATATCCCTCGGATGATCGCAACTCATGAGGCAAACGTCGCGAGGTTCCAGACGACCTATCGAGCGCGCCAGTTTGAGGGCGTGGGGCGGGTCGAGGCGGTTTCGCCCACTGCAAGTCGGGACCTGTTCGCCGTCGAGATCAGTGTCAGCCCCCGCTCGAGGGTGCGTTGTATCGCCGTCGCGGACCTTGCAGCGAATGTCGACCGCGGTTCGGATTTCACTTTTCGCGGGACAGTGCGGGAGATCAGCGCGCAAGGGGTCGTTCTGGATCGGTGCGATTTTACGAAGCTGGTGCGTCTTTTTCCGTACACTCCGGTTGCATCCGCCAAGCCCGGGATGGTGTTGAAGGACTGCGACGTGTGTCCGGAGATGGTGGTGATCCCGGGTGGGTCGTTTTTGATGGGATTACCGCCGGGGGTGGGTCGCGAGCATGAACGCCCGCAGCGGCGGGTGACGATCGAGCCCTTTACGCTGGGTCGGACCGAGGTGACGCAGGCGCAGTGGTTCGCAGTCATGGGGGAGAGGCCGGGCAATATTCAGAGCGAGGACCAGCCTGTTGAGATGGTGTTGTGGGATGACGCGCAGGAGTTTGTTCGGCGTTTGTCATCGATGACGGGGCGTCGCTATCGCCTGCCCTCCGAGGCCGAGTGGGAGTACGCAGCGCGGGCGGGATCGCAGGGGGCCTACTCGTTTGGTGATGATGTGTCGCAGTTGGAGCGCCATGCGTGGTTTGGGGGTAACTCTGGAGGGCGGCCACAGCCCGTTGGTCGCAAGCAGCCGAACGCCTTTGGGCTATTCGACATGCATGGCAATGTCTGGGAGTGGGTGGAGGACTGCTGGAACCGGAACTACAGCGGCGCGCCAACGAATGGGCGAGCTTGGACGAGCGGTGAGTGTGCTGAGCGGGTCGTGCGCGGGGGGTCCTGGTTCAACGGATTTCCAATCATCCTGCGCGCGGCCTACCGCGGCCGGTACACCACGACCTTCCGCAGCGATTTCGTCGGTTTTCGCGTTGTCAGGACAGATTGAATCCAGGCCTCTTTACCTCTCGCCCTGCGGTGGTGTGCTCCGGTGCGCTGGCGGGAGCGGGTTTTGCGGTGGGGGCGCAGCCGCCCGCAACACCCTTGCCGATCGGCTAACGGTTTCCCTGCCGGGTCCGTAGAGGACCTCAACTTCCAGTCTGGTACGCCCTCTGCTGGGCGCACCAAAAAAAATCCCCGCCCGAAGGCGGGGATCGTCCCGGAGGACTGTTCCGTCACAGGTCCCAGCGAGCGCTGAGGCGACCGATCCGGTTGGCGAAGCCATCGCGGTGGTCGTAGCCAAACTGCACCTGAACCAGCGAGGTTTTGCTCGTCACGAAGGACACGCCCGCCAGCAGGTTGTAGCCGCTCGCCCCCACCGTGATGCCCGGGGTGCTGAAGGTCTGACCCGTCAGGTCGCCCGCGAACGAGGCGGCCGTGCCTTGCGTCATGTCCTTGTTGTCACGGTAGATCGCGGCACTCAGCTCGGGACGATAGGGCATACCGGAATCGGTGGTGGCCTCAGTCAGGTAGCGAAGGCCCAGAGAGATCCGGCTGCGGGTCACGCTCTGCTCGCCGAACTTGAGGTTCAGCGCATCGGCACCCGTCTCGGTGAAGGCATCCGAGGACAAGCGGGCCGACTCCAGATTCAGCATCGGGGTCAGCGTCTGCTTGGTATCGATCACGAAGCGGTAGCCCACGCCCAGGCGCACGGTCAGCTGGTCGGCTCGGTAGTCAGCGCGGGCGGTCCGATCCAGTGCGGTCAGACGATTGCCGTTGACATCGTGGCGTCCGTAGGACAGCGAGCCCTCCGCGTAGAGCTCCTCGGTGAACTGATAGCTGCCGTAGCCCGCGATCTGCACGCTGCGGATCGCGTTCCCATCGCCCAGGCGGAAGCCCTGCTGATCGATGTTTGTATTGCTGAAGGACAGACCGATGCCCAGCAGCGCATCCTTGTCGGTCGACTAACCAGCAGCGCTGATGCGAAGTCTCATTTCACTGTATCTCATTCGGCCGGGACAATCTGGTTTCCACATGGCGCTGCGTCACGGCAGTCCAAGATCACGTTTGGTTTGAGGGACTACGGTCAGCTGCCTCACGGCTGGGATTCCGTTTTTAAGCAGTTCAAGCGATGGGAGAGGCAGTTTGCACTGCCTAGAATGAATTCAGCTCACTCGTCTATCACTGGCGAGGTCATCAATTGCTAGGCGAGTTAAGTGTGGAGGTCACCCCTCTAGCGGAGCCCGGGCGGTTTACGGTGGAGTTCGACCGAGCGGTTACGGCAGGCGAACGCGGTCAGGCAATTACTTCGGCCGATGCGATGGCCGCGCTCAAGATTTTGCTGGGCCGCAACCCCAACCCCGATCCGCACGGGCCTGGCCCCTTACTGCCACTTGCGGTCTCTCCCTGCCAGTACATTGCGGCGGATATGAATGGTGACGGGGTCGTAACTCGCGACGATGCTCAGGCTATTTTGGCGGTCGCCATGGGGCAATCGGGTGCGGGGGGAGCGTCTTGCCACAGTAGTTGTTCATTGACGAGACCTCCGATTTCTGGACTGGAGGGCCGGGTGTGTCGGGGGCCTTCACGACCGCGCACAATTCAGTTCCGGCGGCCGCTGTCCGCAGTCCGATGCAGTTCGATGTTCGGGCGGACGAGACCCTCAGCGCGGTTGCGGTGTTGACGGGTGACGTGGATGGCAGCTGGGCCGCTCCGGAGGGTAGCCGTACGCTGGATCCAACCTATTTGAGCCTCCTTGCGTTGCTACATCCCGACCGGGTACAGATTGCGCAGTTCGGGGGGTAGGGGGCGACTTCTGGAATGAGGCGGCAGGGGGCAGGGCAGGCGCGTTCACGATGACACGCACGATTGTCACGTGGGACCGTGAGGTGGATGTAGTGGTGGGGTCGGTCGGGGTGGGGCAGACGAAGAAATTTGTGGGGGTATTGAAAGGGGGGTGTGAACGGTAGTTGGGGCGTGCCAGCGGGTAGCAGCGTGCTACCGGACAGCTACGTCACACGAGGAGCTTGAGAGATGCCCAAACCGTACAGCGACTCTACCTGAGAGCCAGGTGGTCCCGGACGCGCAGCTGGAGAAGCGGATGCGCCGCGACTTCAGTCCGGAGTACAAGCTGAATATTCTTGGTGAAGCCGATGGCTGCAAGAGGGGGGCCTACGCGGCACTTGCTCACCGATCCTCGGCCTTCTCCCGCCGGTCACGATCGACCGAAATTCGTGGTTACGTTACGATGCCGAAACCACCGTTCACGATGGGCCGAAATAGGCAACCGTGGCAAGGTGGTGCAAACAAAATGGCCCGACATCCCCCCTATGCCGATTGTAGGCAGCCTTTCATCAGGGAATCTGCAAAAGCGCCTTCATCTTGGCCCGTACGTTCAGCATGACGTCAGTGCTGACTGTAGCCTTTTTTTTCGCGCGTCGGATTTTCCAGTCGAGAGACTTCACCTGGTCCGACAGAACCGCGCACTCCATGCCGTCGACCTCGGTGACCACCTCGAATGGATGCCCTTTGATCTTGGTGGACATCGGGCAACAGACCATCAAGCCTGTTTTGCCGTTGTAGTTGGCCGGACTGATCACCAGGGCAGGACGGTGTCCCGCCTGTTCATGCCCGGCCTGCGGATCGAATTGCAACCACACGACGTCGCCGGTATCAGGCACATAGGCACGCGGTGGCATCAAAGTGCCTCGTTCCCAACGGGTCGCCCGAAGCTGACTTCATCATGGGTGTTGCCCGCGTGGATGCCGTTCACCAGGGCGTCGAGGTCGTATTCAATCTTCTTAGAGGGTTGGATGATGATTCGGCCGCGCGAGACCACGAGATCCACCTTTTGCTCGATTTGATACCCCGCCTCCTTCAGGACCGCAGTGGGTAGGCGCAGGGCTGGGCTGTTACCCCATTTTCGGATGACGGTTTCCATGGGCTCAGACTCCTCATTAGTATCTACATTGTAGACACGGCAGCGCGAACGTGCAACTGTCGGTAGCCTGTCCTGCGCAGGGACGGGTTGATCCTCGAAGTGGAGAGACCACGCCCCCATGGCCACCTGCCCAACCCGCCGTGCAATGACAGTGGCTTGCTCAGACCGGACCATGCGCAACGCGACCGATTGGGTCGTTGTGACCGTGATGGACGTCAAAAGGGACGGGTAGGTACCATTAGACGGATGGCGGACTGCGTAACGTGCGGCTGGCCAATGGACACGAAATCAAGGAAACCCTTTATGGCGAAGGCGTGGAGCGGATCGGCGAGCCGATGAACAAGAACCGGATGGAAGGCGCTGACCCCGCGCGGACCTGCACGCGAACAACGCTTGCCGTTGTACGCTCAGACTTGGCCTTGAGCCCCCCTCAGGATAGATGATGCGACGATCTTTGATGCTTTGGCTGCTGCTGGCCTCTTTCCTCGCGGCCTGTGCTCAGTACCCGGTGACCCCAGGGCCCCAGCACGCCGCCACTTCGGCCCCACCCGGCATCGTCTGCGCTCCGGAAGCACGCGGCAAGATGAGCTTGCAGGTCTTGCGGCCAGGCTTTCATACGGCCACTGGGCGCCTGGGCGGCTTTGACCCCTGCGAGCACCTCGTGCGCTACCGTGTCCCCGAAAGCGAGCGCAAACCCGCTCTGATGATCAGCGTCCACGGCGGCGGCGGCCACGTCGATGTGGTCAAGAGCGACGAGGCCTTTTACCGCCAGGGTATGGCCACACTGATGTTCGACGCCTACGCCATGCAAGGCCTACCGGGGCGCGACTCGCTGTTCTGGGCACGTTCGGTCACCAATGAGGCCCGCCAGCGCATGATCTGGGCGACCGCCCTGGCCGCCTACCGCTGGGCGCTCACGCGCACCGACATTGACACCTCGCGTATTTATCTGTTCGGCATCTCGAACGGCGCGGCGGTGGTGGCTAATATGGCCGCTATGGTCGATCCGGCGCACGTACGCGGCGTGATCTCCGAGGGCGTGACCCCCATCGGTCTGGGGCTGCCCGACGAGATCAAGGTTCCGGTGCTGCTGGTTTTTGGCCAACTGGATGACTTCGGTAACCCAGACCCCCATGGCAAGCGCTGGACGCTGAGCGATGACTGCAGCCTGAACGTCCTGTTGGAGGGCTTACCGGCGGGAAGCGCGCGCACCTGTAACCGCCAGCACCGGGGCCAGCGCATCCCGACTCCGCAGCAATGGGCCGAGCAGATCCGTCAGCGCGGCGGTCCGTTGGAGGTGCTGTATGTGGACGACATGGCCCACAGTGCGTTCTGGGGATCGCTCACACGACGCCGCGCAACCTGGGGCAACGGGCAGACCCTGGGCGCATCTCTGGGCGCAACCCTCGCCGCCCGCGAACGCTTTTTCAAAGCGATGCTGGACTTCATTGCGCGCACCGATCGATAAGGATCGGCCGAGCCTTTCAGCGGGCCAGCCAG
>JBDLRB010000293.1:0-6150 GCA_039800205.1 Pseudomonadota bacterium | reverse complement strand
GCAGATCGATTCGGGGGCCAGCGCGCGAAAGTGGACGACCTTGCAGGCCGATGTCGGAGCGGTTGATCTGGTCGGCCTTGACGGGTTGACGCTCGGCGCCGACCACATGAGCCTGGCCATCAATCGCTCGGCCGCCGATGGTACGGTGGTCAATTACGCACTGACCGATGCCCAAAATCCGGACGGGCCCCGAGAGACCGACCTCACGATCCGGACGGGTTCGGCCAGCGAGGTTACGCTGACCATCGATGGTGCGCGGGGTGAATACACCGAGGCGCGCGGACATGTCACGCTCGACGTGTACGGATTCGTTCAGCTCGAAGGTGAGTTCGCCATCCAGAAGGCCAGTGCGCCGATTGATCTGACCCTGGCCACCGGTGGAGCGCCGGTCCAGGCGGAGGCGTTACTGATTGGTGCCAGCAACGTCAACGCGTTCGCGGGGGTTGGCGGCGGGTCCAGCGAAGCCATGGGTCTTCAGTTGACGGGGGTCAATTTCGGTCTGGCCATGCTGGGTCATGCCAGCGATCCGACCCGTAGTTGGACCGCTCTCCAGGCGACTGCGGCCAACGCGTCCCTGATTGGCGTATCCGGACTGGAGGCGAGCGCGAGCGACATCTCGCTTGCGATCAACCAGGCTGGGCGCTCGGGCGATTCAGTCGTCGATTTCGGTCTGGTCGAGGGGAGTACCACCCAGCGCAAGACGGCGCTTTCGGTGGCCGCGGGCATCAGCGATTCCATCACGATGTCCATGGAGGGTGCGCAGGGCGAATTACTGCGTGCCAGTGCCAATGTGTCGCTCGACGCGTTCGGGTTCCTGCAGGCGCAGGGCAGCGTTGCAATCGAAAAGCGCCGCGAGCGGTTTTACCTGAACGACGGGGTCGATACGGACGACGTTGCGACCGCTCGAGCAGCCACCGAGATCGACGCCGATCTCCTGACCATCGGCGCGACGGGACTGGATGCTTTCATTGGTCTGAATGGCGGCACTTCGCAGGCCCAGGGCCTCGCGCTCCAAGACCTGGATCTTGGCCTGGCCTTGATGACCGAGCGCTTGCCCGAGGGCAGCGCATCAGCGCCGCGCCAATTCACCAGCCTCAAGGCCCAGGCAGGAAGTCTGTCCCTGGTCGGTGTCGATGGCCTGGTTGCGACGGGAAGCGATCTTGCGGTTGAAATCAACAGAGGCATCGCAGTTTCGGGCGGTCAGCCCGATGTCGTCGTCGATCATGCGTTCCGACAGTTTGAGGTGCTGGCGGGTCCGGATGCGTATGTCACGCTGGACAGTGATGGTCAGTTCGGCGAGTTGACCCGGGCCAGCGGACAAATCCGTTTTGACGCATGGGGTTTTGCGGCGATCGAAGGACAGGTGTCCATCGAGCAGGCGACTCGCGCGGTCGTGCTTGCGCCGGTGGGCTCGTCATCGGCCGAGACGGTGCAGGCCAATGTGCTCACGGTGACCGGGCGCGAGCTCAGCGCATTCGTTGGAACGAACGGCGGGTCCGATGATCAGGTCGGTCTCGACCTGTCCGGCGCGGATTTCGCCCTCATGCTGGCAACGGACCGCGCAGATGCGGGTCGCAGCTGGACCGCACTAAAAGCGACGGCTGCTTCGGCCAGTTTTGATGGCATTGAGGGTCTTTCGGCGAGCGCTACGGACATCACGCTGGCGATCAACCAGGCAGGCAAGGCGGGCGATCAGGTCATCGATTTCGCGGGTGCGGGCGCCACTGCGGTCGCGCTTGACCTGGGAGAGGGCGAGTCGCTCACCCTTGATTTCGAAGGCGAGCGCGGTGAGCTCATCTCGGCGGCTGCGCAGCTCGATCTTGATGTCTTCGGATTCTTCAGTGTAAGAGGTGCCTTCGGCTTCGAAAGCCGGTCTCAGGACGTCACGCTGTCGGATGGGTCGACCATCGAGGACGCGCGAGTCGTGACGCTGGGCGGAAAGGATGTCAGCGCCTTTGCGGGCATCAATGGGGGCTTCGATGCAGACGGCGAACTGATCGCCGGGGCGACGGGACTCTCGCTCGGAAGCGTGGATTTCGGGCTCGCCCTTGTTTCAGACCCTGACGACAGCGCCCGAAACTTCACCAGTCTCCAGGCAGAAGCTGGCTCGGCGGGGCTGGTCGGCATTGACGGCCTGGTACTGCAGGCCAATCAACTGTTGGTCAATGTCAATCAGGGCGTGACGGTTGCAGCCACCCCCGCAAGTCAGACCAAGGTCAACACGCGATTGTCGCTGTCATGGCCCGTCGAATTTGGCGGGACGGTCAGTTTTGTCCGCGCCGCCGCCGAGGGGCGCCCTCAGGATACGTCCAGTCTGACGATCGATCGAAATGCCACAGAGGCGGAGGTCCAGGCTGCGGTGCTGTCCGCGCTCGAGAGCCTGGACGGCATTGGGCCGGACAACGTCCTGCTCAGCGGCTCCCGGGTCGACGGTTACGAAATCGAGTTCGTTGGCGATCTGGCCGGCGCCGCAGTGACCGATATCACTGTGGCCCTTCAGGCAACCTCAGCCACGTTTACCGTCTCCACCGTCGAAGCGGCAAACCCGGGCGCAAACGAGATCAAACAGATCAATGTCCAGGCCTTGCGCGATGCGCCAGGGCCTGTGACGGTTAACGCACAGACACTGGTCCGCGGCGAGGCCGCGCTCAGCGAGGCGAACGAGCTCATTTTCAGCTCGCCCCGTGATGCCGGCGCTTACACGGTGTTTTTCGTCGCGGATGGTCTCGTTCAGGAAACGCGCTCGGCGGTGCCGGGTGTCAGCGAGACACAGCGGCTCACACTGACCAAAACAGCCACCGCGCCCGCCTCAGTCTCCCAGTCGACGGCGACCGAGTTGCAGAAGGGCTCAGCCGGGCAGGCTGCGCCAGTCGCCATTGTTTTCAAAGCGGATCGCACCATCCAGGAATATCAGCTGTTCGCCTTGAACAATCCGGGCGAGAAGGTCAAGGCCACCTATCGTGGTGTCACGGCCACGGCGCAGACCATCAGCGAGATGCGCGCCGCTTACGCCGAACTACTGACGGGCAGTTCCGCGAATGTGGCGGGTATTTCAATCGTTGAAGACACTGCGTTCGCCACCAAGAATCGCGGCCAGCAGCGCTTTGTCGTGTCCTTTGACGAAACACTGATCGGTTCGGCCGTCCCCGCAACCGGGTTCAAGTTTTTCCTGGGTAGCGCTGCCCGGTCGAGCAACGGCTACAGCTATACGACGATTGGATCGGGGGCCGGTTCACGAGATGAAATACAGCAGCTGGTGGTGTCCCCGGTTGGCGGGGGGAGTTTCACGCTCAGCCTCACACACGGTGGGCAGACTTACACCACCACCGGTATCGAGGCAGGCGCCAATGCGGCGACCGTTCGCTATGCGCTGAATGCGGCGCTGGGGCAGGCCGGTTCCGTCGATGTTGTCAGCGCTACCAAAGGCGAATATCGCATCACCTTCGGGGGGGCTCTTTCCGGACAGGATCTTCAAGCCCTGACGGTCAATATCAGCCGTCCTGCGTTGGGGACAAGCGGAAGCTTCCAGCTCGCGTTCAATCCTTCGGGCACCGTCGAGACAACACGCAATATCAGCTGGATCGACGACGGTGCGGCCCTTGCCCGTCGTATTCAAACCGAGCTGGCAATGCTCGGCGGTGTGGGCTCGGGCAATGTGCAGGTCAGCCTCAATGCGGCCCAATCGGGAAGCGATCGTTTCGCGTTCGACATTCGTTTCATTGGCGAGCTCGCGCAAACCAGTCTGCCCCAGCTCGTGGCAAATGGTGCGGGCCTGGTCAACGCATCAACCGAAGTGCGCACGCTCACTCAAGGGGTCGACGCGGTCAGCCAGCAACAGGTCGCTTCGCTGGGTAGTGAAGCGCTCAATGAAGGATTCCGCCTTACCTTGTCGGTAGACGGCAAGAGTTATCAGACCGGTCGCATTGCGGGGAATGCCAATGCGGTGACGATCCAGCAGGCGCTTTCGGAGGCGCTGGCTAAATTGAGTGGTGCGCAGATTGCGGTCTCGCGTTCCGGTGATGACCTGACCCTGACCCTGGGCGGCAGTCTCGCGGGACGGTCGCTGGCCCTGGTCAATGTCCGGGCAGAGAGCGCCTTGGCACAGGGCACGCAGGTCACGCGCAATTTTGTCGTGGGTGATCCGTCCGCCAATATCAGCAGTATTCAGTCTGCTTATGCACAGCTGCTGGGTACCGCCCCATCCAATATTTCAGTTCAGTACGACAGCAGCTTCCTCGGGGGTGAGCGATACGTCGTGCGGTTTGTTGGTGACCTGCTGGGTGTCGATATCGCGGACAAAGGGATCAGTGTGACCGGGACGGCTCTCGACTACCGGTTACTCGGAGATGGTGTGCCCGGCGTAGCTGCCGTTCAGCGACTGGTCGTTGACCGTGACGTCACGACGGCGGGTACGTTCAGGCTGTCGATCACGGCGGGTAATGCAGCAAGCTATACCACGGCGCCGATCGCCCTCGGAGCGAGTGCTGCAGAGGTCCAGGCGGCGATCCGTGCAGCGGGTTCCAATGCCGCATCCTTGCAGGGCATTGCCGTTGCCGGCGCGAGCGATGACTACCGTGTCACTTTCGGTGGTCCGTTGCTTGGGCAGGACATGGGCCTTCTGCGCGCTGCGGCCGTTGCGGTCGACCCGGAATTGCCCAGCGGAAATTTCCAGATCTCGATCGACGGGGCGCGTTCCGACCCGATCGTCTATTCAACAGATTCGTCAATCCTCGCCTCGCGGATCGAGACCGCGTTGCGAGCCCTGAGCGCGATCGGTAGCGATGGTGTCGCAGTGTCGTTCGATGCGTCCGAGTCTGATTCGCGTCGGGCCGCCTTCCGGCTCGAATTTGCGGATGGTGCCTTGGCCTTCGTCGATGTTCCGGATCTCACCAGTCATTTTGCGTCGCTTGATCTGGGCTCAGTGGCGCCGATCAACATCGTGCAGGGTCAGGCGAAGTCGGGCGAGCTGCAATCGGTCCGGTTCGTTTCGACTGCGCGGTCGGTCGAACTGAAGCTCGGTTTCAGTCATGGCGGGCAAGGCGTCCAGAGTGCATTGATCGACAGCGGCATGACGCGCGCTGAGGTACAGGCGATTGTCGACGCTGCGCTGGATGACTTGAGTGCGGCGCTGGATCCCACACGGCCCGGATTTGTCGCGACGGCCGAGGTCGCGTTCTGGAACGGACGTGAGCTCCAGGTCCGCTTCGGGGGCAGCCTGCTCGGTGTCGATGTTGCGCCAATCACTGTCACAGAGGTGTTGCCTCAGCACGAGGCGACCCTGACCGTCCTTGAGACGGGTTCGACGACTGACATTCAGGCCATTCCGCAAAAGACTCTTGTCCTTGATTTTGGACTGATCGATGCCGAGCAGCCTCAGTTGGGGCGCAAGACGGTTCTTGAGGCGCTGACCGGTCCAGCAGCCGGCGATCAGATCGTGTTCACGATGGATGGCCAGCGGGGCGAGCTGCTTGAGGCTCGTGGCCAAGTGTCCATCGACGCGTTTGGGTTCTTCCAGGTGGCCGGCGAATTCGCCCTCGAGAAGAGTACGGACCAGGTCACGGTATTTGGCCCCGCGGTCGATGATCCGGACACCCAAGAAGTTGACGAGTCTCGATCGGTTGTCAATGTCGACAAGCTGACTGTGGGCGCAAGTGGGTTACAAGCGTTCGTCGGCACGAATGGCGGTACGGCGGACGAAATTGGCTTCAAGATCGGTGACGCACCGGGCATTGGTAATGATTCGGCGGCCTTCGCGGTCGCAGTGCTCAGTCAGCAGGTGACTGGGCTCGAGCCCAGCGGCTTCGTGCCGCGTAAATGGACTGCGCTCAAGGCTGAGGCCGACCACCTGTCCTTCGTAGGAATTGATGGCCTCACCGCCTCGGGTAGCCAGCTCAGCGTTGAAATCAATCGTAAGGCGGCGGACGGTTCGATTGTTGATTTCGCAACGAGTTCGTTGACCGTCACAACGGGTACGGGCGAGACCCCGCCAACGATGACGCTCGACATGGCCGGGGTTGACGGCCAGCTGCTGCGTGCACGGGGCACTCTGGACATTGATGTGTTCGGGTTTGTGCAGTTGTCGGGTGGGTTCGGGATCGAGAAGAAGACGGGGACGGTGACGCTCAACGATGAGGTCAAGAACGACCAAGG
>JBDLRB010000292.1:0-10434 GCA_039800205.1 Pseudomonadota bacterium | reverse complement strand
CTTTGCGCTGCTGGGCCCCGCCCGGATGCCCCGGTCAGTTGTTGATTTCCTGAATCGTGAGGTCAACAAGGCGCTGGCGGATCCCGGGGTGCTCGAGCGCTTGAAGTCATTGGGTGTGGTGCCGGTCGGTGGCACCCCTGATGCGCTGGCGGCGACCGTTCGCGACGAGGTGGCCAAATGGGCCGCGCTGGTCAAGTCTGCGGGCCTGAAGTTCAACTGATTGCATCGGGACGCGCAACAACACGTCTTTGGGGGGCCGCACGGTGAAGGCATTCGGCCGGATCGAGATCCGGCCGACGTCGAGGGGTCAGCGGATTGACCCAGAGGCCTTCAGTCGCGTGATTCGCTCGATGTCCAGCCCCAGCCAGTCCGCCAGAACGGTGGCCGTGTCTTCGCCGACCAGATGGCCGGGCTCGCGGATCTCACCCGGAGTCTGGTCCAGTCGGGGCACGATGCCCGGCAGGACAACTTCACCCAGGCGCGGGTGAGCCACCTTGGCCAGCATCCCCCGTGCGGCAAAATGCGGGTCGGCGAAGATATCTGCGATCGTGTAGCACTTGGCGCTGGGCACGCCGGCGTCCAGCATTCGTTGAACAATGTCCGCAGCATCGTGCTCGGTGGTCCAGGCGGTCACCAGTGCATCGACCTCATCGATCCGTGTTCCCCGCGCCCGCTGAGTGGCGTAGCGGGGATCGTCCGCCCATTCGGGGTGTCCCATGACGGTGGCCAGGCGACGATAGATGGCGTCATTGTTTGCGGCCAGCAGCACATAGCTACCATCCCGGGTCGGATACAGGCTGTTGGGCGCCGTGTTCATCAGGCGTGGACCCTGACGCTCAGGGATGACGCCCAGGCGCGGATAGGCCGGTACGTAGCTTTCCATCATTGAGAACGCCGCCTCGTAAAGCGCGGTGTCGACGACCTGGCCGCGGCCGCTTCGGTGACGGTGCTCAAGCGCGAGCATCGCCCCGAAAGCGGCATAGACGGCCGTAAGGTAATCGGTGACGGCCAGCGCAACGCGGGCAGGGGGGCGATCGGGGTCGCCTGTCATGTGACGAACGCCCGCAACCGCCTCGCAGATCGCCCCGTAGCCGGGCCACTTGCTGTACGGACCGTCCTGTCCATAGCCACTGATTCGAACCATGATCAGCTTCGGGTTCAGTGCAGACAGGGCCTCGTAGCCCAGCCCCAGGCGCTCGAGGGTTCCCGGTCTGAAGTTTTCGATCAGGAAGTCGGCCTGCATGGCGAGCTGACGGACGAGCTCCAGGCCCTCGGGGGTCTTCAAGTCGATGCAGGCGGTAGACTTGTTTCGCTGCATGCTGGCCGCATACAGGGACTCACCCTGATCGGACAAGCCCATGTTGCGGCCCGCATCCCCCTCCGGCGGCTCGATCTTGACCACGTCGGCGCCGAAGTCCGCCATCAGCCGGGCGCACACGGGCCCGGCGATGGTGGAGCTCAGCTCGAGCACTTTATAGCCGGCGAGCGGGCCCTTGCGTTCTTGTGTCGACATCGCGATCCGATCCAATCAGCGCTTGGCCAACCCAAGCGTCTTCAGAATGTCGCGCGTGCCCGCATACTCAGCCTCGAGCTGCTGCGCGGTTTGCGCGCTGTTCAGGTAGTTGGGCGCCCATTGGCGTGCAGCCACAAACTTGGTCCATTCCGGATCGCTGGTCACCGTCTGGAAAAAGTTTTCCCAGAAACGCAAGGCTGCGGGCGGAATCCCTTTGGAGGTCATCACGCCCTGCGCGCTGTTATAGACGCCGCCCTCTACGCCAAGCTCCCGCCAGGTCGGGATCTCGGCGAACTCACCGCCCAGACGATTGGGCGCTGCGACCGCTAGCACCCGGATGCGTTTGGCCCGCATCTGGCCGATGACATTGGGTGTGGTTGAAGCCACGATGTCGAGGTGGCCGCCTAACATGTTGGTCAGGGATTCCTGCGAGGACTTGTAGGGGACCACGGTGATCTTGCCGATGTCCACGCCCGCAGCCTGAAGCGGCTTGGCTGCGCCCACATGAATATGATTGCCCAGTGAGGTCGCGACACCGATCGTCATGCTGCGCGGATCTTTCTTGAAGCGCTCGATGAGGTCGCGGGCATCCTTCACCGGCGAGTCGGCTTTGACGGACAGGGTCACATACTCGCCAAACAGCATTGCGATCGGCAGGTAATCCTTGTGCCCCACCGGCAGGTTACCGATGATGTGGTTGGTCAGAAGGGAGTAGGTAATGACGGTCAGGTAGTGCGGATCGCCCGGGTTCTGTTCAAGCGGGGCGAGTGCAACCTTGCCTGCACCACCGGGCTTGTTCTCGACGAGGATGGGCTTGTCGAGGAGGTTTCGCCGTTCGGCGATCGATTTGACCATGCGAACGGCCTGGTCGAGTGCGCCGCCCGGCCCGGCGGGCACGGTGTACAGGACGGCCTTGGTCGGCTTCCAGTCCTGAGCGGTGGCCGGGGCGATCACGGCCGAGAAGGGTGTGGCCGCCAGCGCGGCCGCGAGCAGCCGACGGTGTCTGAATCCGGTCATAGAGTGTCTCCCTGCATGGTGTGGACAACAGGGGGCTCGGTGGGGGTGCCTCTTCCCGAGCCCCTCGATCAGCGCGTGGGCTGACCTGTCAGGGAGTGTATGAAGCACGGGAGGATCTGTAAACCCGCCCGCGTCGATCGAATCATAGGAAAATCAGATCAATATCGGACCAGAGCGATTCGCAGAGGCCGCGCCCCGGGATGCGTGGTGCGTCAGAAATCCTTCGTTCGATTGATCGGCCGTGATTGACGGGACTCGTCGCGGACCGGCCCGGAGCGCGGCGCGCCCGACTCGCCCGCAGGCTTCGCGTCGATCGCGTTCGCGTTGTCGAGCTGTGCATAGGTCCAGGTCACCACGGTGCCGACATGGACCACGCCGTTCTCGTCGGCCTGCTCCCAGCGCTTGACCACCGAGGTGCCGCGCAAGCTGCCCTGCGCCACCGATCGCGCAGTGCGCATGACCTTGTCGATGGTCTCACCGATCTGTTCGCGGGTCTGCTCGACATTTCGTGTGCCGCTGTCGTCCAGGCGCGTCACCTGACGCGCGATTTCTTCGCTCAGGCTCCCCACGGTCTTGCTGTCATTGACCTGGATGCTGGTATTCATGAACTCGATGATCGCGCTCTCGGCCAGGCCCTTCGCCTGATCCGTTGCGATCTGAGTTGCGCTCATGACCCGGGCCGGGCTCCAGTCCTTGGCGACTGCGAGCGACCAGCGCCCATATGAGATCAGCATGGGACGACCGCGCTCGTCATACGTAAAGCGCAAACCGATCTCATCGAGGTATTCCCGCTCATTGCGGGGCAGCAGGTCGACCAGCCGATTGGGTTCGCCCTTGACCAGCGTGGCCCGCTGACGCGACAGGTCCTGTGCGAACTGGCGGGTCTTCTGGCTCTGTACGGCAATCACACCGACTCGGCTCACCTTCCCGTTGGCGGTGTTCTGCGTAAAGATGCGCGTCTGGACGGGCACCAGCCCCTGCATGTTGCGCACGGCGGTCGTGATGATCTCCTTGCTGAGACTTTCGCGGAACGTCGTTTTCTTCTGCTCAACGCTCAGCTGCGCGACCCGTTCGCGAGGGATGCCTTCCTTGATCAGCTCATTGTCCAGTCGCTTGTCGATGAGCATGATCGCCTTGTCAAAGAGCGCGGCGACGCGCCCCTGATCCTGCGCACGCTTGAGTTCGACGGGGTCGAATTGTTCCGCATTGGTCGAGCCATCCTGCATCAACTGCAACAGGCGTCGGGCGACCTGCCGCCCGTAGTTCTGAACGACGAAATTGGCCTGAAGGTCGAAGAGGGCACGCTCATAGGCGAGGGCGAGTTCCTTGCCATAGCTGGGGTGGCTGGGGGCGACCCGCACGTTGGCGACGCCGCTGAAAAAGGTCCGGCCGTCGACCGCCGTGCCGACCATCTGACCAAAGCGAGCTTCGAATTCGCTGACCCAGTCATTGAAGGAGGTATGCGGCAGCGCGCTGTCCGCGCTGGCTGCGCTGGCTTGGGCGAGCGTGCGGTCCGAGGGCCCCTGTGCGCCGGGATCGGCCGGGGGCGTCTGCGCGGAGGCCGCAGGCAGTGCAAGGACTTGAGCGACGACCCACAGGGCAGCCAGGCTGCGAATTGAGGGCTTCATTGAGATCTCCAGGATGGGATGGGGGGCCGTATCCGAAAAAGACCGGTCCCCGGGGGTCAGCGGTTGAGAAAGTTGCGGTTGTCTGAGGCCGGTTGCGCGTCGCTTGGGACTGCAGCGGGCGGCGCGGCCACCGGCGGGGTGGTCAGCGGGCGAAGGACATACCGGACGCCGGGCCTCAACAGCCCGTCGAGCAGGTTCGCCGTCGCGAATTTTGGACTGACTTCAGCGATTTCGGCGGTTGCGACGGGCGTCTCGGCTTCGCCCAGTGATTCTCCTGATTGTGGGTCGCGCAGTTCTGCACCCAGCGCCATGACCTGGAAGCGCTCCCCGGCCACGACGGCACCTTCGCCCCGGTTGATGAAGAATCGGCTGCCCTCGACCCGGACGATCTCGATCGGGTAAATGGCCGAAGTCATGCGCGCTGCGAGCACTGCGGCGGCATCGTCGAGACGCTGCGAGAACATCTCGCTTTCGATGCGTGACGCGCCCTCGAATACGGCAGCGACAGACTCGCGTCCCGTCCATTTTTTCTTGCGCGAGGCCATCTCAATGATTTCGAGTCGGATCGACCCCGAGATCTGGCTGCGGACGTAGACCTCGCCACTCAGAGCAATCCGCTCCTGCTCGTTCTGCCTGACGCGCAGGCCATCGAATTCGACCACCGCAATGTAGTCCGCGCCCAGACCCTGCCCGAGTCGTGCAAGCTCTGCGGGGGCTGCTTCACCGCTCCGGAGAAAGCGCGTCTCGCGATCAAAGGCCTGGCCGGTATCGCGACTGAGCACGTCGAAGCGCCGGGTGGCAATCAGTGCCGGTTCAAACGCTTTCAGTAATGCGGGCGCCTGAGGGTGCGGCTTGACGAAAACAGCGATGCTGCGCCGCTCGCTGGGTGCGCCCAGCTTCTCGTAGTCGCTGTGCCGGATCGTGACCCGTGCGCTCCAGAGGCCGAGGTCCGATCGACCAATTCGATCGACCGTGAACCCAAGGATCGGACGGTTGCCGGGGGTGCGAACCTCTTTCGAGATCTGCTTGTTGAAGGCATCGATCAAAACGCTGTTCGAAGCGGTGTCGACATTGATGTCCGCGCTGGTCAGGCTGTTGGTCGTCTGAGCCTGCAGGCGCATTCCAAAGGCCTGCGATGCCGCGTTGATCAGCGCGTCGTGGATGGCCGCGCCGCGCGTGGGGCCGGACCCTTCGGACGCCACCCGACGCTCGACGACCTGCGCCTCTACGGAGGGGGCGAGCAGGGCCAGCCCCCAGATCAAGGTGCCCGCCATCAACACCCAGCAGGCGTGGGCCCACCGAATTGATCGAACCGTTGGGCGGGGGCTGTCGCCCGGGAGCGTAGAAGGGTTCAAGTCAATCACCAGGCAAAGTTGCGGTTGGATCCAGCCTTGTTGATCGGGACGAAGGCCTGGAAGATTTCAAGACCCGATCCCAGTTCCACGACGCGGAACGAAAATTCGTATTCCAGCGCCTGACGACTGCGGTTGTTGCTGACCACGGTTGCGCTTCGGATCGAGCCGGACATCTCCAGATCAGGCTTGACCGCCAGGCCGCTCGCGCCGGTCCGTTGATCGAACATGGCCGACCGATCGAGCTGGCGGTAGGCGCTGACGCCCCGGCTGGCCTCGCTGCCCACTGCGGCGGTGAAGACGAAATTGGCGCTTCGGGTCATGTACTGACGCATCCGGTCGGTCATGCGACGGGTGTTGATGTCATTGGTCGAATCATTGATCACTTCACCCATGTACACCACCCAGCGCCGCCGCTTGCCGTTGGCATACCAGGGCGACTGCAGGAACTGATCTACCGCGTCCTTGGCTGCGAATTCGAAATCGACGGACTCAAGCTGCAATGTGTCGACACCGACCCGCTGGTCGCGGGTCTGGTTGGCGAGCGTGTTGGAGGTCTTGACTGCGGTCTCGCAGCCGGTGAGCAGCAGCGCACCGGAGACCAGGGCCAATCGGCGGGAGGGGTTCATGAGCATGGGATTCCTCAGCGTGGAGAAGGTCGAGTCGGGTGCGTGAGTCTAGCCAAGCCGTGCGACATGGATGGCGGGTGGGCCAGCGGTGCCGGACGCCTTGATCAGCAGCAGGTGGTTGCCCGATTCAAGACGCAGCGTCCTGAAGGTTCGTCCGCCGGGGGTGGCGATCGTCAGCAGGCCATCGGCGGGTCGGTCGAGTACGGCGATCTGGATCGTGTTCGGCAGGTTCCTCCAGTAGCGGGTGTCCGCTCGAGTGAGTCCCGCCTGAATCGCGCCGGTGGCCGCCTTCATCAGGAGTGCCGCCATGGGCGACTTGGCCTCCTGGTCAATGCGCTTGTTCGCCGCGTACTGGGCCGCCGTCTTGATGACGGTGGACACCACTGCCTGGGCAACGACGGCGTCGTAGCCCACTCTGAATTCCAGTCCGACGATTCGGTTCAGGTCGGTCATCACGACCGTGGGTTCGCCGCCGACCCGCAGGGATCCGAGCGCGGGCTGACCGCGGTTGAAGCGCGGTAACGCAATGCCCGAATACAGGATATTGTTGGACACCAGGTACATCGGCAGGTCAAGCCTGAATTCCGACAGGGACGGCCCATTGCCATCCTCGTACACAACGAAGATCTTGTTGGCGACCGCTCCGCTTCCGGCGGAAACAGACCGCTGGAAATCCGCGATCATGGCGTTCGATTCAGGCCCGGGTGCCGAGCCAGCCGCCGCGGCGATCATCGACCCGATGCGCTGTGGGTCCTTGTCTTGGGCGAAACTGGAACTGCTTCGGAAGGCGGCGGCGAGCAGGTCGCCCGATGCGTTGCGGATATCAGCGCGTCGCATCTGTGCGGGGACCTCCGCGAAGCCTTCCTTCACCTTGGGGCCGACCGCCTGGTAGCTGCGCGCTGAACCCTGAGCCTTGTCATTTCCAAGGGATTGCTGTCTGGATTGTCGGGACGTTTGACCGAACGCCTGGAGTTGCGTCAGCGCGTTCTGCTGGCGCTCCTCGAGGCGGTTGAACTCGACCCGCGCGCGTTGCTCGAGTTCGCGCCTGTGCTCAGGGTTGGGCGCCGCCCCAGCCAGCATCATCATGTTGAGCGCACGATAGAAATTGAGCAGTGAACCCTCGTGAATCTTGCCTGGGTAGGTGCCAAACGCACTGCTGGTGAGGGTCGTCCCGATCAGGTTGAGCACCTCGGCGGGCGTGTCGACTGTATTTTCCTTCCAGGCGAGCTTGCCGTGCGCGACGCTGAAGGCCTCATTGCTGAACGCCCACAAGCCCGCGTCGTGGAAGGCTTTGGCCGCTTCGAGTGATTGCTGCAGGTCATTTCTGTCGTACGCAGGCTGACCTTTTGCATCCAGAAAATTCGCTGCAATCGCCTGAAAGTTGGAGGCTTGACGGGCCGCAGCGAAGTCGTTCTTGGGCGGTGTGACCGTCGCGCAACCACCAAGGGCGAGCGCAGCGGTGAGCGCAAGCAGGGCGGGGAGGCGGAAAAAGGAAGGGGGGGCCGCACTGGAGAGAGGCATCGGTGAGTCCTGGTTGTCGAAGCGTTGTCCTGTGGGGGGCTCGCTTCTTTTTTTGGCATTTTGACCTGAGACAAGAATTATCAACCCGGGGCCGTCGGTCGGTCGAAAAATTCTTTGCGTTTGTTCAATCATCGGGACTGTTATACTCGGAAGGCTAGACACATTTCTTGATCTCTCGTTCGGCGGTTTTGGGCTTTTTCGTCGTTCTCTCGGCGCTTGGGTCAGATTTTCCCTCGGTGAGTTTCGGAGTGTTTCTGTGCGTCGCGGGGTGTTCCCGCATCTTCAAACTCACTGTTTCAGAGGAAAATGGCCATGGCCAAAGAGACCGGTATCGTCAAGTGGTTCAACGAGAGCAAGGGCTTCGGGTTCATCGCGCCCGACAACGGCGGCAAAGACCTGTTCGCACACTTCCGCGAGATTCAGGGTTCAGGGTTCCGTACCCTGCAGGAAAACCAGCGGGTCGAGTTCGAAGTGTCCCAGGGCCAGAAAGGTCCCCAGGCCACCGGCATTCGCGTGCTGGCCTGATCGTCGGATCGGGCTGATGCCGTCAGGGGAGTCCTCCACCTGGCGGCAGATCGCTGGGGCGGCCTGTCCGCCTCAGCCCTGGCGCAACGGCCGCGGCCTGACCCGCGAACTCATGCGCTCTCCGTCCGGTTGTTCTGATTGGACGATACGCATCTCCCTCGCGGACATCACGGACGAAGGTGAGTTTTCGAGCTTGCCCGGCGTTCGTCGCATCTTTTCGCTCGTTGAGGGCGATGGGCTTTCGCTCCGACTCGGCCAGTACGTCGTCGACTGCGCGCCTGCGCACGAACCCATCGAATTCGACGGAGAACTCGACTGTCGAGTCGAGCGGCTTCACGGTTCGGCGCGCGCCCTGAATGTGATGCTCCGGGGCTCCTGTACCGCATCTGTCAGGCGCATTTACGGGTCCAGCCATCCGTCCATCGATCCGTCCACTCGTTTGATCGCAGTGTATGCCCAGACACCTCTGCAGGTGACCCTGGGCTCAGATCACATTCAACTGGCCGACGCAATGCTGGCGTGGATTGAGCGCCCGGTCCATCGGACCGGGGACGCTCCGCGCCTGAGCGTTGAGCCCGTTCTTCAGAGGACCGGGTCCGGGCTTCTGATTCAAGTGTCGGATGCGCCGGTCTGACGATCGCTGAGCCCGGTGTCGGGCGCCCGAACTCAGTGCTTGTCCAGGCCCAGGAATGAATCAATCAGGGCGGGGTCCCGCCGGGCGGTCGTCCCATCGGCCTGATAGGCGCAGCGTCCCGAAACCAGCACGGTGACCTCATCGGCGACGGCCAGCGCGCGAGGCGTATTCTGTTCGACCAGCAGGATGCCAATGCCTGCTTGCATCAGGGTCGACAGCGCCTTGAAGCACTGATCCACCATCGCAGGCATCAGGCCCAGGGACATCTCATCGACCAGCAGTAACCTGGGCTCGACCATCAGGGCACGTCCCATGGCCAGCATTTGTTGTTCGCCCCCCGACAAGGACCCCGCACGCTGATCGCGTCGTTCGCCCAGACGTGGAAACAGATCGTAGACCCGCTCCATGTTGCGCCGACCGGCCTGAGGACTGCGCAGATAGCCGCCGATCAGCAGATTCTCGAAGACGGTCAGGTCGGGAAAGATACGCCTGCCTTCGGGAACGATGGCCAGGCCCCGCTCAGTACGCTCGCCCGGCGACAAGCGGCCGAGGTCCTCACCCTCAAAGAGGATCGCCCCCGCATTCTGCGCCACGTGTCCCGCCACGCACATCAAGGTCGAGGACTTGCCTGCGCCGTTGGGACCCAGCAGGGCCGTGATGCGCCCGGGCTCAACCCGAAGGCTGAGTGCCTCGACCGCGATCACCTGGCCATAGCCGCACTTGAGGTCTCTCAATTCAAGCATGGTCCGTGGCCTCTGTGCCCAGGTAGGCGCTACGGACATCACGACGCGCCATGACCGTCGTGGGGTCGCCCTCCGCCAGCACCGCGCCATTGTGGAGGACCAGCAGGCGACTGGCGATCCGTGTGATCTCCGCGAGATTGTGTTCAACCAGAACGATCGTCACTCCCTCATCGATCAGCGCCGCGATCTCGTTGGCGAGGCCCTGGGCCTCGGTGTAGTTCAGACCGGCAAGCGGTTCGTCGAGCAGCAGCAGACGGGGGGCCAGCGCCAGCGCCCGAGCGACCTGCAGACGCTTCAGATAGCCCAGCGGCACGCCGTGAGCGGGTTTGTCGGCGGCGTCGCCGATCCCCATTCGTTCAAGCCAGTGGCGTGCACGCGCTCGAGCGGCTCGCGCATTCACCGACATGAGCGCGCGCCAGGGCGTACGGATCAGCGCGGGCTCTGCGGCCAGCACAACGTTATCGAGCAGACTCATCGCGCGAAAGGGACGAACGATCTGGTGCGTGTGGACAAAGCCCAGCTGTGCCCGCCGATGGAGCGACAAACGGGTGACATCGCGCCCGCCGAATTCGATCTCACCCGTATCCGGCTTCAGGACTCCGGTGAGCAGTCTCAGGAGCGTTGTCTTGCCCGCGCCATTGGGTCCGATCAGACCGAGCAGTTCACCCGGCATCACACGCATCGAGACGTCTCGCACGGCGCGCACCCCGCCAAACGCGATCGACAGATTGTTCGCCTCAAGGAGTGCGTTCGAGCGGGGAAGAGTCATCAGGAACGCTTCCTTGCCGTCAGTCGACGGACGGCACCGGAAAGCCCCTCGGGGCTGAAACGCATGACGACGAGCAGCAGCCCGCCGTACACCAGCAGCTTGT
>JBDLRB010000291.1:0-22165 GCA_039800205.1 Pseudomonadota bacterium | reverse complement strand
AGCACCTCGGCGGCCGACGGATTGTCGAGGAGGGCGAGCAGCAGGTGTTCCACCGTGATGAATTCATGCCGCTGCTGGCGGGCCTCGACAAAGGCCATGTGCAAACTGACTTCGAGTTCCTGCGCGATCATGCTTCCTCCATCACGCACTGCAGCGGGTGCTGGTGCTGGCGTGAAAAACTGCTGACTTGCTCAACCTTGGTCGCCGCCAGGTCGCGAGGGTAGACCCCGCAGACACCACGGCCCTGACGATGGACCGCAAGCATCACCTGTGTCGCCTTTTCCCTGCCCATTCCGAAAAATTTCTGCAGGACGATCACGACGAACTCCATCGGAGTGTAATCGTCATTGAGCAAAAGCACCTGATACATCGGAGGAGGCGCAAGCCTGGATTCGCGTTCCTCGATTACGGTGGATGGATCTGTTCGGGTGGCCATGTCTTCCATTCTATCGACTCGACGTGGTGCTGCAACAACGCCCTTCAACACGAAGGGGGGCTCACCGGACCGCGGAAGCGACGGAAATTTACCCAGACCTTGACGTACAGCAATAACTGTAAAAAAATCCGCAAGCCCCAAAGGGACTTTAGTCGTTTCCCCTGCGGAGCGCTGCTAAGCAGCGGCTGTTCTCAGCCCCTGCGCGCAAGGGGGTCATCTGGCAAGGGTCCATGCCGGGTCGGGTGACCGAGTGACATATTTGAAGGAAGGCCGCACCATGGCAACGGGTACTGTCAAGTGGTTCAATGATGCGAAGGGTTTCGGCTTCATCACTCCGGATGACGGGGGTGAAGACCTGTTCGCGCACTTCAGCGCGATTCAGATGAACGGTTTCAAGAGCCTGAAGGAAGGCCAGAAGGTTCAATTCGATGTCGTTCAGGGCCCGAAGGGCAAGCAGGCATCGAATATCCAGGGCGCCTGAACCACTGCGCCTGTCCGGAGACGATCCGGAACGAAAAACCCCGGCAAATCGCCGGGGTTTTTTTGGATCAGGGCTCATCGCCCGAGCGCTCGCCTCACATGTGATCGATCATCACCTGACCGAAGCCCGAGCAGGACACCTGGGTGGCCCCGTCCATCAGGCGGGCAAAGTCGTAGGTGACCTTGCGTGAGAGGATCGCCTTTTCCATCGAACTGATGATGAGGTCGGCCGCCTCGAACCAGCCCATGTGGCGAAGCATCATCTCGGCAGAAAGGATTTCCGAACCCGGATTGACGTAGTCCTTGCCGGCGTACTTGGGGGCAGTGCCGTGGGTGGCCTCGAACATCGCCACCGAGTCGGAGAGATTCGCGCCCGGGGCGATGCCAATTCCACCGACCTGAGCGGCCAGCGCGTCGGACACATAGTCGCCGTTGAGGTTCAGGGTCGCAATGACACTGTACTCGGCAGGACGCAGAAGGATTTGCTGCAGGAAGGCATCGGCGATGACGTCCTTGACCACGATCTGACGACCGGTCTTGGGATTCTTGAAATGCATCCAGGGGCCGCCATCGAGCAGTTCGGCGCCGAACTCGCTTTGAGCCAGCGCGTAGCCCCAGTCGCGGAACGCACCCTCGGTGAACTTCATGATGTTGCCCTTGTGAACCAGAGTCACGGAGGGCTTGTCGTTATCGATCGCGTACTGGAAGGCTTTCCGGACCAGGCGATCGGTCCCCTCGCGTGACACCGGCTTGATGCCGATACCGGACGTGGCGGGAAAACGAATTTTCTTGACGCCCATCTGCGCGGTCAGGAACTGGATCAGCTTCTTGGCCCCCTCGGACTCGGCCGCCCACTCGATGCCGGCGTAGATGTCTTCAGAGTTCTCACGGAAGATCACCATGTCAGTCTTCTCGGGTTCGCGCAGGGGCGACGGTACGCCCTTGAAATAGCGAACCGGACGCAGGCACACATACAGATCGAGCTCCTGGCGCAACGCAACGTTGAGCGATCGGATGCCTCCGCCGACCGGGGTCGTGAGCGGTCCCTTGATGGACACCACATAGTCCTTGACCGCGTGCAGGGTTTCTTCGGGCAGCCAGACGTCAGGCCCGTAGATGCGGGTGGATTTCTCACCGGCGTAGATTTCCATCCAATGAATCTTGCGACGGCCACCGTAGGATTTTTCGACTGCGGCGTCGACTACCTTGAGCATCACGGGCGTGATGTCCAGACCGGTTCCATCCCCCTCGATGTAAGGAATGATCGGCTGATCCGGTACCTGAAGCGAAAAATCGGCGTTCACGCGGATCTTTTCGCCGGACGCGGGGATCTTGATATGCTGGTACATGAAGAATCCTTCCTGAAAGCGAGCTTTGTTCTGTTTGGCGGCTTGTTTCGCGCAGCCGAATTATGCCCGATCGTCGGCCATCGCGACGACCCCGTGGGCGACCGATCTCCCGATCTCAGCAGGTTGAAATCATGCTCATCCGTTCCTGGTCACGCGCGCTTGCAGGCCTTCTGATCGGCTTCATGAGTCTCACCGCCTCGGCGCAGGAGGCGGCGCAGCGCAATCTTCCCGTGGTGGAACTGAGTGCGGGTCTTTACCGCATTCGGGCCGAGTTGGCCGCAACCCCCGCAAGCCGGTCGGTCGGGCTGATGCACCGCACTGAATTGGGCCCCAATCAGGGCATGTTATTCGTCTTTCCAGAGCGGGGGATGCATTGCTTCTGGATGCGCAATACCCTGATTCCGCTCACGATTGCCTTTATTGCCGATGATGGCCGAATCGTCAGCCTGTCGGACATGGCTCCAATGACCGAGAACGGCCACTGTCCGGCCGAACCGGTTCGGCTGGCCCTGGAGATGACACACGGCTGGTTCGGCCAGAAGGGCATTCGGGTGGGCAGCCGAATCGCGCTCCCCCCACTCAGTGCTCGCTGAACCGACCCCGGCCGCCGCGGTCGGGGTTCGGACATCGGCCCAGCGTAGCGTTCCAATCAGCCAGCGAAGTTGCGCTCTGCGAATTCCCAGTTGACCAGATGGTTCAGGAAGGTCTCAAGGAACTTCGGACGGGCATTCCGGTAGTCAACATAGTAGGCGTGCTCCCAGACGTCCACCGTCAGCAGTGCCGTATCGCCCGCCGTCAGCGGCGTCGCCGCGTTGCTGGTGTTGACGATGTCGAGGGAACCGTCCGCCTTGCGAACAAGCCAGGTCCAGCCCGAGCCGAAGTTACCCACCGCGCTCTTCGTGAAGGCCTCCTTGAAACCATCGATCGAGCCCCATTTGGCATTGATCGCTGCGGCCAGTGCACCTTTGGGCGCGCCGCCACCGGCCGGCTTCATGCAATGCCAGAAAAAGGTGTGATTCCAGACCTGGGCCGCGTTGTTGAAGACGCCACCGCTCGACTTGCGCACGATGTCCTCGAGCCCCATCGACTCGAACTCGGTGCCCTTGATCAGGTTATTGAGGTTGGTGACGTAGGCCTGATGGTGCTTGCCGTGGTGATATTCGAAGGTCTCCTTCGACATATGGGGCGCGAGCGCATCCGATGCGTAAGGCAGAGCGGGCAAGGTGTGTTCCATGTTGCGAAATCTCCGATTGGTGTGAAAGGGGGTCATCCAGCCGGGCGGGTGTGGCCCGAGCGAGCGCGCAGCCGCGGATTGTAGGCTCAAACACCGGGGCCCTCAATGCGAACCGCGCCGGCCTCCGGGGCAATGGTGCCTACGGATCGCGCGGCTCAGGCGCGATGCGCTCAACACGTGCGTCGATGGCGTCCTGCGCCAGCTGAATCCTCAAGCCATCGCCTGGCTTCAGGCCCGTTGCATCCCGGCGCAGCTGTCCGGCCTGATCGCGAACGATGGCATACCCCCGCTCAAGGACGGCCAGAGGACTGACCAGTTCCAGCGCACCCGTCAGGCGAAGGGTCCGGGCGTCCTGAGCCGCGAGACGTCGCGAGAGGGCGGTCGCGAGGCGTCGCGTGAGCCCCTCCAGCAGACGCGCGGAAGCGTCGATGCGGGGCGGCCGCAACCGGCTTTCGGCTCGGATCAGCCCAAGTCTGGTTCGCTCAAGCCGGGCGCGTTTCGCCGACCGCAGGCGCGCTGCGAATTGTTCGAGTTGATGAGCCCGCTCACGCCACTGCGCCGACGGGGGGCGAAGCAGTCGAACGGCCCAGTCGAGCCGCTGGTCCGCCCGATCCAGGAGGCGCTGCATGTTCCGATCGAGCGCCCAGACCCGCTCAACCCACTCCGCCACCAGGGTCTGCCGATCGATCGCCGCCTGCTCCGCCGCGGCCGTTGGCGTAGGCGCACGAACATCGGCAACAAAATCGGCGATCGTGAAATCGGTCTCGTGGCCCACCCCGGTCAGGACGGGGATGGGCGAAGCGGCGATGGCGCGCGCCAGACGCTCGTCGTTGAAGGCCCACAGATCCTCGATCGAGCCACCGCCCCGGACGAGCAGCAACAGATCACACTCGTGTCGCTCGCCGGCTCGCATCAGGGCCGCGATCAGCGCGGCCGGCGCCTCGCTCCCCTGAACCGGCGAGGGATAGATCACGACCGGAATGTGGGGCACCCGGCGCGCAAGCGTCGTGAGGACGTCCTGCAGTGCGGCGGCCTGCAGGGAGGTAATCACACCGATGCGCGCGGGGTGGCGGGGCAGCGGACGTTTTCTCGAGGGATCGAACAGACCCTCGCCGTCGAGTTGTGCCTTCAGCTTCAGGAAGCGCTGGTACAGGTCGCCCGCTCCCGCCCGACGCATCGTATCGACGTTGAGCTGAAAATCGCCGCGGGGCTCATACAGGCCCGCCAGCGCACGGACCTCGACCTGATCGCCCTCGCGCGGCACAAAGCCCGTGTACTGGGCCCGCCCGCGGAACATCACGGCCCGAATCTGGGCGGATCGATCCTTGAGCGTGAAGTACCAATGGCCGCTGGCGGCACGGGTCATGTTGGAAATCTCGCCGCTGACCCAGACCAGCGGGAGGCTGCGCTCGAGCAGGCCCGCAACCATGCGGTTGAGCTGCGAAACCGTTAGCAAACCCCTTGAATCGTCGAGGTCGTCGGACCGAAAGCGGCTTGCCTCGGGCCTTTCGGAGGCAGACCTATCCACAAACCCGCATCCGGCAAGGGTTTCCGCACAAATCGTGGGGCCCTCGAGAGCTCTCTATGCAAGATATTGATTTCATGAATAAAAAAACAGAGCTTCCTAGGGGAAAAATATTTAGTCGGGTCAGATGAGCCTGCGCGCCGCCCACTCGCAGGAGATTGTGCACAGAGTTATCCACAGGGCGCACTGCAACACGACCCGACTTGATCGGTCTACGCGAGCCGCTCACAATGCGCCTGCCTGGATGACGACGGGACTGCGCACCTCGACGTCCGATCGGATCGACCCATTGTCGCACCCCTTGGGTGATGCGCCAACGCGGTCGTGGCCCCCAGGCGGCGCACGGGTTCAACCGGGAGGGTTTCTTGCAGACTTTGACCCGCATTGTGCATGCGATCTGGTTCGCACAAAGCGGTTGGGCCCCGCGGCTTGCCCAGCTGCTCAGCCCCCTGAGCGGTCTGACCGCCTGGTCTGCGGGACGGGCTCGCCGAGCGATTGCGCGCCTCCCTCAAGCCCATCCTCCCGTCGTGATCATTGGTAATCTGCTGGCCGGGGGGACCGGCAAGACGCCACTCGCCATTGCCTCGGTCCAGTCCCTGAACGCTGCCGGCCTGCGCGTGGGGCTGATCTGCAGTGGTTACGGCGCCCGGCGCTCTGACCCGCGGATGGTGGGCCCAGGGGATGACCCGGAAGAGCACGGCGACGAGGCGGTTCTGCTGGCCATCGAGACCGGCGTACCGGTTGCGGCCGGGCGTCGGCGCGACCACGCGCTGGCGTGCCTGCTCCGTACTGCACCGGGTCTTGATCTGGTGATCGCCGACGACGGCCTGCAGCATCGACACCTTCGGCGAACCGCCGAACTCATGGTCTTCGACCACCGGGGTCTGGGAAACGGACGCTTGCTGCCGGCGGGACCGCTGCGCGAGCCCCTGAATCCCATCGAACCGCTCCAGGCGGTCGCGTTGAATGCGGCCCCGATGCCGGAAGGGGTCCGCAGTCGCAGACGATTCAACTTTCACATCGAGGCCGTGGGCGTGTCACGCCCCGACGGCACCGAGCCCCTGACGCTCGATGCGTTCAGCGCACGGGCCCAAGGGCAGGCGGTCTGCGCGATGGCCGGCATCGGAGACCCCAGGCGATTTTTTGACGTACTGGAGGGTCTGGGTATTCACCCCACTCGCCGTCTTGCACTGCCGGATCATTCGCCGATCACCGCGGCACATCTGCGTTCGATCGCCGAGCCGCTCATTCTGATGACCAGCAAGGACGCAGTAAAATGTGTGCCCTTTGCCGATCAACGCTGCTGGGTGCTCAGAGTCGCTGCGCGCCCCGATCCGGCACTCATCACTTGGCTGCAGGACATCGCTCGTGGAACCCCGACTGCTTGATATTCTCGTTTGCCCGATCTGCAAGGGCGCACTCAGGCACCGGCGCGGTGGAGTGGGCAGCGATGGCATGACCCTCGAGGGCGAGCTCAGCTGTCGGATCGATCGGCTTGCATTTCCTGTTCGAGAGGGCATCCCACGCATGCTGATTGACGAAGCCCGGCAACTCGACGACGCGGAGTGCGGGCCTTGACCCCCCCATCGCCGCCCGATTTCATTGCACTGATCCCGGCTCGGCTCGCCTCCACGCGTCTACCGGATAAGCCGCTCGCTGATATCGCGGGGCGTCCGATGGTTGTGCGGGTCGCCGAGCGCGCCGCGCGCTCCGGGGCCCGCCGGGTGGTCATTGCGACCGATAGCGACCGGATCGCCGCCCTCGTCCGGGCCCACGGCTTTGAAGCCCTGCTGACCCGAGGCGACCATGTCTCAGGCACCGACCGTCTCGCAGAGGCCGCTGAGCACCTCGCACTCGACGACCGGCAGATCGTTCTCAATGTCCAGGGCGACGAGCCCCTGATCCCGCCGGATCTGATTCAATCAGTTGCCGCCTGCCTCGTCGCCGCGCCGGACTGCGCGATGGCGACCGCCGCCCATCCGATCACCGCTCAGCATGAACTGCTGAGCCCCCACATCGTCAAGGTGATCACCGATCGTCGGGGTCGGGCGCTCTACTTCAGTCGTGCCCCCATTCCATTCGAGCGAGACGCCCCAAAGGCGCACACGGCGCCGGAGCGCTCTGAAATGCCCGTTTCCCAGGCCTTGGCACGCGCCGGCCTGCCGCTTCGGCATGTTGGACTCTATGCCTACCGGGCTGGCTTTCTGCGCGCTTACCCAAAGCTCGCACCCGCGGCGATCGAGACCATTGAATCGCTCGAGCAACTGCGTGCCCTCTGGCATGGTGAATCCATTGCGGTCCACATCACGACCGACGCGCCCCCGGGGGGGGTCGATACGCCGGAGGACCTCGAACGGGTCAGAAGACGCTGGAGCGAACCGATCTGACCGCGCGACTCAATTCGAACGTCAATCGTGACCCGATCCGTAAAGTCAAGCTGGATTGACAGATTCGATAACCCGTCAAATTGACCGGGTTGATGCTTTGTCTTAACCTCGACACACGGTAATCAGGGAGAACCCGATGCGTTTGATCCTACTGGGCGCGCCAGGCGCCGGCAAAGGCACCCAAGCGGCCGTGCTCACTCGACGCTTCGGTATCCCGCAAATTTCCACGGGTGACATGCTGCGCGCGGCGGTCAAGGCCGGCACACCCTTGGGCAAGGCGGCCAAGCAGGTGATGGACTCCGGCGGGCTGGTGTCCGATGACATCATCATCGGACTGGTCAAGGACCGCCTGGCCCAGCCGGATTGCCAGGCTGGCTACCTCTTCGATGGCTTTCCGAGAACAATTCCCCAGGCGGACGCCATGAAAGACGCCGGCGTCGGCATCGACCATGTGCTGGAAATCGATGTCCCGGACGCGGACATCATCGAGCGCATGAGCGGGCGGCGCGTTCATCCGGCGAGCGGGCGAACCTACCATGTCCGATTCAACCCGCCCCGCGTCGAAGGCAAGGACGATCTGACCGGCGACGACCTGGTTCAGCGCGACGACGACCGCGAAGCCACCGTCCGCAAGCGGCTCGAGGTCTACCATGCCCAGACTCGGCAACTGGTCGACTACTACAGCAAGTGGGCGCAGGGGGGCGAAGCGGGCGCGCCCCGCTACTGCCGCATTTCAGGCCTCGGAACCGTGGACGAGATCTCGGCCCGCGCGCTCGAGGCCCTCTCCGCCTGAGCCCCCTGCGGCCGCGTCGTTGCGGCCGACCGACAGTTCGCTGAAAACCCTTCGACTTCGAGGGCTCGTTGTAGAATCCGCGGGATTTTTACAACTGACCCTTTCGACGGAGGATGGACATGACTGCTAGCTCGGCGGGCCTTTGGCTTGCTTTGGCCTGTGGCGTGCTCGCGGTGCTCTATGGCATCGTCTCGAGCCGCTGGATCCTGGGACTGGACGCCGGCAACAGCCGCATGCAGGAAATCGCCAACGCGATCCAGCAGGGGGCCAAGGCGTACCTGAATCGACAGTACCGAGCGATTGGTATTGTGGGGGTCATCCTCTTCATCATCATTGCCGTCGTGCCCGGGTTGGGGATGTCGACTGCGATCGGTTTCGCAATCGGCGCCATCCTTTCGGGTGCAGCCGGCTACATCGGCATGAACGTCTCGGTCCGGGCAAACGTGCGGACGGCGCAGGCCGCGACCCAGGGCCTCAACGAAGCCCTGGCCGTCGCCTTCCGCGGTGGTGCAATTACCGGCATGCTGGTGGTGGGCCTGGGGCTGCTCGGCGTCGCGGGCTACTACGCAATCCTGGTCGGTAGCGCCTCAGCCGAAGCAATGAAGGACCTGCATCATGTGATCAAACCCCTCATTGGACTGGCCTTCGGATCGTCACTGATCTCGATCTTCGCGCGTCTGGGCGGCGGTATCTTCACCAAGGGTGCGGACGTTGGCGCCGACCTGGTGGGCAAGGTCGAAGCGGGCATCCCCGAAGACGACCCCCGCAACCCGGCAGTGATCGCCGACAACGTCGGTGACAATGTGGGCGACTGCGCGGGCATGGCGGCGGACTTGTTCGAAACCTACGCCGTGACGCTGATCGCAACCATGTTGCTCGGTGCCCTGATGATCACGGGCGCGCCCACGCAGGCAGTCGTCTACCCGATGGCCCTGGGTGGTCTGTCGATCATCGCCTCGATCATCGGTTGCGTGTTCGTCAAGGCCAAGCCCGGTGACACCAACATCATGGGCGCGCTCTACAAGGGCCTGATTGTCGCCGGCGTGATCGCGACGGTGCTGTCCTACCCGATCACGATGTGGATGTTCGACGGTGCGAAATTGCCCGACGGCATGAGCGCCAACAGCCTGTGGCTGTGCGTGGTCGTTGGCATGGTGCTGACCGGGTTGATCGTCTGGGTGACCGAGTACTACACGGGCACGCAGTATCACCCGGTACGCTACGTCGCGCAGGCCTCAACCACCGGTCATGCAACCAACATCATTGCGGGGATCGCCGTTTCGATGAAATCGACGGCCTGGCCCGTGCTGATGGTCTGCGGGGCCATCCTGTCGGCCTACTGGCTCGCCGGGCTGTATGGCATTGCGGTGGCGGCCACCGCCATGCTGTCGATGGCGGGTATTGTCGTGGCACTCGATGCCTACGGTCCCATCACCGACAATGCGGGCGGGATCGCCGAGATGGCCGAACTGCCTGAATCGGTGCGAAACATCACCGATCCGCTGGACGCGGTGGGCAACACCACCAAGGCAGTCACCAAGGGCTACGCGATCGGTTCGGCCGGTCTGGCCGCCCTCGTGCTGTTTGCCGATTACACGCACGCCCTCGAGGACGCCAAGATCTCGGCCACCTTCGATCTCTCCAATCACATGGTGATCGTTGGGCTGTTCATCGGCGGACTGATTCCCTTCCTCTTCGGTGCAATGGCGATGGAGGCGGTGGGCCGTTCAGCGGGCGCAGTGGTCGAGGAAGTGCGTCGCCAGTTCCGTGAGATCAAAGGCATCATGGAAGGCACGGGCAAGCCCGACTATTCTCGCGCGGTCGATCTGCTGACCTCGGCCGCGATCAAGGAAATGATCGTGCCGTCCCTGCTGCCGGTCATTGTCCCGGTCGTGGTCGGTCTCGTGCTCGGACCGGAGGCCCTGGGCGGTCTGCTGATGGGTACGATCATCACGGGCCTGTTCGTCGCAATCTCGATGTGTACCGGTGGCGGTGCGTGGGATAACGCCAAAAAGTACATCGAGGAGGGCAACCATGGCGGCAAAGGCTCGGACGCACACAAGGCCGCCGTTACAGGCGACACCGTCGGTGACCCCTACAAGGACACCGCAGGCCCGGCGGTCAACCCGCTGATCAAGATCATCAACATTGTCGCGTTGTTGATCGTCCCGATCCTCTAATCGGGTACTGGAGTTCGCCGTCATGCAGATCAGCGATCGAGTCTTTCTGATCACAGGCGGCGCCTCCGGCTTGGGGGCGGCCACCGTCCGCATGGTGCTGGCCGCCGGCGGACGCGCCGTCATCGCTGATGTCAATCAGGCACTCGGCGAACAACTGGCCTCCGAATCGGGCGGTCGCGCCCGATTCGTCCGTTGTGATGTCACGGCCGAATCCGAAGCGAAACAGGCCGTCTCGGCCGCAACTGAACTCGGGCCACTCGGAGGCCTGATCAATTGCGCAGGGATCGGCCCGCCCGCTCGGACGCTGGGGCGAGAGGGTCCGCATTCGCTGGAGCTGTTCGAGCGGGTGATTCTCATCAACCTGATCGGCAGTTTCAACATGATTCGGCTCTGCGCACAGGCGATGGCGGCGCAGTCACCCAACGCTGAGGGCGAACGCGGCGTGATCATCAACACGGCGTCGGTTGCTGCCTTTGATGGACAGATCGGACAGGCGGCCTACGCCGCCTCCAAGGGCGGTATTGTCGGCATGACGTTGCCCATCGCGCGCGATCTGTCTCGCGATGGCATTCGCGTCGTTACGATTGCGCCCGGGCTGTTTCTCACGCCCCTGCTCGAAAGCTTGCCTGCTGATGCGCAGGAATCGCTCGGTCGACAAGTCCCCTTCCCCGCTCGGCTGGGGCGACCGGAAGAGTTTGCACTGATGGTGTCCCAGATCCTCGCCAACACGATGCTGAACGGCGAAACGATCCGCCTGGACGGAGCCATCCGGATGGCGCCCAAATAAGCGTATCGGGAACAGATCGTCTCGCTGCCCGGGCACGGACACGCGGCCCCCGTCCGGGCGGTCCGTTCAATCCGGCCAGACCGGTCCGATCCGCTGCTCGAACCATTGTCCAAGAGCCAGCACACGCGCATCCGTGTCGGCCGCGCCAACGATCTGAAGACTGGTCGGCAAGCCCTCGACGGGTGCCGTCGGCAAAACCAGCGTCGGCAAGCCCGCCAGCGAAAACAGGGCCGTCTGACCCAGTACCGCATCGCGGGTACTCATGAGCCCACCCTCGGTCTGGACCTCGGCCTGACCCCTGAGCGGCGGCGGCACTGAATTTCCGGGACAGATCAGTGCATCGAAATCCGAGAGCAGCCTGCGGAAATCGTCGACCAGACGGTCCCGGGTCTTCAAGGCCTCAATGTAGGTGCGGGCGTCGATCAAACGGCCCGCCTCGAGCGGCGGACGAACCATTTCTGAAAAGCCCTCTCCGCCCGAATCGAGTACCTGGCGATGAACCCAGGCGGCCTCGGCACGCACAAGCGGCGAATACGCCTGCCAGCCGGCCTCGAAGTGGGCGATCTCCACGGGTTCCACAACGATGCCATCTGCGCGCAAGGCGGCAAGCAATGACTCGAAGACCTGCCGCACACCCGGATGCAAGCGGCCCTTGAGCCAGGTCTCGGGCACCGCCAGGCGAGGCGCTCGAGGCACGGCGCCATGCTGCACAGATCGGGCGGCCATCACCTCGAACAGGGCGGCGCAGTCGGCGACCGAGGGCGCGAGCGGGCCGGCGTGATCGCAGGTCCAGGACAGATAGAGCGCCCCATCCAGCGGAATGGCATCACGGGTCGGCTTGAAACCGGCCACGCCGCAAAAGGCCGCGGGAATCCGGATTGATCCGCCCGTATCGCTTCCCACCGAACCCAGCCCGATGCCCTGCCGAACACACACGCCCGATCCGCTGGACGACCCCCCCGCCTGACGCGCAGGGTCGAAGGGATTCCGGACGTCGCCGGTCCAGAGATTTTCTCCGGTCGCACCCAGCGCGATTTCGTGCATGTTGGTCTTGCCGAAGATGACCGCCCCGGCGGCCTTCAGCCGGGAGACCAGCGTGGCCTCGCTCGGTCCAAGTTCGGGCAACCGGGCCCGGGTGCCCGCGCGCGTGGGCATGCCCTCGACGTTGAACAGGTCCTTGATCGAAATCGGGATGCCGTGAAGAGGCCCCCTCAGCGCGCCCTGGGCCGCTTCACGATCCAGACGGGCGGCCTGCTGGGCGGCGCCGGCCCAGTCGACCCAGGCGAGCGGATTGAGATCGGCCGAAGCCTCAGCTGCCTGCCGGGCGGCCTCGATCAGGGCCTGACCGGTCTGGCGTCCCGCCGCGATCGCGGCGGCTTGTTCAACGAGCGTCTGCATGCTTGGGTTGTCCTTCCAATCGAATCACGTACCGCGTCGCGCGGTGTCCCCGTGTCCCCCTCACGCTATCATGAGCAGCGCCCCCAACAAAAGAACTGGTCAGGAGCATTCGATGCCCGCTACGACAACGACCCAGCGACTGCGCGCGGCGCTCGCAGCCGTCCTCGCCGGACTCACCCTGGGGGCGGCTGCGCAAGTGCCCACGGTCACAGACCGCCCGGCTCAGCCCGAGGCCGACACGGGCCGGAGCGCTCGCGACAGCGTGCGGGCGCGACAATGGATGGCGGTGACCGCCCACCCCCTCGCGACCGATGCTGCGCGCCAGATGATCGAGCGAGGGGGCTCGGCCGTCGATGCCGCAATTGCTGCACAACTGATGCTCACGCTGGTCGAGCCGCAATCCTCTGGACTCGGCGGGGGCGGCTTCCTGCTGCATCATGATCCCACCCGCGGAACGCTGGACGCCTGGGATGGGCGAGAAACCGCTCCGGCCGCTCTGTCGGATGACATCTTTCTTACGCCCGATGGTCGGCCCAAGCGCTTTCATGATGCAGCGGTCGGGGGCCTTGCGGTGGGCGTCCCCGGATTGCTGGCCATGCTGGCGGAGGCGCATGCGGCGCATGGCCGATTACCCTGGGCGAGCCTGTTCGCTCCGGCCATCAAGCGCGCGCGCGACGGCTTTCCCGTGACCAAACGACTGCATGCCTTGATTGCGAAAGATCGATTCCTGCGTCTGGACCCGGTTGCGGCGGCTTATTTCTACACGCCGACCGGTCAGGCCCGGGCCGTGGGCGAGCGCCTCAAGAACCCGCAGCTTGCTGACAGTCTGGAGGTCATCGCACGAGACGGGCCTGCGGCCTTCTATCAAGGTGAACTGGCGGCCGACCTTGTTCGGCGGGTGCGCGAGCACCCGGTTAATCCAGGCCGGCTCAGCCGGGCCGATCTCGCTCAGTACCGACCGATTCGCCGGGCCGCCCTGTGCACGGCATGGCGCGAACTGGAACTCTGCGGGATGCCTCCACCCTCTTCAGGTGCGATCGCGGTCGCGCAAATCCTGAACCTCTTCGGCGAGGACTCGACGGCGCGTCTGACGCAGGCCTCAGGCGTGTCCCTGAACTCGACCCGCACCGGAGGCCCGAGCACACACGACCCGGATCAGCGCCTGCGACTGGACCCGGCTGGCGTTCACCGGTTTCTGGAAGCGGCACGACTGAGCTTTGCCGACCGGGCGCGCTATGTGGGTGACCCGGCTTTTACGGCGGTGCCCACTGAGGCGTTGCTCGATCGCCGTTATCTTCGCGAACGGGCTCGACTCATCGGTCCACAGGCGATGGGCCTGGCCCCGCCGGGCGACCCCGAGCGCGGGCACGCCCGCGCCGACGCACGCCAATCGCTCGATCTCGAGCGTGAATCAACCACCCACCTGGCTGTGGTCGACGCGGCCGGCCGCGTCGTCTCGATGACCACGTCGATCGAAGACGTGTTCGGTGCCCGGCTCATGGTGCGCGGCTTTCTGCTGAATAATCAGCTGACCGACTTCTCATTCGTGCCGCGCGAAGAGGGACGGGCGATCGCCAACCGGGTCGAGCCCGGCAAGCGTCCGCGCAGTTCAATGGCGCCCACGCTCGTGTTCGAACGCCCGGCATCCGGACACCCCGTCCCCGGGTCACCATCCAGCGAACAGGGTTCGCCGCCGCCCGTCCCGAGAACGCTACGGCTTGCCCTCGGGTCACCCGGCGGCGCATCGATCATTGCCTACGTTGCACGCGTTCTGCAAATGAGTCTTGCCGAAGACGTGCCGCTTCAACAGGCGATCGAGGCCGGTCATTTCGGCAACCGGAATGGCCCCTCCGAACTGGAAGCGGGTACCTCAAGCGAGGCCTTGGCCTCTGACCTGAAAGCACGCGGACACACGCTTCGCCCGACGGCCATGACCAGCGGACTGCACGGGATCCTCCGCCGTTGCAGCCGTCAAGGCGACCCCGTCGACGCCGCCCGCTCAGGCGCAAGCGGGTCGATGGCGCGCCAATCCAGCGCGGACTGCTGGTACGAAAGCGGCGTCGATCCGAGGCGCGAGGGGCAGGCGTTCGGTCGTTGACAAGGACAAGGACCCAAAATCCGCTTCGACACGCCACAGGAGGGCATACACATGGAGCGACAACGACTGAGCGGCGGCCGACTGAAGTCCGCTGCGTATGAGGCGAGCGACCAGCGACTGGAGATTGACCTCACGAACGGCGAGCGCCGCATCTATCGCAGGGTCCCGCTCGAGGTCTGGCGCCGCTTGATTGCAGCCCCCAACCCGGCCAGCTATCTCGAGGACCGTATCGAAGAGGAATACCCCCAGGAACGGACCCGACCCGGGGCCTCCACACAGGCGCGTGGCCGCCTGGACGACCTGTTCGGCGGACCCGCAACGGACAAGGAGGACGGTCCGGGGTGAAGGCGGGCTCAGTCGTCTGGATGTTCTGCCGGGTCATCGACAACCTGGGCGACGCCGGGGTCTGCTGGCGGCTGGCCCGCCAACTGTCGGGGGAGCGGTGCCTGTCGGTCTCACTCTTCATCGATTCGATCGAGACCCTGCTGCAATTCGCGCCGGGCTTGAGGGTCGATTCGGCGGATGCGCTGCATGCCGGGGCGGGCGGAGCGCTTCGGGTCATCCGCTGGACCGAAGGCGACTCCGCGCGCATGCTCGCAACCGCGCATGAGGCGCCCCAACTCGTGCTGAGCACCTTCGGCTGTGAACTGCCGGCGCTCGTCCGCGATCGAATCGGTCGCCGCGACGCAGATCAGCCGGTCTGGATCAATCTTGAATACCTGAGCGCGGAAGAATGGGTCTCGTCCTTCCATGGCCGACCCTCGCCCAAACCGACAGACGGTGCGGTCGAGCATTTCTTCTTCCCGGGCTTCACACCCGCGACGGGTGGCCTCTTGCGGGAGGCGGGGCTCGATGCCGATCGAAACGCTTTTCAATCATCCTCGGCACGCGATTCGTGGCTGGCCGCGCACGGACTCACGGCAACGGATCAACCGGGCAAGCCCGTCTTTCGGATCAGTCTGTTCTGTTATCAAACGCTTGAATTGGGCGACTGGATCCAGGCACTTGCAGGTCAACCCGATCGAACGCTTCTGCTGGCTACGACGCCGATCGCCACGCGGGCCTTCACGGCCGCGGGCGCCCCCCCCGATGCGTCCACCTGGCAGACGGGCTCGCTCGAGGTCCGTCGTGTCCCAATGCTGTCACAGGACGACTACGACCGCCTGCTCTGGTCCTGCGATCTGAACATCGTACGCGGCGAAGATTCCTGGATCCGGGCCCATTGGGCCGCACGCCCCTTCATCTGGCAGCCCTACCCCCAGAGCGACGAGACGCATCTGCACAAGCTTGACGCCTTCCTGTCACGCATCGCAGACACACTGTGCACCGACACCGACGTCGCCATCGACGCAATGAGACGGATGATGCACGCCTGGAGCACGGGGCAAGACCTGATCGAGGCCTGGCGCGCCTATCGCCAGGCTTGGTCCGCGATCGTGGCGGTCCACGAGCGCTGGCGAGGCGATCTGCGGAACCAGACGGATCTGGCCCACCGTCTGCTCGCTTTCGCCGGCGATCGGTTAAAATAGCCGGTTTTTTCCTCCCAGGACCCCCCTATGAAAATCGCCCAGGAACTTCGGACCGGGAACGTCATCATGATCGGCAAGGAGCCGATGGTCGTTCAAAAGGCCGAGTACAACAAGTCCGGCCGCAATGCTGCGGTCGTCAAGATGAAAATGAAGAACCTCCTCAATGGCTCGGCCATGGAGACCGTCTTCAAGGCGGACGAGAAATTCGATGTGCTCGTGCTCGACCGCAAGGAAGTGACCTACTCGTACTTTGCCGACCCCATGTATGTTTTCATGGATGGTGAGTACAACCAGTTCGAGGTCGAGGCCGAGTCGATGGGCGATGACATTCACTACATCGATGACGGCCTCGAGTGCGAGGTGGTGTTCTACGACGGCCGGGCCATCTCCGTCGAAATGCCCAACTCGGTGGTGCGCGAGGTCGAATACACCGAGCCGGCCGTCAAGGGCGACACCTCAGGCAAGGTCATGAAGCCCGCCCGGATCAAACCCACCGGGCTCGAGGTGTCGGTCCCGGCCTTTGTCGAGATCGGTGACCGGATCGAGATCGACACGCGTACCGGCGAATACAAGAGCCGGGTCAAGGGCTGACCGCCCGCCCGAGTCGTGCCTCAGTCAGCTGACGCCTTAGCAACCTTATCCGGGAGCCTCACACCATGACCGCCTCATCGCCGCTGATGAACACCTACGGACAGCAACCCGTGTCCTTTGGTCATGGTGACGGCGTCTGGCTCTACGATCTGCAGGGGCGCCGGTATCTCGACTGCCTGTCGGGCATCGCCGTCAACACGCTGGGTCACAACCATCCCCGGCTGGTGGCCGGGCTGCGGGAACAGATCGGACAGGTCATCCATGTCTCGAATCTGTTCCCTCATCCGCTTCGCGATCAGCTCGCCCGCATGCTGATCGAACGCAGCGGGATGACCAATGTCTTCTTCTGCAACTCGGGGCTCGAGGCCAACGAAGCGGCCATCAAGCTCGCCCGCAAATACGGCCACGACCGTGGGGTCGACCGCCCCGAGATCGTCGTCTACGAAAAGGCCTTTCATGGTCGTTCGCTCGCGACCTTGTCGGCCACGGGCAACGAGAAAGTCCAGAAAGGTTTCGAGCCGCTGGTCGAGGGTTTCGTGCGGGTGCCGCTCAACGATGCCGATGCGATCCGCAAGGTCGCCACGGATCGGCCCAATGTCGTGGCTGTATTCGTCGAAGCCATCCAGGGTGAAGGCGGTATCCAGCCCGCGCGCGCCGAGTACCTGCGCGAACTCCGTCGCCTCTGCGACGAGAAGGGCTGGCTGCTGATGATCGATGAAGTCCAGTGCGGCATGGGTCGCACCGGCAAATGGTTCGCGCATCAGTGGGCCGGGATCGTTCCCGATGTCATGCCTCTTGCCAAGGGGCTCGGCTCGGGCGTACCGGTCGGCGCAGTGGTGGCCCATGGCGTGGCCGCCGAGGTCTTCCAGCCCGGCACGCATGGCACCACCTTCGGCGGCAATCCGCTTGCGATGCGTGCGGGGGTCATCACGATCGAGGCCATGGAAGCCGAAGGGCTCCTGGACAACGCGGCGAGCGTGGGCGGCTTCATCATCGACCGCCTGCATCGCGAGTTCGCAGGACATCCGGGCGTCATCGAAATCCGCGGGCAGGGCTTGATGATCGGCATCGAGCTCGACCGGCCCTGCGGCGATCTGGTCGGCCAGGCCCTGGCCGCCGGGGTCGTGCTGAACGTCACCGCGGATCGTGTGGTTCGGCTCCTGCCTCCCCTGATTTTCAAGCGCGAGCATGCCGAGCAATTGCTTGCCGTCCTGATCCCGCTGATCCGATCCAAGGTCGAGGGCGCGCAGGCGGGCTGAAGCCCGTCGCCTCGCCCAACCGACCTTTTCAGTGAAAGGTGCTGCGATGACTCCGGTTAGGCATTTTCTTCAATTTCGAGACCTCACCCGGGACGAACTGCTCTACCTGTTCGAGCGGGCACGTGAGATCAAGGCGCGTTTCAAGCGTTACGAACCCTACTACCCGCTGTCGGATCGCACGCTAGTCATGATTTTCGAGAAGGCGAGCACCCGTACCCGACTGTCGTTCGAGGCGGGCATGCACCAGCTGGGCGGTTCGGCCATTTACCTGAACACCCGGGATTCCCAGCTCGGCCGCGGTGAGCCGGTCGAGGACGCCGCGCAGGTGATCTCGCGGATGTGCGATCTGGTGATGATCCGCACCTTCGAGCAGACCATCATCGAGCGCTTTGCTGCCCACTCGCGGGTACCGGTCATCAATGGGCTGACCAACGAATACCACCCCTGCCAGACCCTCGCCGACATCTTCACGTTCATTGAGCAGCGGGGATCGATCCAGGGTCGAACCGTGGCCTGGATCGGTGACTCCAACAACGTGTGCAACACCTGGCTGCAGGCGGCGGAGATCCTCGACTTCAACGTTCACGTATCGACGCCTCCGGGCTACGAGGTCGAACCCGAGCGGGCCGGGCTCTTCGGTACCGACCACTTCGAGCAGTTCAGCGATCCGCTGGAAGCCTGCCGCGGGGCCGACCTGGTCACCACCGACGTCTGGACCAGCATGGGCTTCGAAACCGAGAACGAAGCGCGCAAGCTCGCGTTTGCTGAATGGTGTGTCGACGAGGAAATGATGTCAGTGGCTGCACCCGATGCCCTCTTCATGCACTGCCTGCCGGCCCACCGCGGCGAAGAAGTCAGCGCCGAGGTCATCGATGGCCCGCAATCTGCGGTCTGGGACGAAGCAGAAAACCGCCTCCATACCCAGAAGGCGCTGATGGAATTCCTGTTGCTCGGCCGGGTCTGATTCCCTGCCGCCTGATCGGACGATTCGTCCGTTCACACCCGGAATCGTGACATGACCCTCGCGCTCAAAGCCCGGATCGCCCGACGTGACCCGCTGATTGGTACCTTCGTATTCCTGCCCAGCCCCGAGGTCATCGAAATCCTGGCGCTGTCGGGCATGGATTACGTGATCATCGATATGGAGCACAGTCCCAAGGATTGGCAGACGCTTCAGCACATGATTCGGGCCGCTGATATCCACCGGCTGCCCGTGCTGATCCGGGTGCGTGCCATCGATCCAAAGCTGATCCTGCAGTGCCTCGAAATCGGCGCTGAAGGCATTGTTCTGCCCTTCGTGCAGCAGGCGGCAGACGTCATGACAGCAACGGCTGCAGCCTTTTATCCGCCCACCGGAACACGCGGCACCTGCACCTTGACCCGCATGACGGGCTACGGCGCGCGCCGCAGCGAATTTCTGCAGTATTGCCGCGACCAGGATCAGCGTGTGGTCATCGTTGCTCAGGTCGAAGACCCGATCGGTGTCAATAACATCGATTCGATCGTTGCGGTAACCCCTGCGATCGACGCCATCCTGGTCGGCCGTTCAGACCTCGCGTCAGCGTTCGGACAGCCCGGTCAGGTCGATGCGCGCCCGGTGCTCGATGCGACCGACCGGATCATCGAGACCGCACACAGGCGGCCCGATGGCCCCGCGGTCGCGATGGGTCTCTACACGCCCGAGGAACGCGAGTATTGGCATGCCAAAGGCTGCACGATGTTTTTTGGCGCGTCAGACGGCGCGATCCTGCATCGGGCAGCGAGCGAGTGGGTGCGGGGGATTCGGCCGGCCGCGGGCTGAGCCACCCTCCCCTCACTCATCCACATGCGGGTACCCCGCCAGCCTCCCGCCGTCGATCACCATCGTCTGGCCCGTCATGAAACCCGCAGCCGGAGAGGCCAGAAACACCGCAGCGCCGGCAATCTCGTCGGCCTCACCGATGCGCTGCAAAGGCGAGTGCTTGACGGTACGCGCCAGGATGCCCGGATCCTCCCACAGTGCCCGCGCAAAGTCGGTCCGGATCAGACCAGGCGCGATGCAGTTGGCGCGGACGCCCTGACGGCCCCATTCGATCGCGATGTTGCGGGCGAGCTGCATGTCGGCGGCCTTGGAGATGTTGTAGACGCCGATTTTGTTCGAACCCTGAAAGCCACCGACCGACGAAATGATGATCACCGAGCCGCCCCGGCCGCGCTGAACCATCCCGGGAATCACCATGTTGGCGAGCCAGAAGTTGCTGCGCACATTGCAGGCCATCACACGGTCGAAGGCCTCGTCGCTCATGCCCGCCGCTGGACCGAAATACGGGTTCACTGCAGCATTGCAGACCAGGATATCAATGGCCCCCCATTCAGCTTCCGTCGCATCGACCAGCGCCTGCAGGTCCTCCTTCCGGGCGATATGACACACGCGCGCGACCGCAGTGCCGCCCCGGGCGCTGATTTCATCGACCACCGTCTGACAGGCCTCGAGCTTGCGGCTCGAAACGACCACCTTTGCGCCGTGTTCGGCCAGCCTCAGACAGATGGCTCGGCCGATGCCACGGCTACCGCCGGTCACCACCGCTACCTTGCCCCTCAGATCGAAGAGTTCCATCGTGATCGTCTCCCTTGAATCAGTGAATCGCCGGAATCAACCCTGCCGCCGGGCCTCTCGCGCCAAGGCCGACGGGCGGGCTCGTTACAATCGGGGGATTATCGCTCCGATCCTCTCCTGAAAAGACCCTGTATCCCATGACGCTTCTCAGCGTGTCCAACGCGCACCTCGCTTTTGGCCACGTGGCCCTGCTCGACGCCGCCGAATTCAGCATCGAATCGGGCGAGCGGATCGCACTGATCGGTCGTAACGGCACCGGGAAATCCTCGCTGTTGAAGGCCATTACGGGAGAGCTCGCGCTCGATCAGGGTGAGATCGTGCGCCGCTCCGGGTTGACGCAGGCCTATGTGCCGCAGGAGCCGGCCTTCGATCCCGAGCACACGATTTTCGACGCTGTAGCGGGCGGGCTCGCCGAGCATGCGGACGGCCTCAGTCGCTGGCGTACGGTGGTCAGCCAGATGGAAAGTCATCCGGACGACGCCTCACTCCTGGCCGAAATGACCCGCCTGCAGAGTGAACTCGAGGCCGGCGGCGCCTGGGACCTGACCCATCGGATCGACCGGATGCTGAGCAAGCTCGCGCTCGACCCTCAGGCGCGCGTTGCGGAGCTGTCCGGCGGACTCAGAAAGCGCGTCGCGATTGCTCGGGCGCTAGTGATCGAGCCCGAACTGCTGCTCCTTGACGAACCGACCAACCACCTCGATATCGATTCGATTCACTGGCTGGAGCAATTGCTGATCGATCGCCGCGCGGCCACGCTCTTCATCACCCACGACCGGCAGATGATGGACAACGTCGCAACGCGAATCATCGAACTCGATCGGGGCCGGCTGCGCAGCTATCCGGGTCATTTCACGGCCTATCAGACGCGTAAGGCCGACGAGCTCGCCCAAGAGGCGCAGATCAATGCCAAGTTCGATCGGCTACTTGCCCAGGAAGAGGTCTGGATCCGCAAGGGCGTCGAAGCCCGGCGCACGCGCAACGAGGGCCGGGTTCGGAGGCTGGAAGCACTCAGGCTGGCACGCGCCGAGCGCCGGGATCGGATGGGACGCACCCGGCTTGAGGTGGACACCGGCGAGCGCTCGGGCCGGATGGTCGCCGAACTCCAGGGCGTGAGCAAACGTTGGCAAGAGGGTCCCTGGCTGGTGCACGAGCTCGATACGATCATTCAGCGGGGCGATCGAATCGGGCTGATCGGCCCCAATGGCGCGGGCAAGACCACCCTGCTCCGCTTGATCCTCGGCGAACTCACCCCCGACGAAGGTCGGGTTCGCACGGGCACCGGCCTGCAGGTCGCCTACTTTGACCAACTGCGAGCGCAGCTTGATGAGGAAGCGAGCCTGGTCGACACCATCAGCCCGGGCTCGGAGTGGATCGAGATCGGCGGCACCCGCACCCATGTGATGAGCTATCTGGGCCGTTTCCTGTTCGCGCCCGAACGCGCTCGGTCTCCGGTCAAGAGCTTGTCGGGTGGCGAACGCAATCGCCTGCTGCTCGCTCGCCTGTTCGCGCGCCCGGCCAAT
>JBDLRB010000290.1:0-6964 GCA_039800205.1 Pseudomonadota bacterium | reverse complement strand
AATCATTTTTCTGGAAACTTGTCGGATGACCGTGCCGGAGTGGGCGGGCGGCTGATCATCTTGAACACAGGTCCGGACAAGAGCGGCCATGTGCGGCTCTCCGGCACCAACACGCACTCGGGCGGCACGGAGGTGCGCGCAGGTGCGACGCTCCAGATCGAGGACAGCGTGTCTCTGGGGAGCGGGCCACTCGATCTGGTCGGCACGGCCGATTTGCCCGCTGTGCTGGCGATCACTGCGACGACAACCATTGCCAATCCCGTCACGGTGACGGGCGATCCGGTCTTCGACGTTGCAGCCGGCACGATCACGACGATCACGTCGGCGATCAGCGGAACGGGTGATGTGGAGGTCGCTGGAAGTGGAACCCTCAAGCTCACCAATGCCAACACCTATTCGGGCCCGACCCTCGTCCACGAGGGAGCGACGCTTGCGCTGAGCGGAGATGTGGCGTCGATCGCAGCCTCTTCCGCGGTGACCAACCGCGGCGTTCTTGATCTGAGGGAGGCGAACCGGGCCGTGATTTCGTTGTCGGGCGCCCTCAACCAGACCCGCACGGGTAGCCTGCGGCTTGTGGCGGCGGCACCTGGAGTCTTCCAGCGGCTTGCAGTGGCCGGAGCCGTTACGCTGGACGGCGAACTCGACCTCACCGCATCGAGTGGCACCTACGCAATGGGTCGCTATACCCTGATCGATGCGACGGGGGGGCGGAACGGCACCTTTTCCAGCTTTGCTCATAACCTGACCAGCGTCACGCGTCTGGGTTTCCGACTGGGCTATGACACACAGCAGGTGTATCTGGACCTGACGCCGAATGCCGACGACACGCTGCAGCAAATTCGCCGTAATGCGACGGGACTGAGCGCGCTCATGCGTATCACGACGGCCGGATTGCAGTCCGGGCTGGCCAATGACTGCGAGCGCTTCGACCAGCGAAATCTCTGCATCAGCGCGGGGGGCCGTCATAGTGATACCGGCGAGGGCGCTTTGAGCAATCAAGGTGGTCTTCTGGTCCTCGGCTATCGTCCGGTCGTGAATGCCCGGCTTGGAGTGTTTGCCGACCGCGTTGTTTCGAACGAGGTGCCGACCGGCATCACTCAAACCCGGAGTGACCCCACGCTGGGCGTATTCGCAAACTGGGCGTTTTCGCGCGATGGCGCGGGGCTCAATCTGCGCGCGTCTGCGGTGTTCGCATCCAGTGAATTGACGATCAGGCGCGAGGCCTCGCCAACCACCGAAGCAGGGCGGGGGCAAAGCAATTTTGATGGAAAGGCGTTCGAATTGCGGGCTAGTCATGTCACGCCCGTCTCATCCCGTCTGACTGCCGTACCGTATCTCGGCCTGCGCCATACCCGTATCGCAAACAGCGCTTACGGCGAAGCAGCGGCCGCAGACGTGAATTGGCCGGTGCGCTATGCCCGTCTCGCGCAGGAGGATGCCTCCGCTCTGGCGGGTCTGAACTTCGTCTGGCGTTCGACCGAACGACTGAGGTTCACGGGTGGAGCGGGCGTCCAGCGAGCATTCGATAAACGTCTCGCCCGCTATGCCGGGTCGACTGATCTGCCCGATCTGGCTCGTTTCGACGAATCGATCGGAACCGACAGGCGAGATCTTCTGGGTAACGCGAGTCTGGGATTTGCATACGACACTGCGCGGGCCGGAAGCGTGGCACTCGCCGCGCGATGGCAGGAGCAATCTGGCGTGAGCCAGGGGGCCCGGTCGGTGTGGGTGATGTGGACGATGGGGTTCTGAGCTCATCAATCAACCGGGTCGTGCGGCAAGCGCATCGCACCCGGTGTACGGCTCAATGCGACCCGCCGCTCGCCGCTAAATGTGGCCCCGCCGCCCAAGCCCCCAGCGCGCTCCATGGGATGATCCGAGCCTTCTTAGCTGACAGACGCATATCGACGACGCAACCGACGATTTGCGCAGGACCCGCCTGCTCGACGACTGGATGCTGGCCCAACTGCTTGAGCGGGTGATTCTGCGCTGCGGTTGCAGGATCATAGACCTTGGATTGGCCCCGCGAGTCGTATTCCAGCGCGACCCGGATGCATTTGAGTCCGAACTCGATCGCGCTGCCGGGAGGGACGGGATAATCACCCAGACGCGTCCGGATCTCGTTCATGAGCGGCGAGCCCTGCATCACGGTGTTGGCTTGATCGATTGTGCGCCGATGTTCCGGAATCGCGCGCGCATCGAGCCACGCGCGCTCAGACTGGCCCGCCGTAGCGAGCATGTAACGCTGCCTGGCTTCACCGTCGGTCAAGCGTCCGACTGAAATCGACAGGACTTGAGTGGCCAGATCGTGACGGCGCGCTGAACGAAGCGCGCTCTCGACCAGAGTCATGCCCAGGGCGTAGAGATCGCGCTCGACCCCGGCTCGATAGGCCGCGTCGGTTTCTGCACGGTGGAACGCAACGGGCAGCAGATAGGCGTACGAGTACTGATTTAAAACCGTTTCGCCGCCCTGCCTGGAGACCTTCTGGAGGGCATCGAGGTCGATGAACTTGCTTTTATTGCCATCGGTCATGATGTTTTCAGGCTTGATGTCGCCAAAGACAAAGCCATGGCGCGCTGCTGATTCGATGGCCTCGAAGCCGCTCCGTGCGATCGTCCTGAGCTGTGGCTCGTCATAGCGCCTGGCCCCGCTCGCCCGAGCACCTTGCGCATCTGCTTCCAGCTGCGCATCGGACAACAATTGCCGGCCGGGCGCCCGGGGCTGAATCGTGCCTTCCACCTCGAGGCGTCGATCGGGATGTGCGACCAACTGATCGGTTGCCCAGCTCTTGAACACTTTGCCCGCTGGTACAACGTGGAAAACCGGTGCATCGTCCGAGGGGCGGGTTTCTCGAATCACGTAGGCGAGTGGACGAATGACATGCTTGATGTTGTCTTTCATCCAGTTGGGGAGTACATCCCCCATGCGGGCCAGGCGGGGTCGGCGCGCAGCCGGGTTCCTGTCGAGTGGCTCGCCGGAGTCCGAATCCACGGAACCGCGCCGATCCTGGGCGGTCGAGGCGAGACTCAACTTGGGACGTGGGACAGGTGCAGCGCCGTCGCACCAGCCTGATCGAGTGTCTTCAGACGCTCCAAGCCCAGGGGGTTCGCCTGGGCATCGACGCCCCCACGAATGCCCGTCGAATATCCGCTCATGACGCGATCCTCGCATGCAGGGCGTCGAGGGCAGAGGACTGGGGCTCCGCCTCAAGATCAAGGTTGGCCACAAAAAAACCAAGTCGCGCCTCGCCGGGTGAGCCTTCGCAGGGCTCGACCCGCAGCACGCCTTATTCGGTCTCAAACACGAGGCCGGCGGCCGCCGCCTCCGCAGAATGCGCTGACGGGTGATACGCCGCGAGCAACTCGTTCAACCAGGTAGGAAAATCAGACATGATCAAACCCTCAGCATGAGACCCGGATCGGGGCGCTCGGCCATGGCCGAAGGCGGGGGGGTACGATCCCCCGCCGAGACTCCGTCCGAGGCAGCCCGCCAGAGCCCGACCACGCGTTGTCCCTGCGCCATCGCTTCCTCGAGTAAAGCGGGGAGTTCGGCGGATGAAATCGAGGAGGCGTCGAGGCGGGCCGTCAGAATGAGTGTGCATTCGTCGTCGATACAGACCCGCCAGGGGTGCAGGGGGAGCGCGGCATGGTTGATCTGGTGCAGCAGGAGCAAGGCCTCACGACGCGCTTCGACCTCGGCCAGACCCAGGCTCAGCAGGTCCAGATCGAAGCGAACCCAACCGGGCCGCTGCGCCACGGGCAGGACGGTCAAGCGACACGAATCGAACTCGGCCTGCAGGTGCTCCGGCTCGTCGACCGAGCGCATCGGCGCATCCGGCGCTTCGGAATCGGCGGGCGCCAGACAACCGCCTCATCGGCGACCGAAGCGAGGTGCTGTCGCAAGGCCTTGATCAGATTTTGAATGGCTGAATCGGGTCTCACACGGGCTCCCAGATCGAAGAGCTTGGGCACTCCGAATATCGTCACGGACACAGCAGGTGTTGAGAGCGAACAGCCCGCCCACGAATGGATGCGTCAGCCCTTGGATTCGACGAGCTCGAAGCGCGGCCGACGGCGGCCTTCGTGCTCGATTGTCTCGACGAACATCGCAAAGGGCCTCACCCAACCGCCCGAGTTGTTATACAAGGGTCGGTAGAACACCAGCGGTTCGAGTGTTTCGCTGTGCCGAACAACGCCGAGCACTTCGTACTCGCCCCCTTTGTAGTGGCGGTAGTGGCCGAGCGGGATTGAGGGCAGGGGGGCTAGATCGTCAGACATCGTGGTGGCTTACCTCGGGTTCGGGCTCGAATTCGTCCAGGCGGCGTTTGCTTAGTCCGTGCCATCGCTGTCCTCTTCAACGCAGCAGTAAAGCATAACTTCCGCGCTGCGAACACCGCGCGGGGTCGATTGACGCCAAAGGCCCGTCCGTAGCTTTGAGCCGATCAGGCGGACAGCGCTGGCCGCCGGCCCTTGCGTGTATTCAGCAACATATCGAACAGCGCTTGTGCAGCCGGGGTCAGCAGGGCTGAGCGCCGGCGGATCAGTCCCATTTTTCGGGTCACTTCGGGGTGGGTCAGCCGCACGCTTACGAGGAGCGGGTGACCTTTCTTGGGCATGGCCATGGCGGGCACGGCGGCCACGCCCAAACCCGCCTCTACCAATCCGAGCAGGGTGGTGCCGTGCTGGGTTTCGTAGAGGGGCTGCGGCGGTCGATGCAGGCCGGCCAGCGCCTGATCCAGCAACAGCCGGTTGCCGGACGCCTTGCTCACCGAGATCGTGTCATGGTCTGCGAGGTCCTCCCACTGGATGGATTTGCGGCGGGCCAGGGGGTGGTCCTTGCGACAGGCGGCCACAAAGCGCTCCTCGAAAATGGGCGTGAACTCGATGTCGCTTTCCTGCGACCCCATGAAGTTCAAGCCGAAATCAGCGGCGCCATCGGCCACCGCGGTGAGCACCCGATGGGCGCTGTCGTCGATGATGCTCACCCGGGTCCTTGGGTAACGTTCGTGGTAGTCCTTCACGACGGCTGACAGAAAGTAATTCACAGCGGACGGTACCGAAGCAATGGTGACCTCACCCATACGCGTGGCGGCGACGCCGCGGATGTTGAGCAGTGTCACATCCAGCGCGTCAAGAATCTGCCGAATCTGTTTGTGGAACTCACGGCCGACTACCGTCAGGCTGACCCGGCGGGTGGTGCGCTCAAGCAGCTGAGCGCCCAAGGCCTCCTCCAGCTTGTCGATGCGACGGCTGAACGCCGGCTGAGAGAGATGAATCGACTCAGCCGCTTTGCGGAAATTGCCCAGTTCGGCCACCGCTCTGAAGGCGAGCAGGTCCTTGATGTCAAAGTTCATACGATTATTCCAATCTCTGCACTATTCGAATCGATGCATCAATAGTGATGAAATATGCAATTTACAAGATTTCCGCAGCGATTCATGATGACGGTCTCTAAAAGCCTGCGATCGAGCGGTCAGGGCTGCACGGCAAGACGCACCCCCCTCACCAGAACCCGATGGAGTTCGAGATGAGCGAGACATCCACCAACCTGGGCGCCTGGATTGGCCGCCAGGAGCGCCAGATAGACCGGGTGGGCGCCACACCCGTTCAAGCCCTCAATGCGACGCTGGACCACGCGCCGATGGAGGCCCAGTCAGGCACCGCGCTTCCGCCGCTTTGGCACTGGCTGTATTTCTTGCCGCTGCACCGGCAGAGCGAGATCGGTGCAGACGGTCATGCCCGGCGCGGTGGCTTCCTGCCGCCGGTCGCACTGCCCAGGCGGATGTGGGCCGGTAGCCAGTTCGAGTTTCGTTCGCCCGTTCGAGTGGGCGATGCGATTGAGCGGATCTCGACCATTGCCGACGTGACTGAAAAATCTGGGCGGACCGGCAGGCTGGTCTTCGTCAAAGTGCGTCACGAGTTGCGGTGCAATGGTCAGAGCGATCCGGCGATTGTCGAGTTCCATGACATTGTCTATCGCGAGGCCCGACAACCCGGCGATGTCGAGCCGAAGCCGCTTCCGGCACCGACGGTGGCGGCCTGGCAGCGCGAGATCGTGCCCGACGATGTGCTTTTGTTCCGCTACAGTGCGTTGACCTTCAATGGTCACCGGATCCACTACGACCGCAGATATGTGACCGAGGTCGAGGGCTATCCGGGTTTGATCGTACATGGCCCCTTGATTGCGACCCTGCTGATGGACCTGGTGCGGCGGCAAATGCCCGAGGCCGACGTGGCGACCTTCAGTTTCAAGGCCGTACGTCCAACCTTCGACCTGCACCCCTTCAAGGTGAGCGGCGCGCCGGAGTCCAACGGTAAGACCATTCGTCTGTGGGCCCAGGACCACGAGGGCTGGCTGACCATGGATGCGGTCGCGACCCTTCGCTGAAACACGCCGCTTTCCGATACCGCACTCCGTTTCTATTCATTGCACGACACGAGAACGAATATGGCCGCGACGATCATCGACTCCCGGATTTTTGGTGACATCTTCAGCGACGCGCGCATGCGCCAGGTCTGGTCCGATGAAAATCGGACCGCCAAATATCTAGACATCGAGCGCGCGCTCGCCAAGGTTCAGGGAAGACTGGGCCTGATCCCTCAGGAGGCCGCAGACGAGATCGTCAAGCACTGCGAGCTGTCCATGATCGACTGGGACAAACTCAAGGCCAAGACCGAGCAAATCGGCTATCCCATCATTGCGGTCGTGAATCAGATCAATGCCAACTGTCGCGACCGCCTCGGTGAATATTGCCATTGGGGCGCGACGACCCAGGACATCACCGACACTGCGATGATCCTGCAGATGCGTGAAGGCCTGGTGCTTGTCGAGCAGGATCTGGCCGACATCTCTGATGCCTTGGCCAAGCTGGCCAAGACCTACCGTGACACACCGATCATCGGTCGCTCCAATTTGCAGCAGGCGACGCCGATCACCTTTGGCTACAAGATGGCGAGCATCCTT
>JBDLRB010000289.1:0-16902 GCA_039800205.1 Pseudomonadota bacterium | reverse complement strand
AGCGTTCGATCGACTTCTACACTCAGATCATGGGCATGTCCCTGCTGCGGACCACCGACCGGCCCGACCAGAAGTATTCCCTGGCCTTTGTCGGCTACGGCGACGAGGCCACAGGCGCGGTCCTCGAACTGACCTACAACTACGGCGTCGACCAGTACGACCTGGGCACAGGCTTTGGTCATCTGGCGATTGCCGTCCCCGATGCCGCAGACGCGTGCGCGCGAATCCGGGCCGCGGGCGGAACCGTCACCCGGGACGCCGGCCCCGTGAAGGGGGGCACATCGGTCATCGCCTTCGTCCAGGATCCGGATGGTTACAAGATCGAATTGATCGAGCGCAAGGCATCCGCCCACGCGCAGTAAGTCCGGACGTCGAGATCCTCGGGTCGCAAACGGCCATCGATGTCGCCGGGATCGATCCCGTGCGCCTCGAGCCAGGGGAACAGGGTCGACCGAAGCATCTTGCGGCGTTGGGCAAACGCGCTGGACAGGACCTGCTCGAGGGCTTCGCGCGATGCGACTCGAGCTTGATCGAGGACCCGCATGCGAAGCAGTGCGGACTGGACGCGAGGCGGCGGGTCGAAGGCCTCAGGCGGAACGTCAAGCACGCTTTCGACCTGGTAGAACGCCTGCAGCAGTACGGTGAGTCGCCCATACGCGGATGTCCCCGGAGACGCGACAACGCGATCGACGACCTCCTTTTGCAGCAGGAAGTGCTGATCGAGAATACGGTCGCGAACCTCGATCAGGCGCACCAGTAGCGGTGTCGAGATGTTGTAAGGCAAGTTGCCCACCACGCGAGTGCCCTGAACACCCGGACGCTCGTCGAACAGGGTCGAGAGGTCGACCCGCAGCGCATCCCCCTCAGTCAAGGTCAGGCGATCCGGAGACCAGCGACGACGCAAGCGCGCGCACAGGTCGCGATCGATCTCGAGCACATGCAGGTGATCGATTCGCTCGAGCAGGGGGACGGTCAGGGCCCCGAGCCCGGGACCGATCTCGACGACGGCCTGTCCAGGCCTGGGATCGATGGCCCGGATGAGGGCGTCCAGAATGGAACGGTCGGCAAGAAAATGCTGGCCAAAACGCTTGCGGGCCACATGCCCGCCAACCATCGGACGCACGTCCGATGAACGGCGGCGATCAGCGTTCATCCAGACGGATTTCGACGTACGTACGATCACGCAATTGCCGCAACCAATCCTGCCAGGCCTCGTCGATTCGCTGCTCCCGGAGCGACTGCCGGGCAAGCGCCCGGACCCGGTCGGGAGGCGCCACAGCGACCCGACGCTCCATGACCTCGACCAAATGGAATCCGAACGGGGTCCGCACAGGCAGGCTCAACTGGCCGGGCTGCAGTGCGTTCAGCGCCCGCTCAAACTCGGGTACGGTGTCCCCGGGCAGAACCCAACCGAGATCCCCCCCCCGCGCGGCGGTCCCATCTTCGGAGTAGGTTTTCGCCGCTCCGTCGAAATCGAGTCGTCCGGCGGAGATCAAGTCTCGAACCTGATCGATGCGCCGCCGGGCCTGCGCCTCGCCCACCTCGCCCCCAATCCGGACCAGGATGTGACGGGCGCGGGTTTGTGCCACCGGAGAGGACAAGTCCGGCCCGCCTGCCTGCTCGGCACGGCGCCCGACCACCTTCAGCACATGAAACCCGTTTGGACTGCGAGCCAGCACTGCACCCCCGACCGCCTGATCCTTCACCGCATCCACAAAAAGCTGCGGCAGTCGATCGGTCGTGCGCCAGCCCAGACTGCCTCCGGTCATCGCATCCCCTGCATCCGAGTAGGCCGCTGCCAGGGCCGCGAAATCAGCGCCCGGGCGCCGCACGAGCGTCAGGACCTCTTCGGCCCGTGCGCGACGGCGCTGAATCTCTTCGGCGGATGCACCTTCGGCCACCCGCACGAGGATCTGAGCGAGATTCAGCTGCACCGGGCCCTGGGACTGCAGCCGCTCGCGTTCGGAAATGAAGGCATCGATCTCGGACTCTGAGATGCGGACCCGGGCATCGACCTCGCGCTCGCGTAAACGGCTCTGCACGAGTTCCATGCGAATCTGCTCACGAAACTGGCTGGACGAGACCCCATCGGCCTCGATGCGCCGGCGCAAGGCCTCGACATCCAGCTTGCGTTCGGCCGCCATCGCTGCGAAATACCGATCGACCTGGCCTTCGTCAACTCGAATCCCGAGTTCGCGCGCCCGTTGCAGCTGAGCCCGATCGAGGATCATCCGTTCGAGCACCTGCGCCGCGAGCACCTCGATCGGAGGCAGTTCCACCCGACGAGCCCGAAGCTGCGCGCGAATGGCATCGATTCGAGCGGCCAGTTCGGCCCGGGTAATGGCCTCGGCATTGACGACCGCGGCGATACCGTCGATCTCGACCGGCCGCACCTGAGAAACAGGCGCCGCGGGCTGGGCTGAGGCAAGGGGGAGCGACAGGCATAGCTCAAGCGCGAGAACCAGGGCGCCTGCGCGTGAGACCGATCGGGCAATCAGGTGGATGGCTGTCATTCGTAACCGAAATATCGTGATGTGGGCGTCTCAGGGCCCTGAGGCGTGCGGTACCCCGGAATGTTCCGCTGGAGTATGGTAAGCGGATTTTGACCGATCCGGCCGACGCCCGTCAGCTCGAATTGCAGAAACAGGGCAGTATTGGACTCACTGAACGAGGTCCTGAAGCGCTGGGCGACGACCCGAGCACCCCAGCACGAGGCCAGATATTCAAAACCGCCCAGCACCTCCACCGGGCCGCGCGTATTGGGCAGACCGCTGATCGGATCGACGCCCGAGCCCAGGAACGAATAGTTGAGCCGTCCCAACGCATTCCAGCCGCCGCTGACGGGCCAGCGCAGGGATACATCGGCCTGACCGAGTTGCTCGCGACGATAGCGAAGCGCCACGTTGAGCAGACGTTCGCGATCGGGCTGATGACGCCAGGCAAGGCTCACCCGCGGGATCCGGGAGGTGGCCAGACTGTACTGCAGGCCTGCGTCGAATTGGCCGAAGCGGCCCAGCCCCCCCGATGCCGCTGCCAGCAGGTCCGAGCGGCGATCGGTCCGTGCGCTGACGCCAGGAATCGCAACATTCTGATCGGTGAAATAGTGACGAAAGCCGGTCGCAAATCGGATGTGCTCGGCGCCATCAACCGGCCGGATCAAGCGGGAAATCGCCGCGGCGGTCAACTGGTTCACATCGGCAATCCGGTCCTGACCGACGAAGGTATTTTCGGCGAACAATTGCGAGAAATTGAAGTCGGCGACGGCCGTATCGAAGACCGGGAGTCTCGACTGATCCTTGTAGGGGGTCTTCACGTAAAAGAGCCGGGGCTCGAGCGTCTGAATGAACGCCGCATCGCCGAATCGGATGTCACGCTCAAAGGTCAGACCCGTATCAAAGGACAAGGTGGGCAGTACGCGAGAGAGCTCCGACTCACCGGAGGTCGGCGCGTCCAACTCGTAGCGGCTGGCATGCACGGCCAGCTTCGGGATCGCAAACCAGCCCGCGTGACGAAAGGGCAGGGAGAGCTGCGGATGGGCGAGCGTTCGCCATCCCCCCACTCGTACGGGGTCCGGGGGCGTGAATCGGGTCGCTTCAAACTGGCTGGTCAAAGCGAAGGGCCCGATGGCGCGATCGACGAAGTTGAGCTGCAATTGAGGTTCGCGCTCGTACGGGCCCGGCCGCGCATCGAGAATCGCCTGGTACTTCTGAATGGCAACATTGACTGACCATTGTTCGGACAAGGTGCGCGAACTGGAAAACATCCGGGGCAGCACGCGATCGGCCGAGGTCGTGATGTTGCTGGAGTAATCGACAAAATAGTTGTCATCCGACACACCGCGAACATCCCACCCCCCACTCCAGCCCATGAAGTCCGAGAACCCGTGGCGGCTCTGCCAGAAATAGCGCGATTCACCGGTCAAGGCATCGTCGGGGTTGGTTTCGAATCGCGACTCGCCAGAATAGGACCTGGACAGGTAACGGTACTCGCCGCCCAGGCGCAGACCCCGCCTGACACTGACGCTCGGATAAAGCGTGAGGTCCTGGTCATGCGAGATATTCCAGTACCAGGGCGTCACCACCTCCCCACCGCTTCGGGACGTAATCGACAGGCTGGGCGTCAGGAACCCCGATCGGCGCTCGTCGCCGAGCGGAAACGTCAGAAGCGGCGTCGCAAGGACGGGGACATCGCGAAAACTCAGCACAGCCGATCGGGCTGCGCCCTCGGCCCGGTCCTGATCGATCAGGAGACTGGCGCTGCGAAGCTCCCAGTCCGGTGCCTCCGGGCCGCAGGTCGTGTAGGTGGCCGCACGTAGCAAGGTTCGGCCCGGACCGAGAAAATCGATCCGCTCTGCGCGGCCCCGCCCCCCCCCATCGAGCGCAAGATAGTATGAGGGACTGATGAAGCTCCCTTCGTTCGCGTCGATCCGCAAGCGAAGCTCGGGCCCCGTGAAGAGATTTCCGTCGCGGGCAACCCGCACGTGTCCCTGCGCAAGGAGTTCATCTCCGGCGTGATCGTATCGCAGCCGGTCGGCCCGGATCACGGTCCCCCCCCGCCGCAGTTCCGCCTCGCCGATCAGTCGCGTTTCACGGCCGGTATTGCCCTCGACCTGCTGCGCCCGCCCATAGACGGGCAGAAGCGATCCCACGGGACGCTTTTCGGAGAGCTGGGGGTCGAGTTTGAGTGCCAGCGCGGACGCGCCCGCCGGACGCGGCAGAGCGGCCCACCCGACCAGCAACACCAGGCCGATGAAGGCCGGGGCGGCGATCGCGCATGGGGGGGTAAGACGGTGCGCCGCAAGACACATGCGTGGCCAGGGATCGAGTCCGGAGGGTTGACCGAATCAACTATTATAGGGATGACTGTATTCGGGTCCCTGGGCCCCACCCTAACGCTGAATCGCTTCGATCCAATGAACCGCGCCCCCTCCGACCCGCGACGTCCATCCCTGCTGCGATGGCTCAGCGGCCACGCGCGAGCGCAGCAGATCAATCTGGACAGCCTGCGACCGGCCTCGGATGATGCGAGCTTCAGACGCTACTTCCGGGTCGATTGCGAAGGCGGCCCCGAGACCAGCCTGATCGTGATGGACGCCCCTCCCGACAAGGAAAACTGCGCGCCCTTCGTTCATGCCGCCGAAGTGATGCGACGCGCCGGGTTGAGCGTGCCTCGCATCCTGGAACGCGACCTCGATCAGGGCTTCCTGCTGCTCGAGGATTTCGGTGACCGGACCTATCTGAGTGCGTTGTCCGAGGACACTGCACATTCGCTCTATGGGGCCGCCGCCGGTGCGCTGATCAAGCTGCAGCAGGCCAGTCGTCCCGGCACGTTTCCGGACTACGACCGGGCGCTGATGCACCGCGAACTCGATCTGTACCCGACCTGGTATGTCGCTCACCACAAGCGGTGCGTACTGACGGATCGCCAGCGTGCGACGCTTGCCGAGGCATTCGATCGGATCGTGACCCATTGCCTCGCCCAGCCCCGGGTGGACGTCCATCGGGACTGGCACTGCCGCAACCTGATGGTCATCGAAGCATCCCGCCTGCCCGGCATCCTCGACTTCCAGGATGCGGTGCATGGGCCCATCACCTACGATCTGGTGTCGATCCTGCGCGATGCCTACATCGACTGGCCAGAGGATCGCCAGATCGACTGGGCGATTCGGTACTGGCAGGCCGCTCGAGCGGCTGAGTTGCCGGTCGGAGAAGACTTCGGCGAGTTTTACAAGGCCTTCGAATGGATGGGCCTGCAGCGGCACCTGAAGGTACTGGGTATCTTTGCCCGTCTGGCCCATCGTGACGGCAAGACCCGCTATCTGGCCGACCTCCCACGGGTCCTCGGGTACACGCTGGCGACCGTACGGCGTTACCGCGACTTGTCGGGCTTGCAGCGCATCCTCGAATCCGTTGAAGAGGTCTCGCAGTCCAGTGGCTACAGTTTCTGAACGCTCAGGCGACCGGCCCGCATGCGCGCGATGATTCTTGCAGCGGGACGCGGAGAGCGCATGCGGCCGCTGACCGATCAATGCCCGAAACCCCTCCTCGAGGTGGGCGGCCGCAGCCTGATCGTGTGGCACCTCGAAGCGCTCGCGCGGGCGGGCATCCGGCAGGTCGTGATCAATCACGCCCATCTGGGCGGGATGATTGAACGCGCGCTCGGGAATGGACACCGCTGGGGTCTGGACATCCACTACTCGCCGGAACCCCAGGCACTCGAAACGGCGGGAGGCATCCGTCACACCCTCGAACGTCTGGGCAGCGATCCGTTTCTGGTCGTGAACGGCGATATTCACACCGACTTCGATTTTGGGCGGGCCCATACCATTGCGCGGCAGATGTGTGCGGCCGAGCTTGACTGCTGGTGTGTCATGGTGCCGAATCCGGAACATCACCCGCAGGGTGACTTCGGCCTCGAATCGGGCCGACTGCTGCCTCAGCCGGTCGCACCGGAGCAGCCCCGTCTCACCTTCAGCGGCGTCGGCCTCTACCGCCCGCAGTTGTTCGAAAGACTCCCCGATGGCGAGCCCGCGCGGCTCGCTCCGCTGCTTGAGCACGCTGCCCGGATCGGCCGGGCCGGGGCCGAGTTGCATACCGGACACTGGACCGACGTCGGCACACCACACCGGCTGGCGACCCTGAACGCTCAATTTGCCCGTCGACCCCATTGATCGAGGACCCCTGATGGAACCCTACGCCTCTCGCCGTCGCCAGCTCGCCGAATCGGTTCGTGCACGCGGCGGTGGCATCGTCATCGTGCACACCGCGCCCGAAGTCGCCCGCAACCGCGACAGTCACTACCCTTACCGGTGGGACAGCTACTTTTACTACCTCACCGGATTCACCGAGCCCGAAGCCACCCTGGTTCTCCGGGTGGACGCAACGGGTCATGAATCGACGCTCTTCTGCCGGGCGAAAGACGAAGAGCGCGAAATCTGGGATGGCTACCGTTACGGACCAGAGCAGGCGCGCAGCCACTTTGGTTTCGATCGAAGCCTGAGCACGGATCAACTCGAGGCAGAAATGCCCGCCCTCATCGCTGACGCGCGGGCCGTGTTCACTCAGGTCGGTGGCGCCCACGACGCGCACACCAGCCGCTGGCTCGACACGGTCCGGTCGAGGGCTCGACTGGGCGTCAGCGTCCCCGATGCGATCTGGGATGTACGCAAGATCATCGATGACATGCGCCTGCTGAAAGACGCGTACGAAGTCGACCTCATGCGTCGGGCCGCGCAGATCTCGGCCGCCGCTCACAGACGGGCGATGTCGTTCTGCGCGCCCGGCCGTTTCGAATTCGAGATCGAAGCGGAGCTGCTGCACGAATTCACACGATGCGGCGCACCCTCGCCCGCCTACGGATCGATCGTCGCGAGCGGGCGTCACGCCTGCGTGCTGCACTACCGGGCCAATGACGCGAAGATGCGCGATGGCGATCTCCTGCTGATCGACGCCGGCTGCGAACTCGCGGGCTATGCCTCGGATATCACCCGAACCTTCCCGGTCAACGGACGGTTTACCGGCCCGCAGCGCGTGCTCTATGACATCGTGCTCGAAGCCCAGAAGGCAGCGATCGCGGTCACCCGGGCGGGTGCGCACTTCAACGAACCGCACGATGCCGCAGTACGGGTCCTGGCCCAAGGCCTGATCGACTGCGGCCTGATCTCCGGGCCGCTCGATCAGGCGATCGAATCGGGAAGCTATCGTCGGTTCTACATGCATCGAACCAGCCACTGGCTGGGGATGGATGTGCACGACTGCGGAGATTATCGGGAACCGATCGGGCCAGACGGCGGGTCCAATCGTCCATGGCGCGTCCTGCAGCCCGGCATGGTGCTGACCATCGAGCCGGGCCTCTACGTTCGAGCCGCCGACGACCTTCCCGGACATTTTCACGACATTGGTATCCGGATCGAGGACGATGCGCTGGTGACGGCTCAGGGCTGTGAGATCCTGACGGCCGAAGTCCCCAAGGATGCCCAGGCCATCGAAGCTCTGATGCGGGGCTGATCTTGGCCCTGACCGTTCGGATCGAAGGCCGGGGCCCGGTCGCGGCGGCGCTCGCGCTCTTTCTGCTGCGCGAGGGCTTCAGTGCCGAGCAGATCGATGCTGAACACCCTGCCGACACGCTGCCCGATTGGCTGGGCGCGCGAGCAATTGCCCTGTCGCGCGGCAGCCTGGAATTGCTTGCTCCGCATGTCCCCGAATTTGACCCTCGGGGGCTTCGGGCGGCAACGGATGGGACCGTAGCGATCGATTCCGTGGCCATCCTCCGAGCGGGCGCTCTGGGTCGCACGCTGATCACGCCCGAGCCGGAGGGTCCGTCCTGTCTCGGTGCCGTGCTGCGCTATGTCACCCTGCACCAGAGCCTGCGTCATGCGCTGAATCGTGCCCGGTCAAATCGCCCTGCGGCCGACAACGCCTGGGCCGCGGGCCCCGGCGCGATGTACGGCCCACAGGTTCGGGTGATCGCAGATGGCGAGGCCCAGGGGGGCACCGTGCGCGACTTCGGACAGTCAGCGCTGATTGCCGAAGTGATCGTCGAGCGGGGCTCGACCGGTCGAGCCTGGGAACGCTTCACCGATGACGGTCCGCTCGCACTCTTGCCCTTACCCGATCCGACCGGCCGGCGCCGCGCGCTCGTCTGGTGCGCCCCGACCGAGACAGCCGAACACCGACGGACGCTTTCTGCGCCCGCTTTCGACCGGGAACTGATGCGGGCCTTCGGACCGGCGCTGGGTCGGATTCACGTCGACGGGCCACGTTTTTCGACGCCCGTCAGGCGGCAATATCGGCCCCTGCGGATCGACCCCCTGACCGTTGCGATCGGCAATGCGGCCCAGACGCTGCACCCGGTCGCCGGCCAGGGGCTCAATCTCGGGCTGCGCGATGCGTGGGTGCTCGCGCGATGCCTGGGCGATTGGCAAGCGGGCGTTGGGCACGGCCGAGGATCCACCCGTGCCCGCGGCCAGACTCAAGGCGACGGCATCGACGGGGTACTGGATGATTTCTGTGAACGCCGTCGAGTCGATCGACACACGATGATCGCGATCACCGACGCGCTCGCCAGTCTGCCCAGACAGTCACTGCTCAATCCGATCCAGTCGATCGCGCTCGCCTCGCTCGAACTGAGTTCATCCCTCAGGGCAAGCGCTCGCTCACTGTTCACGCACGGCCTTCGCACGCTCTGAGCGGGGCATCGAATTTCGCCCGCCGGAATCGTTTCGGTAAAATCCCCGGCAATGAACCTCGGCGCCCACACCATCCCGAGCCGCGTCTTCGTCGCCCCAATGGCCGGCGTGACGGACCGGCCCTTCCGCCAATTGTGCAAGCGCCTGGGGGCGCGGTATGCCGTGTCCGAAATGGCCTCATCCAATCCGGCGCTCAGACACACGGCCAAGACCTCAAGCCGGATCGATCATCGCGGCGAGCCCGAACCCATCGCCGTGCAGATTGCCGGGGCGGATCCCGAGATGATGGCCGACGCAGCACGCTACAACCTCGATCGCGGTGCGCAAGTCATCGACATCAATATGGGCTGCCCGGCCAAGAAGGTGTGCAACGTACAAGCGGGCTCCGCCCTGATGGCCAACGAGGCCCTTGCCCTGCGCATCATCGACGCCGTGGCCCGTGCCGTTGATATTCCGGTCACCGTCAAGATGCGGACCGGTCCCCATCCCGACGCGCGAAACGCCGTTCGGCTTGCCCGTCAGGCCGAGCAGGCCGGCGCCGCGATGATCACCGTGCACGGTCGCAGCCGTGCATGCGGGTTCGCCGGGCAGGCCGAATACCGGACGATCGCTGAAGTGAAAGCTGCGGTGGGCGTGCCGGTTGTGGCCAATGGCGATATCGATTCCGCCGAGCGCGCCCGCGACGTACTGATCGAGACCGGCGCCGATGCAGTGATGATCGGACGGGCGGGTCTGGGTCGCCCCTGGCTCTATGGTCAGATCGATCGCTTTCTGGAAGACGGGACGCTACAGGCCGAGCCATCGCGCACCGAACTCGCCACGTTGCTGCGCGATCACCTGCTTGATCACTATGAGTTTCACGGCGAGCCCCGCGGCGTTCGTACGGCACGCAAACACGTCGCCTGGTATGTGGGCCGATGGGCCGGCGCCGACGCCTTCCTCCAGGACTTTTATCAGCTCGAAACCGCCGATCAACAGTTGAATGCGATCGCCCGTTGGCTGGCGGAGGCATCCGAGCCATGAGCACGTCTCAAAGCATCGCCGAAGTCATCGCCCGCAGCCTGGACGACTATTTCCGGGACCTGGACGGCCAGCCCGCTGCGCAGGTCTATGACATGGTGATTCTCGCTGTCGAACGCCCCCTGCTTGAAGTCGTCATGCGCGAAGCCCAGGGCAATCAACTTCGCGCAAGCGAAATCCTCGGCATCAATCGCAACACCTTGCGCAAGAAGCTCATCGCCCACGGCCTGCTGGACGCCGGCCGTCCGGTCTGAAGAACATCCCATCGACCGCGGCGTCGCGCCGCCCCGCACGGAGTGTCTCAATGCAATCGGTTCGTCAAGCGCTGCTCAGTGTCTCGGACAAGACGGGTCTGCTCGATCTGGCTCGCGCACTGCACCAGATGGGCGTGCGCCTGCTTTCCACCGGAGGAACGGCGCGCGCACTGGCCGAGGCGGGCCTGCCCGTGATCGAGGTGGCCGACCACACCGGGTTTCCCGAAATGCTTGATGGCCGGGTCAAGACCCTGCATCCGAAGATCCATGGCGGCCTGCTCGCGCGTCGCGATCAGCCCGGGCACCTTTCAGCCCTCGCCGAGCATGAAATCAGCACCATCGACCTGCTGGTCGTCAACCTCTACCCGTTTGAAGCGACCGTCGCGCGCCCCGACTGTACCCTCGAGGATGCGATCGAGAACATCGACATCGGCGGACCCGCCATGGTCCGCAGCGCAGCCAAGAACTGGCAGGGGGTCGGGGTGCTGACCGACCCTGCGCAGTACGCCGGCGCGATCGAAGAACTCCGCGCCCACGGGGAGCTGAGCGATGCGACGCGTTTCACGCTGGCCGTTGCGGCCTTCAACCGGATCAGCAACTACGACGGCGCGATCAGCGACTGGCTCTCCAGAATCCAGCCCGACGGCAGCCACGCCCGTTTCGGCGGGCAGGCCAACAGCCGATTCGTCAAACTGCAAGACCTCCGTTATGGCGAAAATCCGCACCAGGAGGCCGCCTTTTACCGTGATCTGAGCCCGGCCCCGGGCTCACTGGTCACCGCGCGTCAACTGCATGGCAAGGAACTCTCCTACAACAACATCGCCGATGCGGATGCAGCGTGGGAATGCGTCAAGACCTTCGACGATCCAGCCTGCGTCATCGTGAAGCATGCGAACCCGTGCGGGGTCGCCGTGGGCACCGATGCGCTGGACTGTTATCAGAAGGCTTTCAAGACCGATCCCACCTCGGCCTTCGGCGGCATCATCGCGTTCAACCGACCCGTTGACCGTCGCGCGGCCGAGGCGGTCTCGAAACAATTCGTCGAAGTCCTGATTGCCCCCGGGTTCGGCACCGACGCCCTCGAAGTGCTCCGCGGCAAGGCGAACGTTCGACTCTTGCAGATCGACCTGCCGCCGGGTGGCGACGATGCCTGGTCGCGGGGATTGAATGCGATGGACGTGAAGCGGGTGGGTTCGGGTCTTCTGGTCCAGACCGCGGACAACCATGTGCTGCGTGAAGATCAACTGAAAATCGTGACGCGCACGCAACCCGATGCCGCTCAGCTTCGCGATCTGATGTTCGCATGGCGGGTCGCAAAATTCGTCAAGAGCAATGCGATCGTCTATTGCGGTCGCGGAATGACGCTCGGTATTGGCGCGGGTCAGATGAGTCGCCTCGACTCGGCACGTATCGCATCGATCAAGGCGGACGCGGCGGGGCTGTCGCTCGCAGGTTCAGTGGTCGCGTCGGATGCCTTCTTCCCGTTTCGCGACGGGCTCGACGTCCTCGCACAAGCGGGCGCATCGGCCATCATCCAGCCAGGCGGTTCGGTACGCGACGAGGAAGTGATCGCGGCCGCTGACGAGTACGGTATCGCGATGGTCTTCACGGGCGTTCGGCACTTCAGGCACTGAGCGTACCGCTCCCCGCCCCCCCGAACGACGCGCCCTGCACCATGCGAATCCTTGGCGTCGACCCCGGATTGCGGCGAACGGGATTTGGTGTGATCGATGTGCAGGGACCCCTCGCGACCTACGTGGCCAGCGGTGTGATTCGGGTCCCGGACGGTGCGCTCGCGACCCGGCTCAAGGTGATTCACGATGGCCTGGGCGAAGTGATTGCCAGCACGAACCCTGACCTGGCCTCGGTCGAGATCGTCTTCGTGAATGTCAACCCGCAGGCGACGCTCGCTCTTGGGCATGCCCGAGGCGCCGCACTGACCACACTCGCAACCCGGAACATCGTCGTACACGAGTACACGGCGCTGCAGGTCAAGCAAGCAGTCGTCGGGTACGGCCGGGCCAGTAAAACGCAGATTCAGGCCATGGTCACCCGTTTGTTGAAACTCCCGGGCGAGCCCTCGGCGGACGCCGCTGACGCCCTCGCCTGCGCGATCTGTCATGCCCACTCCGCGCGGATGGCCAGCGAGCTCGGACGCGCGGGCCTGCTCCAGCAGGTCGCGCGCAGCGGCGCCCGATCGCGCCGGGGCCGGCTACGGTAACATCTCGCCATGATCGGCCGACTGCGCGGTACCCTGCTCGAAAAATCCCCCCCAACCGTCCTGATCGATGTGGGGGGGGTGGGCTATGAGGTCGACGTACCCATGAGTACGTTTTACGACCTTCCCGAGGCTGGTGCGCACGTTGTGCTGCTCACCGAATTCATCGTCCGTGAGGATGCGCAGACGCTCTATGGCTTTCTTACCGCCGCCGAACGAGAGACCTTCCGCCAGTTGATCCGGATCTCGGGCGTCGGCGCACGTACGGCGCTCTCAGTCCTGTCGGGCTTGTCCGTCGCCGAATTTGCGTCCGCCATCGCCTCGCAGGAAGTGGGTCGCCTGATCAAGATCCCGGGCATCGGTCGCAAGACGGCCGAACGTCTGCTGCTCGAACTGAAAGGCAAGCTCGGGGCCGTTTCGGCTCCGCCGGCCAGCGCCCTGCCCGGCGACACATCAAGCGACGACGTGCTGCGGGCGCTGGTGTCGCTCGGTTATTCCGATCGCGAGGCCAACGCGGCCATCCGAAAGCTCGAGCCCGGTCTGTCGGTCACCGATGGCATCCGTCAGGCCTTGAAACATCTGGGTAAGGCCTGACCGATGATCGAGCATGATCGCCTGGTTTCTGCCGCATCGAGTCCGCCGACCGAGGAGGTGGTCGAGCGGGCCCTCAGACCCCGCACCCTGGCCGACTATGTCGGTCAGCGCAAGATTCGCGAGCAACTCGAAATCTTCATCGCCGCCGCGCGCGCGCGGGGCGAGCCGCTTGACCATCTGCTGCTCTTCGGGCCGCCCGGACTCGGCAAGACCACCCTCGCACACATCATCGCTGCAGAAATGGGCGTCAAGATGCGCCAGACCTCCGGGCCCGTCATCGAAAAGCCGGGCGACCTGGCCGCACTGCTGACCGGACTCGAACGAAACGATGTCCTTTTCATCGACGAAATCCATCGTCTGTCCCCGGTGGTCGAAGAGATCCTGTACCCGGCGCTCGAGGATTACCAGATCGACATCATGATCGGCGAGGGGCCGGCCGCGCGCTCGATCAAGCTCGACCTTCAGCCCTTCACGCTGGTGGGCGCCACCACCCGTGCGGGGATGCTGACCAATCCATTGCGCGATCGTTTCGGTATTGTTTCGCGGCTCGAATTCTACGAAGTGGATGAGTTGACGCGTATCGTCAGTCGGTCGGCGCAGCTCCTCGGTGCAGCGATTTCCGATGACGGTGCAATCGAGATCGCACGTCGATCCCGCGGCACCCCCCGCATCGCCAACCGCCTGCTGCGGCGCGTGCGCGACTACGCCGAGGTCAAGGCTGCGGGGCAGATCGACCGAGCGGTGGCCGATGCCGCGCTGCGCATGCTTGATGTCGACCCGATTGGCTTTGATCTGATGGACCGGAAACTCCTGCAGGCGATGATCGAACGCTTCGGCGGTGGGCCGGTCGGCCTGGACAACATCGCCGCCGCAATTGGCGAGGAGCGGGACACGATCGAAGATGTGCTCGAGCCCTATCTGATTCAGCAGGGCTTCATCCAGCGCACCCCGCGCGGACGGGTGGCCACCCCGGCAGCCTGGCAACACTTCGGGCTGGCAGCGCCCGGCGGACGGACGCCCGATCTCTGGGACGCCCGAAGTGAGTGAGGAGTTCCTGTACCGGTTGCAGCAGGCAACCCCGCGGCTTTGGGTGACGCCTACGCTGATTGCGATCAATCTGCTGGTCTGGCTGGTGATGCTCGGGGACGGACTGAGCCCGCTGTCGCCGTCGGGTGCAGAGCTGCTGCACTGGGGCGGCAATCGCTTGCAGGAGACGCGCGGGCAGCCCTGGCGGCTGGTTTCTGCGACCGTACTGCACGCCGGCATCATCCATCTGTCCTTCAACATGTGGGCGCTCTGGGATGTGGGACGCGTGGCCGAGCGCTTTTATGGCAATCTGCAATTCCTGCTGATCTATGTTCTGGCGGGCCTCTTCGGCTCGCTCGCCAGCCTGTTTTTTGCCGGACGTGTTGCCGTATCGGTCGGCGCGTCGGGTGCGATTTTCGGGGTGATTGGCGCCCTGCTGGCCGCACTGGTCAGCCAGCGTCAGCGACTGCCCGCAGCGCTCGCCGCGCCGCTCAGGCGCTCTCTGCTTGTGTTCATCGGGGTCGCGCTCCTCTTTGGCTTGACCTCGGGCGTCGTCGACAATGGGGCCCACCTGGGTGGACTCGCCGCGGGTTTCCTGATCGCCTTGATCCTCGCCGAGCGCTTCGACTGGAGCACCTATCGGCGCCAGGGCCTGTGGCGGGCCGTGCTTGCACTGGCCCTGGCGGGCCTCGCGGCCCTGGGCCTCTGGCGCCTGCTCTGAAAACAGTCTTCATCGCTCAGCACACCGATCTCATGCCCCCTGGATTCACCCAGCAGATCCGGATCTACTTCGAAGATACCGATGCCGGAGGCATCGTGTATCACGCAAGCTGGCTTCGCTTTTTTGAGCGCTGCCGGACCGATTGGCTACGCTCACTGGGCGTCTCGCAGGCTGAATGGGCCCGGGAGTCGGGACTGGGATTCGTGGTGCGGGATCTCCAGATCGAGTATCTTCGCCCCGGACGGCTCGATGACCTGATTCAGATCGACCTGGCGGTGGCCGAATTGCGCAAGGCCTCCATCCAGTTGAACCATCGGGCATACCTGCCTGGACAGGATGATCCGCTGGTCACGGCACGCGTGAGGGTCGCCGTGGTCAACCATCAAACCGGACGGGCGAGAGCCCTGCCCGCTTTCCTGCACGATCGTATCCGCACGACGTTCGCCCCAATCGATTCCGAGGAGTTCAGCGGCGATGCACAATGACATGTCGATTCTTTCGCTGGTTCAACAGGCCAGCCTTCTGGTGCAGCTGGTGATGGCGCTTCTGGTCGCCATTTCGGTCGCTTCGTGGACGGTCATTTTCCGTAAGGTCTTCACGTTGCGCGCCGCCAAACGCGCGACCGAGCGATTCGAATCCGACTTCTGGCAGGGCCGGGATCTCGGCGCGCTGTTTCAGACCGTCCAGGACAAGAGCAAGGATCACGGCTCACTCGCGCGGATCTTCGAGGCCGGAATGGGCGAGTTCCTGAAGGCCCGCCAGCAAAAACCAGGCGATGTCGTCGCCATGGTCGATGGTTCGCGGCGGGCCATGCGCGCAGCCTATCAACGCGAGATCGACGCACTCGAATCCAGCGTGCCGTTTCTGGCCTCGGCGGGCTCGGTCAGTCCCTACATCGGACTGTTCGGAACGGTCTGGGGCATCATGAACTCATTTCGCGGTCTGGCCAATGTTCAGCAGGCCACGCTCGCGGCGGTTGCGCCCGGCATTGCCGAGGCGCTGGTTGCCACCGCGATCGGCCTGTTCGCAGCCATTCCGGCCTTTGTGGCCTACAACCGTTTTTCAGCCGACCTGGATCGACTGTCCACGCGCTTCGATACCTTCATCGAAGAATTCTCCAATATCCTGCAACGCCGCGCGCGCTGAGTGGCTCGGAGTACGCCATGGCATCGGTTCAATCCGGCAATCGCGGTGGGAAGCGTCGACGACCCGTCAGCGAGATCAACGTTGTGCCCTACATCGACGTGATGCTTGTGCTCCTGGTGATCTTCATGGTCACCGCACCGATGATGCCTCCGGGCGTCATCGATCTCCCGAGCACGGGTCGGTCGAATACCCGCCCGGAAGCTTTCATCGAGGTAATCGTGGCCGCCAATGGCGACCTGAACGTCAAAAGCCGCAACGCCGGCGAGTCCAGTGAGCGGACGGTGGGCCTGCCTGACCTGCGCGATGCGATCCTGGCCGTTGGCGGGGACAAGCTGCCCGTGGTCATCAGCGGCGATCGCCAGGTCCGCTACGAGGCGATCATCGATGTGATGGATCGACTGCAGAAAATGAATGTGGGCCGGGTCGGTCTGATGGTCAAGCCGGCAGGCAGCGAGGGTAGTCGTTCCAAATGATGACAGAACGGGATTCGACGACGGACTCGCCCCCTTCGCTGCTGTCCGAGACGCGGACAGCCAAGACGCCGCCGTCCGGCAACCGCAAGACCGGGCTGTCGCTGTCGCTCGCGCTTGCCATCCATGGCGCGCTGATCTTCTTCCTGGTCGTCGGCATCAACTGGAAAACCTCCGAACCCGCCGCCGTCAGCGCCGAATTGTGGACGCCGCCGCCTGAGCCCGTTCCGCCCGCGCCGCCCCCAAAGCCCGAACCCCCTCCGCCT
>JBDLRB010000288.1:0-5812 GCA_039800205.1 Pseudomonadota bacterium | reverse complement strand
TCGTGTAGTAGCGGGTCAGCAGTTCGGCCTTGCGGCCCGGGTCGCTGCTGCCGACTTCCCCGAACCCGATCCGCGAATTCGGAAAGAGTGTGGCCAGCCTCGCAAAGACCGCCGGCCAGTCGGGCTTCAGGTCGTTGCAGTCTTCCTCGTAATAACTGATCAGGACATAGTCGAGTCCGCGTTTCATCCGCTCCGGAATATTGGCCTGAGCCCAGGTGAACATTTCGTTTGAACGGCGCGCCCAGCAGTCCTCGTTGTAGTAGAGGGTCAGCGCAGCGACCTTGCCCCGCGCCTTCACCAGGTCGTAGGCGCCGCTGATTTTCGCAACGACGTCTGCCGTCTTCCCCAACCACTCGCCATTGACCTCGTTGCCGACTTCCCAGATGTGAATGATTTCGGCCATCGAATCAAGGTACCGGGTGGTGCGTCGCAGGTAATTGTTGACGCTCACCCGTCGTACGTAGGCGGAGTCGAGCACCTCGCCCATCAGGTAAGCCACCTCTGAGAGGGCGATTGCGGGCTTTCGGTAGTAAGCGGGCCCAACGGTCTCGTCGAAGACAATGCGTGCGGTCGGCTTGCGGGCGAGTCGCTTGAGTGAGTCGACGATCAAAGGTAACTCGCTGATGTCGTCAATCGTCACGCCGTAGAGCGGAACGGGCAGGGGCGTGTTCACAGCGCTCGACGCGACGACTGCAGCGCCCTGCAGGGCCGTACTTGTACCGTTCGCCGAGGCCAGGTCGGCGGGTTTCGTGTGGTTGTTCGTGTTGTTGCGTGCTCCGCCACAATCGGCGAGCACGACGCCCAGCGCGAGGCCCAGCAGTGCGAGCACACTCCATAACGCGAGCTGGCGTACGCCACGATGACTGCGGGCAGGCTTTTTTCCTTGGGTTGTCATGCTCGTTCCCCGATGAAGGCTTGGACGGTTCAAGCATGGCCGGCGGGGGGCCTCGCAGCCTTGACGACGATGCGCCAAGGCCGTCTCCGGACGAAAGATTCGTCAAGGCGGTCGCCCCGCTGTACGGTTTCCATGATCGGCGACAATGTCCTCGTGGCCCGCCCCCCAAACCTCTGGAGTTGACACGCAATGCCGCGATTTGCCGCCAATCTTTCCTTGATGTACGCCGAGCATGCCTTTCTTGATCGGTTTGGGGCCGCAGCATCGGATGGCTTTGAGGCCGTCGAGTTTCTATTTCCCTACGAGTTCGATCCCGATGAGATCGGCGCGCGTCTGCGTCACCATGGCCTGAAGCAGGTGCTCTTCAATCTGCCGCCCGGCGATTGGACCAGCGGAGAACGCGGCATGGCCTGTCACCCCGGGCGAGAGGCCGAGTTCATGCGTGGGCTTCGGGACGCACTGCCGTACGTTCAGGCAACGGGATGTCGCAGTCTGCACGTGATGGCGGGTCGCCACGTCCCCGGCGTGTCCGCGGATCTCGCCCGAGCCACCTATGTGACGAATCTGCAGTCGGCCGTGCGCGTTGCGGCCGATGAGGGACTGACGCTCTTGATCGAGCCGATCAACACCCGCGACATGCCAGGCTATTTTCTGAACTATCAGCAGCAGGCGCACGAGATCGTCGACGAGATCGGTTCACCCCACCTCAAGGTGCAGATGGACTTTTACCATTGTCAGATCATGGAAGGTGATCTGATGCGCAGACTGGAGCGACATATTCAGGGGATTGGACACGTACAGATTGCCGGGGTTCCGGACCGCCATGAGCCTGATCGTGGCGAGGTGGCTTATCCGGCCTTGTTCGCGCGTCTTGATACGCTCGGCTATCTGGGATGGATCGGCTGCGAGTATCGGCCGGCCGGCGCAACCTCGGCGGGCCTGGAGTGGGTGCGTCCCTATCTCCGGGCCGGGACCGACTGATCGCACTGCGGGTTGACCGATCGATTCATGGCACACGGGGATTCGATGAGGCAGCCTCAATCCTTCAGTGCGCATGCTTATTGCTTCCTTGAGTAGAACAAGGACACGCGGATGATCATCAACCCCTCTCTTTACTCGTCGGGCGATGCCTTTGACGAATTGATCGAATCGGGCGGCACGCCCCGGCCGGCGGCCCGGGCGCTGTTCGACTATCTGACCCGGTTGGATCCAGCCGTGCTGCGCGAGCGCCGGGCCTCGGTGGATGCGGCGATCATGACGATGGGTATCACCTTTACGATCTACAGCGACGGTGAGAACATCGATCGGGCCTGGCCGTTTGACGTGATTCCGCGGGTCTTGCCGCTCGATGAATGGCGCCGGATCGAGGCGGGACTGAAGCAGCGGCTGACCGCCCTCAACTGTTTCATCCACGACATCTACAACGACCAGCGCATCGTTCGAGACGGGATCTTTCCGCGTGAGGTCTTGCAGGGCTCACGAAATTTCCGTCCACAGTGTGTGGGGCACGCGCCCCAGTTCGGTGTCTGGGCGCATATCTGCGGCACCGATCTGGTGCGTGATCGCGACGGTACGGTCTACGTGCTCGAGGACAACCTGCGTGTGCCCTCGGGCGTGTCCTACATGCTCGAGAACCGCGGCCTGATGAAGCGGCTGTTCCCGGAAATGTTCGAGGTGTGCGACATCCTGCCTGTGGATGACTACACGACGCGACTGCATCAGACGCTGGCGGCCTTATCGCCCCGTCCGGGCGATCGGCCGGTCATCGCTGTATTAACCCCGGGCATCTTCAATTCCGCCTACTTTGAGCACAGCTATCTCGCGCAGCAGATGGGGGCTGTGCTGGTCGAAGGCAGCGACCTGATCGTCGGCGCCGATGACATGGTCTACATGAAGACGGTGGACGGATTGCGGCGAGTCGATGTCATCTATCGCAGGATCGACGACGATTTCCTGGATCCCGAGGCGTTCCGGCCCGATTCCGTGTTGGGCGTCAGCGGCCTGATGCGAGCCTGGCGAAAAGGCAACGTGGGCGTGGCGAATGCGCCGGGCGCGGGGGTTGCGGACGACAAGGTCGTGTATGCCTATGTTCCGCAGTTTATTCGTTACTACCTCGACGAGGACGCCATCCTCCCGAACGTCCCCAGCTATCTTTGCATGCATGATCGCGATCGTGACTATGTACTGGCCAACCTCGACAAGCTGGTCGTCAAGCCTGCCAACGAATCGGGCGGTTACGGCATGCTGATCGGACCGCGGGCGACGCAGCAAGAGCGTGACGCCTGTGCCGAGCGCGTACGGGCCGATCCGCGCAACTTTATGGCACAGCCGACGCTGCTGCTCTCGACCGCGCCGACACTGATCGACGAGCAGGGACTGGCCCCTCGCCATCTCGATCTGCGGCCGTTCGTTCTTCAGTCGGACAGTCTGTACGTCACCACTGGTGGGCTCACGCGGGTGGCCATGAGAGAAGGGTCTCTGGTGGTCAACTCCTCTCAGGGGGGCGGAAGCAAGGACACCTGGATCGTGGACCTGGGGGCCTGAATGCTGTCAAGAGTCGCCGAAAACCTGTACTGGCTGGCCCGCTACCTTGAGCGGGCCGAGAGTTCGGCCCGCCTGATCAGCGCCACCACTCAGGTCTTGCTGGATCTGCCCCGAAACGCCTCGTTTGGCTGGGATGTGCTGATTCGCGTGGCCGGGTTGGACGAGCGCTTTGAGGCTTCGGGAGGCGGCACCGATGAAGCCAGCATCATGCGTTTCCTGATCACCGACGCCCAGAATCCAGGCTCGGTGATCTCTTCAGTCCGCTTTGCGAGAGAAAACTGCCGCACGCTCCGGGAAGTGCTGCCTCGCGTTGCGTGGGAGCGGATCAACTCGCTCTACCTGTTCATGAATCGCGCGTCCCGCCAGTCAATGGGGCGCGCCGAGCGGATCAACCTGCTGGATGAGTTGATCGAGCGCCGGCAGGCGATCGTGGGCTTGATCACGGATTGCATGAGCCACGATGTGGCCCATACCTTCATGGTGCTGGGTCGTCATCTCGAGCGGGCGGACATGACCACGCGGATCGTCGACATCAACGCCGCAGTGCTGATGCCGCGCCAAGCCACGCAGGACGCCCCCTCGATTGCGCTGCTCTGGATCGGGGTGCTCAAGTCACTGAGCGCCTACGAGATGTACCGCAGACACGTTTCGGTCCAGATCCATGATTCGAGTGTTGTCGATTTTCTGTTAAAAGACCCTCATTTTCCAAGAACGGTTCGCTTCTGCCTTGATCGTCTTGACGACGGCCTGAGTCAATTGCCGCGCCAGGCCGAACCCTCACGCGCCCTGCGGATTGCCCAGCGTCGACTGGCTGGCATGCGCCTGGCAGGCGTCTCGCCCGCACTGCGGCACGAATACATGGACGCCATCCAGGCCGATCTGGCGCGAATTCATGACGAGTTGAGTGCCCACTACTTTGCGGGCGCGCGGACCGCTTGAGCCGAGTGAAGTCCATCGCGTCTGATCCGCCCGAGCCGTTCGATCCGGGGCCCATTTCGGACCCTGTTGAGGACTGGTCGGTGATCGAGGCGGGCATCGTGCAGCGCGCCCGACTGCTCGATCGGATCCTCGATGATCTCTACGGCGCGCAGACCTTGCTGAAGTCGGGCGCTCTGCCGCCCGCACTCTTTTTTGGGAATTCGGGCTATCTCCTGCCCCTCCAGGGGGGCCGCGTGCCGGGTGGAACCCGCTTGCACTGCTACGCGGCCGATCTGGTCCGCAGGGCCGATGGCTCTTGGCGGGTCAGGGCCGACTGGACGCAGGCCCCGCCCGGCCTCGGCCGAGCCCTGGCCGGGCGGCCCCGCGCCCAGCCGGCCCGCACGACCGCCTCGCGGTCTCTGACAATCGATTCGACCACAGACGCGGTCAGCGCGCTGAAGGCGCTCCTGGGGCTGGACCGTGCTGAGGGCGACGGCCCGCCGCTTTGCGTTGTGCTGAGTCCCGGCCCGAGCACCGAAGCCTTCAGCGAGCACGCGCTCCTCGCCCGGCTGCTTGAATGCCCGCTGGTCGAAGGACGTGATCTCACCGTGTTTGAGGGCCGGGTCTGGTTGAAGGCGCTGGGCGGCTTCAGGCGGGTACACGCGATCGTGCGACAGATGGATGATGTGTGCTGTGACCCCATCAGTCTTCGCAGCGACTCGCTCCAAGGGGTGGCCGGTCTCGTCGATTGTTCTCGGCGGGGGACCGTCTTGATTGCAAATGCGCTCGGATCCGGATGTCTGGAGTCTGGGGCGATCATGCCTTTTCTGCCCGACCTGGCTCGCCGCATGCTGGGCGAGGATCTGATCCTGCACGCTCATGAGAGCGCGACCGATCTCGCCGCGATACGGGTTTTCGCGCTCGCTACCCCAGACGGATACCGGATCCTGCCCGGCGTGACGGCCGTTGGGCGGCCCTTCATGGATCCGCGCGATGACGCTTCTAGGAGCGACGCCCTCCCGCTCCCCGCTCGAGTCGCGGAGGATCTGTTCTGGTTTGGCCGCTATCTGGAGCGATGTGTTTCCAGTGCCCGACTGCTGCGCGCCGCAGTCCAGTCAGGCGCAACGCGCTGCGATGATCTGGTGGATGCGTTTGCGCACCGCCCGCTGGCCGAACTGGCACGCTGCATTCAGCTGATTGAGAGCGATGAACCCCTTGATCGGTTGGCCTGGATGCGTGCGTCAAGGGACACCGGTCGAGCGTTTGGCTTGATGGCGCAATTGCAGGCGCTTGATGCGCTCGCCGAACGCATGCGTGAGCGCAGTCCGCTGGTCGTGCCTTGGGAGGTCAACACGCTCCCATGTCATTCGCCCCCTCCGGAGGGGGCTTCGTCTTCTCGTCTCGAGGGCTGGCTCCGGGAGGTGATCGCAGCGCTTTCGGAACGCTTTGAATGCG
>JBDLRB010000287.1:0-3508 GCA_039800205.1 Pseudomonadota bacterium | reverse complement strand
GATGATGGCCGTTGCGATCACAACGTTTTCAATGGTGTTGCCCGATGCGGCAACGATGCCCATTGCCAGGACGAAGAGCGGAAACGCCATGATCGTATCCAGCAGACGCCCCAGGATACTGTCAAACCAGCCCCCCCAGAATCCCGCAGCAGATCCGATCGCTGTTCCAACGAAGAACGAGAGCGCGACCGCTGCGACCGAGATCAGCAGATCAAGACGCGTCGCAACGACGACGCGCGAGAAAACGTCCCGCCCCAGTTGATCGGTCCCAAACCAATGCGTGAGACTGGGCGGTTTGAGGGAACCCGCCGGCGAGCTGGCGAGCGGATCGAAGGGCACCAGAGCGGGACCGAACACCGCTACAGCGATCAGCGCTGCAAACAGGGTGAAGGCCAGCATCGTCACCGGATTGCTCACCATCACATAACGGAGATGAGCGAGGCGTGAACGCTTGAGCGGATCAGCCATCGATTCGCACCCTGGGATCAATCAGTGTGTAGAGCAGGTCAATCATAAGATTCAGCAACACGAACAGGATGGCCATGGCCAGAACAAACCCCTGCACTGCCGCGTAATCAGAACTCACCAACGCTTCAACCGCGTACGAGCCGATACCCGGCCAGCTGAACACCTTCTCCACCAGCACATTGGCTCCCAAGGTGAAGGAGAACACCATTCCGAGCGTGGTGAGGACGGGTAGCTGCGCATTTCGAAAGGCATACGAAAAGAGAATCTTTCGTCTGGACAGGCCACAGGCCCGAGCGGTACGGATGTATTCGGATGCGAGTGCCTGCAGCATCGCAGCCCGCGTCATCCGTGCAAGGGGCGCAAGGGTGAACAACGCGAGGGTCGCGGCGGGAAGCAGCAACTGGCGAAGCGCTGACCCCGCGGTGGACCACTCGCCCGCAAGGGGCGCATCAATCAGCATCATTCCCGTGACGTGTGGCGGCGCCACGGAGAGCAAATCGAGGCGCCCAAGAGGCATGGGGGCCCAGCCCAAGAGGTAATAGAAGAAGTAGACGAGGAGCAGTCCGGTGAAGAAGGTGGGCAGACTGACCCCCGCCGTTACGACAAGCCGACAGAGCTGATCGATCCAACGATCCTGATGCGTGGCGGCCAGGACACCCAGCGGTACAGCCACCCCCACGGAGAGCAGCAAGGCGAACAGGGTCAGCTCGATCGAGGCCGGGAGCCGGGTCGCAAGATCAACCGTCACCGCTTGCCCGGTCGAAATGGACTTGCCCAGATCACCCGTTGACAGCGCCTGAACATAGCGCGAAAACTGGATCCACAACGGCTGATCCAGCCCCAGCTGTGCTCGAATTTCTGCGATCGACGCTTCAGTGGCCGCCGGTCCGGCGAAGAAGGCCGCCGGATCGCCGGGCAGTGCACGCGTCATGAGGAAGGTGACCACGATGATGCCGAACACGGTCGGAACCGCCTGAGCAATCCGGCGAATCATCATGGACAGGCGGGTCATGACAGGCGGCTCAAAAGTCGGGACTGCAATCGCACGCTGACGCGAGCGTCCTCACAGCTTCAAGGATCGTGCGTCCATCTGGCGGTGGTACCAGAAGGTATAGCCGTCCAGTTTCGGAGCCATTGCAGATTCGAGCGTCGGCTGCCAGAGCGGAATGCGAGGCAGATCCTCGAAGGCCTTCTCGATCAGCTGCAGGATGCGGGGTCGATAGCCCGGGTCGGTCGGCTCCATGTGCAGCGTCTCGTCGACCAGTTTCTTGACTAGAGGGTCCTCGTAGTTGGATGCATTGAACAGCGCCCCCTTGATGTAGGACCAGTAGAAGTAGTAGCACGGCGTGTTGAGCCAGCCACCAAAATTCTCGAGCAGAAAGGGTAGCTTTTTCTCAATCAGCGCTCGGGTTCTCCAGCTTGCCCCCGGAATCTTGTCAAGCGTCACCTTGATGCCAATCTTGCCCAGGCTCTCCTGAATCAACAAGGCTGTCGGCTCACACCAATCCGCCTCCCCAAGGTCGTAGGAGAGCGGCACCTCGAAGCCCTTCGCAAACGCGCTCTTGCCGAGCAAGGCCCTTGCTTCGTCGAGGTTCGTTCGGTAGGGAAAGGGCTGCGGCCAGCTGATGTCCACTGGCTTGGCCGACGAAGCGCCCCACATCGGTACGCCACGGCCAAAGGCCGCCTGATTGAAAATCTGCTCATACGGAATCGCCATCGCCACAGCCTTCCGAACGTTGGCGTCCTTGAACGGATCGAAATTCATGTTCAGGCAAGCGACATGCAGGCAATTGTCGATCGGCGAGCCGGTCACCTTGACCTTCCGGTTGGTCCCCAGTTCCTTCGCGTCCTTGTTCGGAATCTGGAATGACAACTGGACGTCTCCGCGCTCGATCAGGGCGCGGCGGGTCGCGAGGGACGGCACCTCGCGGACGATGACGCGCCGTAGCGCAGGCTTCGGACCGCCCGCCCAATCATCATTACGGACGTAGACCAGCTGCTGCCCCGCATCCCATCGCTCGACCTTGAACGCGCCGCTTCCCAAGGGTGTCTTGTGCAGAAACTCAGCGGCCCAGGGATCCGAAGCGGTGGCCTTGGCCCGTGCCGCTTTCGAGTTGATGATGACTGCGACAGGAACGGTCAGATTGGGCAGCGCAAGCTTCGACGGATGATCGAGATCGATCCGGAGGGTCCGGTCGTCCAGAACAACGAATTGCTCTGGACGCTTGAAGCCGCCCGCGCCCATCTGCGTCCGAGGGAACCCCCCCAGAGCCAGGGCACGATCGAATGACCACTTCACGTCCTGGGCGGTCACCGGAGCCCCGTCCCAGAATCGGGCCGACGCCTTCAGGGTGAAGATGAGGCTCTTGCGGTCGTCGGAATATGTCCACTTCTCCGCAAGTTCGGGAATCACCTTGTTGTAGTCATACGCGAGTGACCCATCGGCCGATGTGCGCGTGGCAAAGCTGACCAGTCGATCGTACACATTGACCGCAATCTGATAGCTCGGCCGATTGGTGCCGGGACGGTGGATATCAAGACTGTTAAATGTGTATCCGACGACGGCAACCAGAGTCCCGCCGCCCGTTTGTGCAAAGGCGGGCGACTTCAGGAAGGGGAGCGAAGCGAGACCGAGGCTGGTGCCAGCGGCGCTTTTCAGGACATCACGACGGTTCATGGCGAGATCCTCATCTTCGGGGGGAGATTCGGGAACACAGAGCAACCGCCCTGAATACCCACTTGTATACAATGACGTATGCAATCGCCGTGCCATCGGAATTCTCGTCTGGATGCGCCCATCCGTCCTCAATCAGTGCGGCGACGCACCAACCTGGGTCGCCGATCGCGCGAAAACCCGCCGGGATACGCACCAGAAACAGGCGGCGACCCAGCCACCCATCATGCCGCACCGAGCATGCGCCCCAAGGCCGACCGGGTCCGTCCGGCGAGCGAATCGCGCGAGCCGACGAGAAGCGGGCGGCGACGGATCAGGCGGGCGCACTGTCTGAGGCCCGGAGGGCCGAGTTTGCGCACGCCCCGG
>JBDLRB010000286.1:0-7032 GCA_039800205.1 Pseudomonadota bacterium | reverse complement strand
AGCCTGAGCCCAAGCCTGAGCCCAAGCCTGAGCCCAAACCTGAGCCCAAACCTGAGCCCAAACCTGAGCCCAAGCCTGAGCCCAAGCCTGAGCCCAAGCCAGAGCCCAAGCCAGAGCCCGCCGTCACGTCATCGACGCTCGTGAGCCCTGCGCCGCAGGCCCCGGCTGCACCCAGTGACCCGTCGATTGAACAGCGGATTCGAACTGAGGTTCAGTCGGCGCTGGAGTCCGCGCGTCGCGAGGATCGGAGCACCATCGAGTCTCTCCAGAAGAGCCTGGCAGGGCTGATCGAGCTGCTGCAGAGAGAGCGCTCAGCCAGCTCGGCTCCACCGAGTGCTCAGGCAGTGACGCCTCAGACGACGCCCCAGACGACGCCCGGCGTCGCGAGTACGCCCCCCGCCATTGAGCCCGTGAACGGGCAGACCCAGGATGTTCGTCCGGCGGAGCCAGAGCGGGTCTCCTCGCCGGATGACCGCGAAAGCTGGCAGCGCCGCGTCCGTGCTGCATTGCCCGAGCGCCTCGACCATCCCTTTTCGCCCTACGCGCTGCTGATCGCTCTCGTCCTGGTGGGTTCCTGGTTGATGATCCGTGTCGTCTTCAGGGGCCGCGGGACGCCGAGGGCACAAACGTCTGAAGCGCGTGCCGAGATCCGGCAGGATCCCGATTTGCCGACTGCGACGGCGTCCCCCGCGGCTGGTCCCCTCGTTTCCCGGGACGCTTCGGTCGGTCGGGGCCCGATGGCGGCGCGAGAACCCACCGGTCTCGAGCAGGCGATTGCGGGGCGCTTCGAGTTGCCCTCGCTCGATCTGACCGACAATTGGGCCGAGCGCGATACGCCGATTGACCCGACGCACGGTCTGTCGGGTCTCAAACCCACGCCTCGCGGAACGGGTCAGCCCACGTCAGCGGAGGTGCAGCGCGAGGTACCCGATCGCTCGGTTGTGTCCTCGGGGTTGGCCACCGTGGTCCGTCAGCAGGTCGATGCGCGGCTGGAACTCGCCAGCGCCTACATGGATCTGGGCGATGAGCCCCGGGCGCGACAGCTCCTCGCGCAGACTCTGATTGACGGCGACGAGAGGCAGCGCACGCTCGCGCAGCGCATGCTGAACAAATTGGTGCGGGATTCCTGAACGTGGGGGTCAGCGCGGCCGATCGACCGAGCGCCGCTCCCGCTGCAAAACAACGGATTGCCCTCACCGTTGCGTACGACGGATCGGGTTTTGCGGGCTGGCAGACTCAGCCCGACGGCAACACCATTCAGGATCGCCTCGAGTACGCGCTTGCGTGCATCGTCGGAGAGCCGGTGCCAACGATTTGTGCGGGCCGCACAGACGCTGGTGTGCACGCGCTTCGTCAGGTGGTCCATTTCGACGTGTGCAGAAATCGTCCGCTTTCGGCGTGGCTCAGAGGCGTCAATCGTTACCTGCCGCCCGGTATTGCCGTGCGGGGTGCCTGGGCGGTGGATGAGGAGTTCCATGCGCGCTTTGGCGCCTTGAGGCGCGCCTACCGTTATCAGCTGCTCAGTGCTGCCGTGAGCCATCCCTTGCTGGCAGGCCGGGTGGGCTGGACGCACCGTCCGCTGGACTCCGAGCGGTTGAGGCAAGCGAGCACCCTTCTGATGGGCGAGCATGACTTCTCGGCGTTTCGGTCATCACAATGCCAGGCGCACTCACCGGTCAGGCGAATGGATTCGATTGCGGTCGAAACGATGGATGCGCGATCGACGGCCGGACGGTTGATGGGCTTGCAGCGCTCGGACGATTGCCTGATCTCGATCCGGTTTGTCGGTAACGCATTCTTGCATCACATGATCCGAAATATCGTCGGGGCACTGGTGATGGTGGGTTCGGGCCAGCGCCCGGTCCAATGGGTGGGCCACTTGCTTGCCAGTCGGGATCGTCGTCTAGGGGCACCGACCTTCGCTGCAGCAGGGCTTTGCTTCGAGGGGGTAGAGTATGACCCCCGTTACGGTTTGGACTCCTGGCCAACCTGCGTTTCTGAAGGACAGCTCATTTGAGAACCCGGATCAAATTCTGCGGCCTGGTGCGTGATGTCGATGTTGACACGGCGGTTGCCCTGGGCGTTGATGCGGTCGGATTCGTTTTTTATCCGCGCAGCCCTCGCGCCCTTTCGGCGGAGGATGCCAGCCTCCTTCGGCGTCGCCTGCCATCGTGGGTGCGTGCGGTCGGGTTGTTCGTTAACGCCTCGGATGATCAGTTGGCCCAGATCCATTCGAGGGTCGGGCTGGATGTTCTGCAGTTTCACGGTGACGAGTCACAGGATGACTGCCTCCGTGGCGGGATCATGGCTGCGCGGCCGTGGTGGCGTGCCGTGCGGATGAGAGGAACGGGTGATTTGCTAGAATCCGCTGGAACGTTCCCGCACGCCGAGGCGCTTCTGGCTGATTCATTTCACTCGGGGTACGGAGGCAGCGGGCAAGCTTTCGATTGGTCCTGGATTCCTCATGATTTTGGTCGTCCGATCATTCTCTCCGGTGGTCTCGACGCCGCGCGGGTCGGAGACGCAATCGCGCAGGTCAGTCCGTTTGCCGTGGATGTCTCATCGGGTATTCAGGGTGAGGACCCCCGCTCGAAAGACTCATCAAAAATGGAGCGCTTCGTCGAAGAGGTGCTCCGAAGCGATCTGCGCCGCGCCGAGCAAGCCCGGCCGTCCCTGATTGCTCCTTCGTCAACCCAACCGGCCCAGCCATGAAACCCTACGATCTTCCGGATGCGCGTGGACACTTTGGCCCCTACGGTGGCGTCTTCGTTTCGGAGACCCTGATCGGTGCCCTCGACCAGCTGAGGGACGCTTATGATCGCTACCGCAATGACCCCGACTTCGTGGCCGAACTCGCTGACGAACTCACCCATTTCGTGGGTCGGCCCAGCCCCATCTATCACGCGCGCCGCTGGTCGGCAGAACTGGGCGGTGCGCAGATCTACTTCAAGCGCGAAGACCTGAACCACACCGGCGCGCACAAGATCAACAACACGATGGGGCAGGCGTTGCTGGCCCGTCGCATGGGCAAGAAGCGGATCATCGCCGAAACGGGCGCAGGCCAGCACGGCGTTGCGACCGCGACGGTGGCCGCTCGCTTCGGCATGGAGTGCATCGTTTACATGGGTGTCGATGACGTCGCCCGCCAGGCCCAGAACGTTTACCGAATGAAACTGCTCGGCGCCACCGTGGTGCCGGTCGAATCGGGGTCCCGCACCCTCAAGGACGCGCTCAACGAAGCCATGCGCGACTGGGTGACCTATGTCGACGAGACCTTTTACATCATCGGCACTGTGGCGGGCCCGCACCCCTACCCGATGATGGTCCGTGATTTCAACGCGGTGGTTGGGCGCGAGTGTCTGACGCAGATGCCCGCGCGCGTGGGTCGACATCCCGACTATGTGCTTGCGTGCGTCGGGGGCGGTTCCAACGCCATCGGCATCTTCCATCCTTACATTGATGTGCCCGGGGTCAAGCTGATCGGGGTCGAAGCCGGCGGCGAGGGTATTGCCTCGGGCCGCCATGCCGCTTCGCTCTCGGCCGGCACGCCTGGCGTGTTGCACGGTAACAGGACCTACCTCCTGCAGGATGAAAACGGTCAGATCATCGATACCCATTCGGTTTCGGCGGGGCTGGACTATCCTGGGGTCGGGCCTGAGCACGCCTGGCTCAAGGATTCGGGTCGGGCCGAGTACGTCGCAATCAATGATGACGAGACCTTGGCGGCTTTTCACGATTGCTGTCGGATCGAGGGCATCATCCCGGCGCTTGAGTCCAGTCATGCGATCGCTCATGCGGTTCGTCTGGCGCCCACTTTGCCCCGCGACCAGATCATCCTGGTCAATTTGTCGGGCCGAGGGGACAAAGACATGCACACCGTCGCGCAGCGAAGTAGCGTGGGATCCTGACGCCATGGGTTCACGTCTTCAGACATGCTTCAGCCGCCTCGACGCAAGCGGTCGACGGGCCTTGATTCCTTTTTTCACGGCCGGTTTCCCACTTCGGGATTCCACCGTCGCGGTCATGCATGCGGCGGCGCGGGGGGGCGCAGACATCATCGAACTGGGCATTCCCTTTTCTGACCCAATGGCAGATGGTCCGGCGATTCAGCGATCCAGCGAACGGGCCTTGGCGCAGGGGATGGGACTGCGCGATGTCCTCGATCAGGTCGCTCTGTTCCGTGTTGAGGACGCGGATACGCCGGTGGTGCTGATGGGTTACGCCAACCCGATCGAGCGCATGGGTCCGGATTCGTTTATCGACCGTGCGGCGGCAGTGGGTGTCGATGGTGTGATCGTGGTCGATTATCCTCCTGAGGAAAGCGAGTCCTTCGCGCGAAAAGCCCGAGATCGCGGCATCGACCCGATCTTCCTCCTCGCGCCCACGACCTCCGAGGCGCGTATTGACCAGGTTCTGTCGCTGGCAAGCGGCTATGTGTACTACGTTTCGCTGCGCGGAATTACGGGCGGCAACCTGGACATCGACGACGTCGTTCGCCGGGTCGGGGTCATCAAGGCCCGGACTCCTCTGCCAGTTGGAGTGGGCTTCGGAATTCGCGATGGGCAGACCGCTGCGGCGGTGGCAGGCGTGGCCGACGCGGTCATTATCGGTACCCGTATGATCCAGATCCTCGATGAGGGGGACCCCGCGCAGGCGCCCGAGCGGGCGGAGCGATTCATTGCCGAGATCCGTTCGGCGATCGACGCTGGGCCCGGAGCCACGACAGGCGCGGCCCAATGAGCTGGCTCGATAAACTCCTGCCACCACGCATCAAGCGGCAGTCCGACGGCAGCCGAAAGGTACCCGAGGGTCTGTGGGTTAAGTGCCCGTCCTGCGATGCCGTGCTGTATTCCGCAGACCTCGAGTCCAATCATCACGTCTGTCCGAAGTGTACGCATCACCTCCGGATCACGGCGCGTCGTCGTCTCGAGCTCCTGCTCGATGCGGATGGCCGGCTCGAGATTGGCCAGGAAGTCCAGCCAATGGATGCCCTGAAGTTTCGCGACAGCCGAAAATATCCCGATCGGCTCTCAGAGGCTTCGAAGGCGACCGGCGAGAGTGATGCCCTCGTTGTCATGTCGGGTTCGATTCGTTCCATTCCGGCGGTTGTGGCCTGCTTCGAATTCGAATTCATGGGGGGATCCATGGGTTCGGTCGTCGGTGAGCGGTTTGCACGCGGCGTGCAGGCTGCCGTCGATCAGCGGATGCCCTTTGTCTCTGTGGCCGCATCGGGCGGCGCGCGCATGCAGGAAGGGCTCTTGTCATTGATGCAGATGGCGAAGACGACGGCGGCGCTGTCGCGCCTGGCCGAACTCCGTCTGCCGTACATCTCGGTTCTGACGGACCCCACCATGGGGGGCGTTTCAGCCAGTTTCTGCTTTCTGGGCGATGTCGTCATCGCTGAACCCAAGGCCTTGATTGGCTTTGCCGGGCCCCGGGTCATCGAACAGACGGTTCGCGAAAAGCTGCCCGAGGGCTTCCAGCGGTCCGAGTTCCTGCTGGCTAAGGGTGCGATCGACATGATCGTTGATCGGCGCCAGATGCGCGAGGAGATCGCGCGGCTGCTTGCACTCCTGCTCAGACAGCCCAGCGAGGCCCTGTCCTGAGCGCGAGGCCGGATGAGCCTGTGGGGCTCGATGGCTGGCTGACCCGCATCGAGTCCCTGCACCCGGTCAAGATTGACCTCGGGCTCGACCGCATTCGACCCGTCGCCGAGCGCCTCCGGCTGGATCTCGACGCTGTGGTCATCACGGTGGGCGGGACGAACGGCAAGGGCTCGACCTGCGCAATCCTGGAGTCGATTCTCCATGCGGCCGGATATCGAGTGGGCCTCTACACCTCGCCCCATCTGGTTCGGTTCAACGAGCGGGCGCGGATCGGGGGGGGTACCGTATCCGATGACGAACTGATTGATAGCTTCCGTCAGGTCGAAGCCGCTCGCGCCGGGATTGCGCTCACCTACTTCGAGTTCACGACCCTCGCGATCCTGCTGTGGTTCGCGCGTGCGCGGCTCGATGTCGTCATCCTCGAGGTCGGGCTGGGCGGGCGCCTGGATGCGGTCAATCTGATCGACGCGGATTGCTCGATCATCACTTCGGTCGATCTCGATCACGTCGAATATCTCGGGCCCACCCGGGAGTCGATCGGATATGAGAAAGCCCACATTTTTCGTTCGGGGCGGCCCGCGCTCTGCGCCGATCCGGTGCCCCCAAAATCGCTGCTCGATCATGCGACGAAGATCGGTGCAGACCTCTGGCTGTTTGGCCGCGATTTCAATTACGCGGGTGATCGACAGCAGTGGTCCTATGGCGGGCGGGCCGTTCGCCGCAACAGCATGGCCTATCCGGCCCTGCGCGGCGCCAATCAGTTGCTGAACGCCTCCGCGGCGCTCGCGGCCCTTGAGGCGCTGCGCGATCGCTTGCCCGTGACCCAGCAGGCCGTACGACAGGGCTTGGCCTGGGTCGAATTACCGGGGCGTTTTCAGGTGCTGCCTGGCCGTCCGACGGTCGTGCTCGATGTGGCCCACAATCCGCACGCGGCTGCGCATCTGGCAACCAATCTCGACAATATGGGTTTTTTTCCCGAAACCTGGGCGATCTTTGGCGCGATGCGTGACAAGGACCTGGACGGGATGCTCCAGGCGATCGCAAGCCGCATCGATCACTGGCTGCTGGTCGAATTGCCCGGGGTCCGGGCGGCGAAGGGCCCCGAACTGTTCGAGGCACTCGAGCGGCATGGGATCCGTCCAGGGTCGGCTCGGCGGGTCGAGATCCACCCATCGCCTCGCGCGGCACTCGACTCTGCCCGTGCCCGGGCAGATGAGAATGATAGAATCGTCGCCTTCGGTTCATTCCTTACCGTGGCAGACATACTTGAAGCCCGCGCCGAAGTTCGTGCACCAAGCCCTTGATTCCACGGTGGTCCGTACGTCTGAGTGCGGACCCAGGACTGAGCATGGCCTCGCGCGCGGCCAAGACTGAAAGGGGGGCGGTCGACCCCGCCGAACCGTTCAAGCGACGCGCTCGAGGCCAT
>JBDLRB010000285.1:0-5509 GCA_039800205.1 Pseudomonadota bacterium | reverse complement strand
AGTGACTTCTTCACCGAATGCACCAGGCCGTCCGCCTGGTTTCGTACGTTGGTGAGTTCGACGCGCTTGCGATCATCGTCGGCGTTGGCTTCGGCGTCCTTCACCATCTTCTGAATTTCGGCCTCCGAGAGACCGGAATTCGCCTTGATGGTGATCTTGTTTTCCTTGCCGGTTGCCTTGTCGCGCGCCGACACATGCAGGATGCCGTTCGCATCAATGTCGAAGGTGACCTCAATCTGCGGCGTGCCCCGGGCAGCTGGCGGGATACCCTCGAGGTTGAACTCACCCAGCGCCTTGTTACCCGAGGCAATCTCACGCTCGCCCTGGAACACCTTGATGGTGACCGCCGGCTGGTTGTCGTCGGCCGTGGAAAACACCTGCGAGAACTTGGTCGGAATGGTGGTGTTTTTCTGGATCATCTTGGTCATCACGCCACCGAGCGTCTCGATGCCCAGTGACAGGGGCGTCACGTCAAGCAGCAGCACGTCCTTGCGTTCACCGGACAAGACCGAACCCTGAACGGCGGCACCGACCGCCACCGCCTCGTCGGGATTGACGTCCTTGCGGGGCTCCTTGCCGAAGAACTCCTTGACCTTGTCCTGAACCTTGGGCATGCGCGTCATGCCGCCGACGAGAATCACATCGTCGATCTGCGATGCGCTCACGCCTGCGTCCTTCATCGCGATCCGGCAGGGCTCGATGGTCTTGTCGATCAGTTCTTCGACCAGCGATTCGAACTTGGCCCGCGTGATTTTCAGGTTGAGGTGCTTGGGGCCCGAGGCGTCGGCCGTGATGTAGGGCAGATTGATCTCGGTCTGCTGGCTGGACGACAGCTCGATCTTCGCCTTTTCAGCGGACTCCTTGAGGCGCTGGAGCGCGAGGACATCCTTGGAGAGATCGACGCCGGAATCCTTCTTGAACTCGCTGATGATGTGGTCGATCAGACGCTGGTCGAAATCCTCACCGCCCAGGAAGGTATCGCCGTTGGTCGAAAGCACCTCGAACTGCTTTTCACCGTCGACGTCCGCAATCTCGATGATGGAGACGTCAAACGTGCCTCCGCCCAGGTCGTACACGGCGATCTTCCGGTCCTTGCCGGCCGCCTTATCCAGACCAAATGCAAGTGCTGCGGCCGTCGGCTCGTTGATGATCCGCTTGACTTCAAGGCCGGCGATCCGACCCGCATCCTTGGTGGCCTGCCGCTGGCTGTCGTTGAAATACGCGGGCACCGTGATTACAGCCTCGGTGACTTCCTCGCCAAGATAGTCCTCGGCGGTCTTTTTCATCTTGCGCAGAACCTCGGCCGACACTTGGGGCGGTGCCAGCTTGCGATCGCGTGCCTCCACCCAAGCGTCCCCGTTGTCGGCCTTGACGATTGCATAGGGCATCAGCCCGATATCCTTCTGGACCTCCTTTTCCTGGAACTTGCGACCGATCAGGCGCTTGACCGCATAGAGCGTGTTGCGCGGATTGGTGACCGCCTGGCGCTTTGCTGGGGCGCCGACCAGGATTTCGCCGTCTTCCATGTAGGCGATGATCGAAGGCGTCGTTCGCGCGCCTTCAGAATTTTCGATGACCTTGGGCTGCCCGCCCTCCATGATGGCCACGCACGAGTTGGTCGTGCCGAGGTCAATACCGATGATTTTGCCCATGAGAAAGGTTCCTTATGCTGTCGTCACGCAGACTGTTGCTGTGCAAATGGGTATGGCGCGCGTCAAATCAAGCCTGTGCGACGGTCACCAGGGCCGGTCGCAGAACGCGCTCGTTGATCAGGTATCCCTTTTGAAGCACAGAGACCACATGATTGGCGGGCACGGGTGGATTGACGGATGCCGACGGCACCATCGAGATGGCCTGGTGCTGATTCGGATCGAATTTCTGGCCGGCGGGATCGATTTCGAGCAGCTTGTTGCGGGTAAAAGCGCCACCCAGCAGTCGTAAAGTGGCCTCGACGCCCTCACGCAAGGTCTCGATACTGGGCGAGTCCGTCTTCAAGGCCATCTCAAGACTGTCCTTGACCGGCAAGAGACTCTCGGCAAATCCCTCGATGGCGAACTTGTGAGCCTTGGCCACATTTTCTTCGCCCCGGCGACGCGTGTTTTCGACATCGGCCTTGGCACGCAGATACAGGTCGCGCAGTTCGGCCAACTCGGCCTGGGCCCGGGCCAGAGCCTCCGCAAGCGTGGCCCGATCAGCCGATTCGTCCCCGGCGGCCGCGGCCGCCGCGGGGGCCTGAGCCGGGGCGCTGCCTTCGCGTGCGATCTCGGCATACGATGCGGCTGCCTGGGCTGTGGCCGCGGGCCCTGGCGCCTTGTCGGAAGGGGTTTGCGCGGGTGCACCCTCTGAAAACCTGGATGGATCGGTCATACCTGTTGCCTCGACGAATCAATGACTTAGGACCAAATCAACCCGGATTCGATCCGCTAAACCATCCCGGATATGGGGCCATTGGATCCGGTTTCAAGTCTCCGATTCATACGCGGCGCGAGGAGCGGTCATGACATCAGCCAGGCCATCAGGACCCTGCCCAGCGGGCGAGCTTGAATGAGGGATGAGCGACAGCATTGCCTGAGGCCGTCCAGCAGGCATCGGCCTACCGCTCGGCGCCCAGCTCGATCGCGCGCTGCTTTCGCTCGTGCAGCGCCTGATCGGCACGGGCGGACTCGCCGGGCCCCAGCCGGCGGGTCGGCCAACCAGCGGCGTGCGACTGGACGAGCTGCGCGAGGGCCATCCCGAGGGCCTCGGATTCATTCAGGCAACCGAGGTAGCGAAACTCGCGTCCCCCTGCCTCGATGAAGGACTCCTTGCCCTCCATCGCAATTTCCTCGAGCGTTTCCAGGCAGTCGGCAACGAACCCGGGGCACACAACGTCCAGACGCTTGACGCCCGATGCGCCGAGCTCGTGAAGCGTTGCGTCGGTATACGGTTGCAGCCATTCGGCCTTTCCGAATCGGGACTGGAAGGTCACCCGGTACTGATCACGGGAAAGGCCCAATCGCGTTGCGAGCAAACGCGCGGTGACGAGACACTCGCAATGGTAGGGATCCCCCATCATCAGAGTCCGCTTGGGGACGCCGTGAAAGCTCATCAACAGGCAATCCGGGCGGCCCTCTCTCGCCCAGTACGCCTCGACATGATCGGCGAGCGCGTCGATATACGGCGCAAACGAATGAAACCCTCGGATCAGACGTAATTCAGGCTGGTTTCGCCATTGCATCAACTCGCGAAAGACCTCATCGAAGGCCGTTGCAGTCGTCGAGCCCGCGTACTGGGGATACATCGGCAGGACCAGCAGGCGGGTGATGTTGCGCTCCCGAAGCTCGCGCATGACCTGCGGAATCGATGGTTTGCCGTAGCGCATCGCAAAGACAACGTCGACTTCGTGGCCCAGCGCCGCGAGGGCCTCCCCCAGTCGGTGGGACTGGTGGACGGTATGGACCATCAGTGGTGAGCCCTGGTCCGTCCAGATGCTGGCGTACTTCTGCGCCGACCGGGCGGGCCGAACATTCAGGATGATGCCGTTGAGGATCAGTGACCAGACCAGGCGCGGAATCTCGACCACCCGCGGATCAGAAAGGAATTCCCGCAGATAGCGGCGAACCGCGCCGGCTTCGGGCGCATCGGGCGTTCCGAGCTGTATCATCAGCACTGCGGTCCGCTCGGGCTGCCGGTGATCGAACGCACTGGGCGCGGTAAACCTCGCCATGGTCTTGACACTCTACAGTTGCAAAACCGAGCACTATACGTTGTGTGCGAGCGCGCTCGAGACCAACTTGGCAGTGATGTCAACTATTGGGATCACGCGGTCATAAGACATCCGGGTTGGCCCGATGACGCCAAGCGTGCCGACGACCTTGCCGTCGGCGCTGGTGTAAGGGGCCACGACGACGCTCAACTCTTCCATCGGAACCAGGTCCGACTCGCCGCCGATGAAAATCTGCACGCCGTGTGCCCGGCTGGTCGAATCGAGCAGTTCCATCAGTCGGGTCCGTTGCTCGAACAGATCGAACAACTGTCGGAGCCGATCCATGCTCTGGGCGAGATCGGCCACACCCAACAGATTTCGCTGTCCCGAAATCACAACCGGTTCCGTGTCTTCGGTTCGGGCCTGGTTGCTCGCCTCGACCGCTGAGGTCATCAAGCCCGTGATGTCGTCGCGGAGCGAGCTCAACTCGTCGTGCAAGCCGTCACGGATCGTCTCGAAATCCAGACCTGCGTAATGGGCATTGAGAAAATTGGAAGCCTCGGTCAGCTGCGACGATGAATAGTCTCGCTCGGTCAGCAGAATCCGGTTCTGGACATCCCCCTCCGGCGTCACAATGATCAGCAGAATCCGGCGCTCGGACAATCGAAGAAACTCGACCTGACGAAACAAGGACGCCCGTCTCGGCGTCATCACGACCCCAGCGAAATGCGAGAGATTCGACAACATGGCCGCTGCAGCGCTCAGTACCCGTTGCGGCTCACCGGATCGCAGTCCGCCCTCGATTCGCGCCGTCTGCTCGATCTCGAGCGGTTGAACCTTCAAAAGGGTATCGACGAACAATCGGTAGCCGCGGGGCGTGGGCACTCGACCGGCCGACGTGTGGGGGCTGGCGATCAGGCCGAGTTCCTCGAGGTCCGCCATCACATTGCGAATCGTCGCGGGCGACAGATCGATTCCGGAGTGGCGGGACAGAGTGCGCGACCCGACCGGCTGGCCGTCGGCAATGTAGCGTTCGACCAGGGCTTTCAGCAGCGTTTGGGCACGATGATCAATCATGTGGTCGTATTTTAGGCAGCGTTACGCCTGATGCAAGCGGGTCCGATACGGTCGCGCCCTGGATGTCTCTGGGCAAACCAGGGGCTGCCCCATCGGCCATGCCGACGAATGGCGGGTCCTTATGCTCTAATCCGCACCATGACCGCCCCCTTCAACACTGTGGCCCTGATGGGTCGATTCAACACTCCCGGCCTGGCCGACACCTTGTCCCGGATCGGTCAATTTCTGTCCGACCGGGGCATCAAGGTGCTGGTCGAGGCCCGCAGCCCCTCCGGCCTCTCAGGAGGCTGGGCCCAAGCCGTTCCGCTCGAACAGATTGGACATCAGGCCGAACTGGCGATTGCCGTGGGCGGCGACGGGACGATGCTTGGTCTGGCCCGAGCGCTCGCACCGTTCGGAGTGCCAGTGGTCGGGATCAACCATGGACGACTCGGCTTCATCACCGACATTGCCTTGTCGGACTGGCGCCCCGCCCTGGCCGCCATCCTGGATGGGCGCTATCAGGTCGAGGAACGCACGCTCCTCGTGTCCAGAGTCATCCGTGACCAGGCGGTGGTCTGGCATGAATTGTCCCTCAACGACGTCGTGGTCAGCCGATCGTCACGAAGCGGGATGATCGAGTTGCAGGTCGATGTCGACGGACTGCACATGTATACCCAGCGCGGTGACGGGCTGATCATTGCGACCCCAACCGGATCGACGGCGTACGCGCTGTCGGCCGACGGCCCGATTCTTCACCCCCTGCTG
>JBDLRB010000284.1:0-2931 GCA_039800205.1 Pseudomonadota bacterium | reverse complement strand
TCGGCGCTGCATTGGTCGCCCGGAATATTGCGAATCTCATCGAAAGCCAATTTGCAGACAAACCGCGCGGCTGGCAACCCCTGGTGTATTGCTGGCGTGGCGGGAACCGGTCCGGCTCACTCGCGACCATCCTCACTCGAATCGGCTGGCGGTGCCATCTCCTTGAAGGCGGCTACAAGGCGTACCGCTCACGTGTCCTTGCCGACCTCGAACAACGCCCGAAGCAGTTTCAATTCATCGTGTTGGCGGGCCGCACAGGCAGTGGAAAAAGTGCGCTGTTGAGAGCGCTGCACGGACGCGGTGAACAGGTACTCGATCTGGAGGCCCTGGCTGACCATCGGGGATCGGTACTGGGTGCGCTGGTCGAACGGCCACAACCTTCGCAACGCCTGTTCGAATCCCGGTTGTGGCATGCGCTGGGTCAGTTGAACCCGGATCGGCCCGTCTGGGTCGAGTCCGAGAGCCGACGAATTGGCGGATGCCACCAACCAGAATCACTCATCCAGTCGATCCGTGGTGCCCGCTGTGTGGTCATCGAGGCCAAACTTGGCCACCGAGCACACCTGCTGCTCGACGAGTACCGGCACTTCGTGGACGATGCGGATCTCCTCGGCCCCCGGCTGGAGCGCCTGATTCCCCTGCACGGGCATCAGCAGATCAAGGATTGGCAGGCGCTTGCAGGCGCTGGACAGTGGCGGGAGCTGGTTGAGTCGCTTCTGACGGGTCACTACGATCCCGCCTACGATCGATCGATGCGCACCAACTTCAGCCATCTTGGACGGGCGCCACGCGTTCACCTGGGGGGAACCGGCGCGGGTGCGATCGAGCAGGCCGCAAGCGAGCTGATCGAATGCGCCCGGGCCATCGATCCGGCCTCAGGCCGGGGCGACATCAGGGACGCTGAGGGTTGATCCGGGACAGCGTCCGGGTGATCTCGGACGCTGCTTTTCTGGACTCGAGGTAGTCGCGCAAGTCCTGCTCCGCGAGGGCTCGCTGAACGGACTCTGCGCTTGCCTTGCGAATCTCTTCGATCTGCGAGGGGTCTGCGGCGCGGACTTGCGTCAGACGATAGACAGCGTAGCCCCCATCGCCCAGATCGACCCCCAGATGAATCGGAAGCTTCGCCGTGGAGGCCTTAAAAATCGCGCTGAGTGCCTGCGCATCGAGCTCGCCCGGCTCAAGCCGAGAGAGCGCTTTCGCCTCAGGTAAAGGCCCATCGATTGCGCTCTGAACCGCCGTCGAGAGGGCCTCGTCACTGCGTGCAGCCTGCATTGCAGCGAGCAGAGCCTGACCGCGTTCCTGGGCGAGACGAACAGCCTGCTCACGAATGACGGCCACTCGAACCTCATCGCGAACGTCGTCGAGACTGCGCTGCCGGGCAGGCCGATGTTCAACGACCCGGGCCGACACGATTCGCCCTCCGAGGTCAATCGCCTCGATGTTCCGACGGTCACGAATCGCATCTTCCTTGAAGAGCGCGGCGAGGACTTTGGGTTGATTCAACGGGTGGTCGCGCCCCAACGCAGCCGCGCCGGCACGGGACAGGTCACCCTGAGTCTGAAGCTTGAGGCCAAATCGCTCGACCACCGGGTCGAGGCTATCGGGCTGCTCGTACACCATGTTGGTGAAGGTATCCGCGCTCTCAGCCAGCTGCCGGGACGCAATCTCACGCTTGAGGCTGGCTGTGATCTCGGCTCGAACGTCCTCGAGCGGTCGAATCTTGCCCTCACGGATGTCGGTCAAGCGAATGATGTGCAGACCGAACTCGGTCTCGATCAAGCCGCGGACCTCCCCAGACTTCATCTGGAAGGCTGCGTCGGCGAAGGGCTTGACCATCAGCTCACGGGTGAAGAACCCCAGGTCACCGCCCTGCGGGGCAGAGCCCGGATCATCCGAAGCGGTCTTGGCCAGCGCAGCGAAATCCTCACCTGCTTTGATCTTCTCAAGCAGGCCGCTGGCCTTGACCCGGGCGGCTTCACGATCGGACGCACTCGCCTTGGAATCCACCTGAACCAGGATGTGCGAAGCGCGACGCTCCTCGGGCGTGGCATACCGTGCCTTGTTCTGCTCGTAGAAACTCTCGACCTCGGAGGCCCGGACCTCTGCGCGCTCGGCCAGGCCCTGAGCATCCAGTACCACGTACTGCACGCTGAGCGACTCCGGTTGCTGGTACTGCTCCGCCCGCTGGTCGAAATGAGCCTTGAGCTGCGCCTCGGTCGGGTTCACACCGGACGCGAGCCGAGCGGGGTCGATCCGTACTTCATGAACGACTCGCTTCTCGCCCAGAATCTGATACAGCCGATCGCTCACCGCTGCAGGGACCCATGAAGAGTCATAGAGCGCATCGGGCAGCGCTTGCAGGGCCAGATCGCGCCGCATCTCAGCCTCATACCCCGCCTCGCTCCGGCCCCGGGCGTTGACGAGGCTTCGGTACCGCTCCATGTCGAATCGACCGTCTGCACCGACGAGCCCCGGAATTGAGCGAATGGCCTCACGCAGACGGACATCGCTGATCGCAATCCGGCTCTCCTTCGCGTGCTGCGCCATGACTTTCTGGACGATCAGATTGTCGAGCACCTGGGCCCGCAGTTGGGGCGTGTCGATCAACTGGGTATCCACTGCCCCCCCCAGCATCTGCCGCATCCGCTCGAGCTGCTCACGGTGGGCCTGCTCGAACTCTCCCCGGGTCACCGGCTCGCCGTTGACCTGTGCCACATCGTCCCCGCCCGACAGGAAGCGGTCATAGCCCTGGATACCAAAGAAGGCAAACGCGGGAAAGATAAGCAGGATGACAACGAACAGAAGGATTCGCTGGTGCTTGCGGACCGAATCGAACATGCGCGCGTCCCGTGGCGATGAACCTGAAAAAAAGAGGGCGAACTCTCGTTCGCCCTCCTGGTATGGCGGAGTGGACGGGACTCGAACCCGCGA
>JBDLRB010000283.1:0-17316 GCA_039800205.1 Pseudomonadota bacterium | reverse complement strand
TAGGTGCATCAATTCAATTGATTCGGTGACCGCTCGTCGATCGACGCTATGCCGGCTCGAAGGCCTCATTTACGTCCTTCGCAATTCACGCGGCGTTGAAGAGAATCAATAGATGCGCAAGCGGGCAGACGGTTTTTATTCATCCCGCGGCGGGTTTTGTCTGCGCTCAAATCATTCGCGGTCCTCGTATTCGAGACTTTGGACGACGACTTAGCGGCGCATCAGCCGCCGAATTCAAGAGGAAGAAATGATGAACACGATCTGTTCCAGCGTCGTTGGCATGGGCCTGAGGCGTGCGGCCGCCTGTGCGATGGCGGGCGTATGCCTCAGTGTGCTGACTGCTTGTGGTGACAACGATTCCGAAAGCGCGCCTCCAGCCCCCGCCTCGCTATCGGCGGTGGCGGCCAGCCCGGAGGTGTTGCTCAACTGGCCTTCGTCTGAGGGCGCGACGAGCTATAACCTGTACTGGGCGAACACGTCCGGTGTGACGCCCGCGACCGGGACGCGGATCGAAGGGGTCAGCGCCCCCCACCTGCATGCGGATCTGCTGCGGGGCAGCACCTACCACTATGTGGTGACTGCGCTCAATCAATTTGGCGAGAGTGGTCCGTCGCCGCAGGCCTCGGTGACGATTGCCCCGGCTGCACCGGAGACGGTTTCAGCGACGCCGGGCGACACTCAGGTGACCATTGACTGGCGTGATGTCCCTGGGGCGACGAGTTATCGGATCTACTGGTCCAATGCTGCCGGTGTGACCCCCGCGAGCGGCACGGTGATTTCGAATGCCACAGCGCCGTTTATCCATACGGGTCTGACCAATGGGCTGCCCTACTACTACGTGATTACGGCGGTCAACCAAGGCGGGGAGAGCGATGCCTCGCAACAGGTGTCGGCCACGCCGCAGGTGCCGCCTCCGAGCGCGCCGCAGACGATTTCGGCCCTCGCGACGCCCGAGACCACGCTTTCTGTGACGATTCAATGGACGCCGCCCGCCCTGCCCCAGGGGAGCGAACCGGTCGTTCGCTACAACCTGTACCGAAGCACACTCCCTGGAATTGCCGGTGACCTGTCGATCGCGACCCGGGTCGAGGATGTGGTGTCGCCTCACATTGACAAGGTCCCCGCAGGTCAGGTCACCTACTACTACGTGGTTACCGCCGTCACGGCGGGCGGCGAAGGCGCGCCTTCGGCGGAAGTGTCGGCGACCCCCAAAGGGCCGCCTTCGGGCTCGGGCGGTGCGGGAGGTTCAGGCGGTGATGCGGCCTACGGAAACAACCTGTCATTGCCGCTTGTGTTCGCCGACGGCCTGGGCTTGGGCGGTGCCGCGCTGACCGGGACCGACTATCGTGATCTGGCGACAGGATTGCGTCCGACAAGCACGGACGTGACCGAACCCTTTCCCTACCTGGATGACGGTGATCTCTATGTGCTGAACGGCACCGCCTACTACCGGCAGCAGACCGCCAGTACCTGGCAGGCGAGCTGGATCAACGGTTCGGGAGCGCTCCAGCGGGTCGAGGCGGACTGGGGGGACAACCTGGTCAGTGCATCGTTGTCCAGCAATCAGGTGGTCCGTGTCGAGACGGTTCTGCGCCAGTATCCGAATACGCCCGCCTGGCCGGCCGAGGAGGTCTTGTCAGCGTATCCGATGGCGCTCTTGTACGGCTCGGGTCGGACCGAGATGCAGGGTACGACGGGTGAAACAGTCGAGGCCCAGGAGCGACGCGTCTTCACGGTGACCGCGCGGCTGCAGATCCGGAAGTTGATCGATGGCGTGCCCGTCGATCACCCCTGTGGGTTCGATGGCTCGGTCGCTGAAGGGCTCGCTGTGCCCGATGGCGGCGGGGTGGCGCGTTATTCGGCGGAAATCAATGTGGGCGGTTCCCAGACGTATGGGTTCAACTGGCGGCTCAATCAATGTACCGAGCCGGACAAGGCGGGCGCCTGGCGCATCAGTTTTTCACTTGACGAGGCGGTTGAAGTCAATGGACAGGGCCATGCAAACAATGTGCTGATCGACAGCCTCCATCCCTCGGAGTCAACGGCGATCCTGGAGAGTCCTCGCAGAACGTCCATCGATGTACTGATCCGCTGAGGGTGTGGCGGTGTTCAAGCGGATACAAAAGGAGTTGATGATGAACAGACGAGCAGTGTTGAGAGCGGGCGTGCCGATGATTCCGATGCTCTGGATGGGCCCGAGCAGGTGGGTCAGCGCTCAGGGGGGTGCGGGTGGGGGTTCAGGCGGCTCGGGCGGCGCGGGCGCAGGGGGCGACGGCGCGGGCGGCGCGTCTGGCGCCAGCCCGGGCGGCATCGGTGCTGGATCGGGCACCCCGGGGGCCGCCCCGGGTGGGGCGTCGCAGGGGATGCCGCAATCGCGTGGTGGTCTGCAGACCCAGGAGCAGATGAACGAACAGGTCCGATCGCAGATCCAGGAGCAGGAGCGTGCGTTGGTGCAGACCCGTGAGCAGATTCGTACGCAGCAGCAACTGATCGAGCAGACCCGGAACCAGCTGAACCAGCAACAACTGCGTGACGACAGCCGTCAGGCGCTGCAGGAGCAGGAGCGCAGTCAGCTGCGCTCGCTTGAGCAATTGCGCGATCAGGAGCAGATCCAGACACAAACGCTTGAGCAGCTCCGTAGTCAGGCTCGGACGCAGGATCAAACCCGCGAGACAGTGCGGCCGTGATTCGGTGATGGGACGGGCAGCTCGAAGGTCAAGCACGCCGCTGGGTCGACGACGTCGGCCTAGCGCCTGAAGCTTCGGACAATCAGGATCACTCCGACGGCCAGCGCGATGAGCAGAAGCGATCGAACCTGAGGCGAGGCCGATCCCATTGCGTCGGCCAGTGCAACGCCAATGGAAGCCGGTGCGAGCATCACGGGCGCCCAGATCGCGGCGGAGACCCAGTTCCCCAGGTGAAAGCCGAGGCGACGGGCGCCCATCGCACCGGCCAGCAGCGGAACGACCGCGCGACCGAGCGGGATGAATCGGCTGATGATGATCGCCCACCCGCCCCACTTCTCGAAAAAACGATGGGCCTTACGCAGCCAGTCCGGTCGGCGGGCCAGAAAGCCGATCGACTCGATCCGGTGACCATAACGGACGCCGATCTCGAAGCTGAGCCAGTAGCCGAGGCCGGCGCCGGCAGTCCCCCAGAGGCTCAGTTCGACCAGGCTCACGATGCCCGCCGCCGCGAGTGATCCCACGGCAAGAAGCAGGAGCGTCGAGGGCAGGAAAGCGCTGATGATTGCAGTGGACTCGATGAGGCTCAACAGGAAGACGAGGGGGCCCGCCCAGTCACCATGGGCACGAACCAGATCGAGAAGGGGCGCGAAAAGTCGTTCGAGGGACGCCTCGGGCATCGATGCATTCCGACAGTTTGGGTGAACCGAATCAGAACACGCCGATTCAGTCGCGCTTTGGAAGGCACTGCTTTGGACCGGGTATCCCGGACCCAGCCGGGCGGCCGCGCAAGCGTCGTCCGGCGGATCAGAAGCCGACGGTTTCGCCGCGGCGCAGGAAGCGTCCGCTGCCCGGGCGGCCGCGCCACGCATCGCCGTCCACGATCATTTCGCCCCGCAGGAAGACTTTCTGGACCTTGCCCTGGACTTCCCGTCCCTCGAACAGGTTGTAGTCGCAGTCGCTGTGATGATGCTCGGCCGAGATCACATGCCGCGCCTGAGGATCGAAGAGAACGAGATCCGCGTCGCTGCCTACGGCGATCGTGCCCTTTTGCGGGAACAGTCCGAAGATCTTTGCGGGTGCCGTTGCGGTCAGTTCGACGAAGCGGTTGAGCGAAATCAGCCCAGCGCGCACGCCTCCGTCATAGATGACGGTCATTCGCGCTTCGATACCGGGCGCGCCATTGGGGATCCTGGAAAAATCATCTTGACCGAAGGGCTTTTGCCGAATGCGACCCCGGTGGCCTTCTTTCATGCAGTAGGGGCAATGGTCCGTCGCGATGACCTGAAGATCATCGAACTTGAGCGCTCGCCACAGGTCCGACTGCGTCTGCTTGGGTCGGAGCGGCGGGCTCATGACATAGCGGGCCACGTCAAAGTCGTCGCTGTCGTACACACTGTCATCAAAGAACAGGTAGTGCGGGCAGGTCTCTGCGAACACCGGTATACCCCGGTCCCGGGCTTCAACGACTTGCGCGAGAGCCTCCCGCGCTGACAGATGGACGAAATAGACGGGCGCCTGAGCCAGCTCGGCGAGCCGGATGCCACGATGGGTTGCCTCGCCTTCCATGATGGAGGGCCGGGTGAGGGCGTGGTAGCGGGGCGACGTATTGCCCTGGGCCAGCGCTTCGCGGATCAGTTGCTCGATCACGATGCCATTCTCGGCATGGAGCGTGATCACGCCGCCATGCTCGCCGACCAGTCGCATTGCGCGGAAGATCTGTGCATCGTCAACCATCACCTTGCCCGGATAGGCCATGAACATCTTGAAGCTGGACACACCCGCGTGGCGAAGGGCGTGTTTCATGTCTTCGAGTGACTGGTCGTCCACGTGTGTGGTGATCAGGTGAAAGCCATAGTCGATGGCCGCCTTGCCCTCGGCTCGCAGGCATGCGGCCTCGATGGCGGCCATCACACCCGTCTCCCGATTCTGAAACGCAAAGTCGACGATCGTTGTCGTCCCACCGAATGCGGCCGCACGCGTCCCGGAAATGAAGTCATCGGCCGTGGTGGATTCGCCAAAAGTATTTTCAAGGTGTGTATGGCAATCGACGCCACCGGGCAGGACGAGAAGACCGCTTGCGTCGACTCGCTGGACTTCAGCGTCGCCCAGAGGCAGGTCGACGCCGATTGCACGGATCCGACCGTCTTCGATCAGAAGGTCGGCGCGATAGTCGTCGACGGCGGTCACGATGCGACCGTTTGAAATCAGTGTGCGTGTCATGGACTCTTCCTGGTGGGTCAGAGCGTCGAATGCCTGGTGTGCGAGTTGCAGGCGGGTGGCCCTGCAACGCGAAACAGGCGGGCGGGGTTGTCACGGATCATCGGGAGGAGCGCATCAGCCGACAAGCCCGCTGCATTGAGCAGCAGCAGGAAACAACGCAGGCTCTCGACCGGAGGAGGCAGCAGCGCGGAGCCGGCATCGCTGGAAAGGATCACCCGATCGTGGCGCGCGGCCTGGATCAAACCCGTCAGCGTTTCGATCGGCGCGGCAGCGATCCGGTGGCGTTCTGCATCCACATGGGTGAGTCCGACCTGCGTGGCATGACTGACGAAAAAGAACGAGAACTCGAAATAGGCGTCGAATCGTGCCAGAGCTTCGACGGCGTGCGCACTGAGATGATTGGCGGGAACCAGCAGGCGCCGCACGCCGGCCGATGATGCCGCCTCGGCCAGGCGAATGTATTCAGACTCGCTCAGATGTCCCAGATTGAGTACCACATCGCGCGCGGCGGCCCGTTCGAGAATTTCGGGCAGCGGGTCGGGCAGGGGCCCGCGCTCGGGCACATGGAAGCAGCGCTCGATATGCGCCGCTGACCGGCCTTCCTGGCGGGCGACATGGCGGGTGTGGTGGGTTGGGAATGAAATGAATCGCGCGCCGTGGGCCGTGCCCCCATAGCCATAATCGAGCGCAATCCGCACAGCCTCAGCCGTCACACCACCGGCGGGGGGTTCCATGATCAAGCCCCCCCAGACCTCAACGCCCAGATGACCGAGTTCGCGCATCGCGAGTTCCGCGAGGCCTGAACTGTTGGCGAAATTGTCCATCAGGCCGATCGCAGCCATACCTGCCGAGGCGGCCTGGCGAACGGCCTGCAGCACATCGAGCCTGCGCCCATTGATGTGGGGGCATGCGTGGACGTGTCCGTCGATGGCACCAACGAGCCAGTCCTCTCCGGGCGCTCGCGTGGGCAGGGGGGACAAGGGTCGGGCGTCCATCTGTTCGGATCAATGCTTCAGAATGCGGGCGCAGAATTCCTTGAGTCGATCGGTTTGTGGACGATCGAAAATCTCATCGGGCGTTCCGCTCTCGACGATTCTGCCCTTGTCCATGAAGACGACCCGGCGGGCCACCTCGCGGACAAAGCCCATTTCGTGGCTGACCACAATCATGGTCATGCCTTCGTCTGCGAGCGCGCGGATCGTATCGAGTACCTCGGTGACAAGTTCCGGATCGAGCGCGGCGGTGACTTCATCGAGCAGCAGGATCGATGGGTGCTGCGCAAGGGCTCGCGCAATGGCCACCCGCTGCTGCTGACCGCCCGACAGTTCGTCTGGATAGGCGTTGAGCTTTTCACCCAGCCCAACGCGGGCGAGGAGGCTCGCTGCCTCATGTTCCACCTCGCTGCGGGAGCGCTTTTTCACGATCTCGGGCGCGATCGCCACATTGCGCAGCGCCGTCATGTTCTGGAACAGGTTGTACTGCTGGAAGACAATCGCAAAGCGATCGCGCGCCTTGCGCAGCGACGCGCGGTCTTCGTAGCGCAGCGGCTCACCGTCCAGGATCAAGCGGCCGCGCGTTGGCGGTGTGAGACCGATCAGGGTGCGCAGCAGGGTGCTCTTGCCCGAACCGGATGGTCCGATCAGCGCAAGCACCTCGCCTCGCTGGATCGTGAGGTCGATGTCGCTCAGCACTTCCTGAGCACCATACTGGCTGCTCAGCCCCTGCAATTCGAGAAAGGCCATTGGGGTACCTCGCACTACGACCGGGAGGGTGAGTGGACCGCTCGCAATCAATGCTTGCCCGGCCCACCAAGTTCGCGTAACTTATCATATCAAGTCCACCTTCAACCAGGAGAGTCAGATGGCATCCGATCGTTTCAACCGTTTTTCCAGACGAGACTTGATGATTGGCGCGGCGGCATCCGTCGGTCTTGCGATGACGCACGACGTACTGGCCCGACCCCTCGCGCAGGTGCTGTCCTCCAAGAAGCTCCGGGTGGGGATCAACCCCACCCTCCCGCCGTTCGGTGTGTTCAACGCCAAGAACCAGATCGATGGGTTTGACGCCGACATCGCGCGCGAAATCGCTCGGCTGATGAAAATCGAAATCGAGATCGTGCAGGTGGGTAGTCCCGACCGAATTCCGTTCCTGCAGTCCGACCGCATCGACATCGTGCTGGGCGCCATGACGCGTACGGTCGAGCGTGCGCTGGTGATCGACTACACGGTGCCGCTCCATACCCAGAGCGTGATCGTCCTGACCAAGGAGTCCGGTACGGCCGTCCCCATCAGCAAACCGGCCGATCTGAACGACCCCAAGGTTCGGCTGGTTCAGGTCCGCGGCACGATCGGCATCCCCTGGATTCAGGCCAATGCGCCCAAGGCACAGCTCACGCTGCTCGACAACTATCCCGATACCTTCCGCGCCATGCAGCAGGGCCGCGCCGACGCCATGGTCGACGTGCTCGAATCCGTTGTCATCCCCATGAAAAACGTCGCCGGGGTCAAATGGAAGGTGCTCGATCAGGTGCTGTCCAGCACCTGGGTGGGCATCGGTGTTCAGAAGGGCAATACCACCCTGAAGGACGTGCTGAACGTCGTGCTCTTTGAAATGCACCGGAACGGCTTTGTCGCCAAGACCTGGGAGAAATGGTTCGGTGTGCCGATGAAGACCCCGATCCCGATGAACCCGATGTTCTGACGGCTCTGACAGACAGGGTCAGTCATGCAGTTGCAGTATGGGCAGGTGCTGTCGTACCTGCCCGATTTTCTGGTGGGTGCCGCGATCGCTCTGGTCATCGCGCTGGTTGCGTTCGCGTTGGGTCTGATGATCGGACTGGCGGGCGCCTCGACCTTGACCTATGGTTCTCGCACGCCCCGGATCCTCGTGCGGATGTATGTGGGCTTCTTTGCCAATACCCCGCAATTGGTTCAGATCTTCTTCCTTTTTTTCGCCTTGCCCGAATTCGGAGTCATGTTGTCGCCCGTGCAGGCGGTATTGATCGGTATGACGCTGAACGCCGGAGCGTACCTGACCGAGATTCAGCGCGCCGGGTTTCAGTCGCTGCCCCAGGCCGAGATTGATGCAGCGGAAACGCTCGGCTTCACCCGCCTGCAGACCATTCGGCACGTGATCGCTCCGCACATCATCAAGGCGCTCTATCCCTCGCTCTCGAACCACTACATCATCATGACGCTGGGGACATCGATGGCCGCGATTTTCGGCGTCGAAGAACTCACCGCCCGGGCCCTGAACGCGAATGCGATCAGCTTTCGTTCGATCGAAATCTTCTCGATGACGGCGCTGATCTACATCGGGCTGACGATCATCGCCTCGATGATCCTGTACACCTTCGGACGACTCGTCTTCCGGGTCAAGGCGCGGGCGTTCTGATGGGTGCCATCGAGCAGCTGATCGCCGAAGCGCCCCGCTTCTTCACCTTCTGGAACATGGTGTTCCTGGGGCAGGCCGCACTCAACACCTTGCTGGTGTCGCTGCTGGGGTGCTTCATTGGTTATGTGGTCGGATTCGTCATTGCCACGGCGCGGCTCGCCGAGATCGTCCCTCTGGGGGTGCTGCGCAGTGTATTCATTGGGTGGACCGAGGCCATCCGTCGGATTCCGTTCCTGGTCTTGTTGATGTGCGTGTTTTTCGGCTTTCAGTTGTCCGGAGCCAACCAGAGCCTGATCGTCGTCGCAGTCACGGCGGTGGCGCTGCGGATGTCGGCGCTTGCGGCCGAGAACATCCGGGCAGGTTACGAGGCGGTCCATCGGCGACAGTGGGAGGCCGCGGCTGCGCTCAACATTCCACCGTTGCAGGCGCTCTTTCGCATCATCCTGCCTCAGGCCTGGAAAGTCATCCTGCCTCCGTCCACGATCCATACGGTCAGCATGATCAAGGAAACCTCTCTGGTTTCACAGATTGGCTTTCTTGAACTGACCTTCGCCGCACGCATGCTCAACCAGCGCGGTTTCTCCGCGCTGATCTGCTTTGGCACCATTCTGATCCTCTATTTCGTGATTTCATGGTCGTTTGCTTCATTGGGTCGATACGCTGAACGTCGCCTGGTGACCGATGCGCGTCGACCTGCCCGGCGTACTGGGCGACCATGACCGATTCGCTTCTGTTCACGCCCGGACGGTTCGTTGCAGTGACGGTCGATGGCAACGCGCTCAATTTGCCTGAAGGGATGATGATTGCGCCCGCGCTGATGTCCGTGGGCGTACGCGCACTGCGCGACAGTCCGCGAGCCGGCGTGCCCCGAGGCGCGTTCTGCCTGATGGGCGCCTGCCAGGAATGCGTGATTCACGTCGATGGCGAGGTGCGTCAGGCCTGCATGACTGCCGTTCGAGCGGGCATGCGAATCGAGCTCAGGGGTCCCCGTTGAATCCCCTGCCGGATCCGACGGGCGGCCCCATGCTGGACGTCATTGTGTTGGGTGCGGGGCCGGCGGGCGCCGAGGCGGCACTGACGGCTGCGGCTCAGGGTCTGACGGTGATGCTGTTCGATGAGCAGCAGCAGGCCGGGGGCCAGGTCTGGCGTGCGCCGGTGGGGGGGTTCCCGGGCAAATCCGACCTCGATGCGGCGGCGGGCGATGATCTACGCGCCCGTCTCGGCGCGTCGTCCATACAGTTGGCCCTGGGCCACCGCGTGTGGTCGGTGGTCCGGCAGGCCGCATCGGAGACCGACTCATCGTGCTTCAGGGTGGATGCCGTGGGACCGCGCGGCAATCTCAGTGCGCAGGCTCGTTTCCTGGTGGTCGCGACCGGCGCACACGAGCGGGTGGTCCCGTTTCCAGGCTGGACGCTTCCCGGGGTGATGGGGCTTGCCGCCGCAACGATCCTGCTGAAGAGCCACGGGGTCCGACCGGGACAGCGGGTGGTCCTGGCCGGTTGTGGCCCCTTGCTGGTTGCGGTGGCTGCGGGATTGGTCAGCGCGGGGGTCGAGGTCTGTTCGCTCGCCGATCTCGCCCGGCGTAAAGAGTGGTTGGTGCGGGTTCCCGCCGTGCTCGCGCGCCCGCGCCTCGCGGCCCGCGGCGCGACCTGGGCGCTCAAGGCCTTGCGCTCGGGTGCGCGCGTGTTGTCGGGTCATAGTGTCCTTCGCGCCGAAGGGCGCGGTAGTCTGGAGCGGGTGGTCCTGGGACCGGTCGATTCCGAGGGCCGGATGCGATCCGGCCCCGTGCACACCTTCGAGGCCGATGCCCTGATTGTTGGACATGGCCTGACGACTGCCTGCGAGGTCACCCGGATTCTCCGTGCGACCCACCGCTTCAGCCGACTGTACGGTGGCTGGATTCCCGAGGTGGATCCGGAGTTCCAGACGTCGGTGCCGGGCCTCTTTGCGATCGGTGATGGGGCGGGCGTGCGTGGGCAGCAGCTCGCGTCGCTTGCAGGCCAGCGGGTTGGACTCGCGCTGGCTGCCAGAGCGGGTGGGCCGACCGCTGCGGCTCTTCAGGGGGCGATGGCCGCTGTTGATCGACAACAGGCTCGCGCGCGCCCCTTCTCGGATGCGATGTCGGGCCTGATGGCGCAGCGAACCGGACAGGTGGCCAGTATCGCAGCGGACACCGTTGTCTGCCGCTGCGAGGACGTGACGCGCGCCGAGATCGACGCGGCGACCGATCAGTGTGCGGGATCCATCGATCAGCTCAAGCATCTGACCCGGTGCGGCATGGGGCCCTGCCAGGGCCGATATTGCGGCGACACTATTCAGGAGTTGATGGCGATTCGGCTGGCCCAGCCGCGTGAGGCGATCGGCCAGTGGACCGGTCGCCCCCCATTGCGCCCCGTTTCGCTGGCCGAGGTGATGGGTCAATTCACCTATGACGACATTCCCATTCCCAAGCCGGCGCCTCTATGAATGCTGCCTTTGATCTGGTGGTGATCGGCGGTGGGATCCACGGATGCACGACCGCCCTCTTCGCCGCGCGGGGCGGTCTGTCCGTAGCCCTGATCGAACGGGGCGCGCTCTGCCGGGAGGCGTCCGGTGTGAATGCGGGGACCCTGACCATGCAGATGACCCGTGTCGCACTGATCCCCTATGCCTTGCGCGCGCATGCGATGTGGGCGGATGCGCCGCGGTGGCTCGGTCATGACGTGGGTGTGGTCGTTTGTGACGGCCTGTCCCTGGCATTCACTGAGCAGGAGGAGGCGCTGCTGAGCGAGCGGGCCGTCAAGCGGCGCGAGGCGGGGGCCCCCATCGAACTGATCGGTGCTTCCCGGGCCCAGCAGATCGAACCCGGCCTGGGGCCGGGCGTTCGCCTGGCCGGGCATTGCACGGTGGACGGCTATGCCAACGCGTATCTGACCGGTGTGGCCTTTCGCACGGCCTTGCTCCAAGCGGGCGTCACCCTGATGGAGGGTACGGCCGCCACCGGTATTGATGCCGACGGTTCAGGCTATGGGGTGAAGACCGCAGGAGGCGTTGTACGCGGTCGCCGGCTGCTTATCGCCGGTGGGGTCTGGATCGAGCCCATGCTCGCCTGGCTGGGTGTCCACTTGCCGATCAAGGTCCTGGTCAATCAACTGGTGGTCACCGAGCGGCAGCGACCGGTCATGCGCACGGTTCTGGGCATTGCCAGCGGCTTGTTATCCCTCAAACAGTACCCGCACGGAACCACAGTGATCGGCGGGGGATGGCAAGGCGAAGGCGACCGGGATCGGGGCGGTGTTGCGCTGATGCCGGATCGATTGATCGGTAATGTTCGACTGGCCTGTCATGCGATACCGGCGCTTGCGGAGGCCCGAATCGCTCGGGCCTGGGCGGGCCTTGAAGCAGAGACGGCGGATGCACTGCCTGCGGTCGGACCGATTCCGGGTCACCCGGACGCCTATGTGTGTGGCAGCGTCCATTCCGGCTACACCAGTGGCCTGTATATTGCCCGTTTGCTCGCTGACCGAATTCTCGAGCGGGAGCCCGAGCTTCCCCTCTTTCCGATCGACCGGCTGCTCGATTCCCCGGAGACGCACTGATGTCCCCACCCCAATCCCCATTCCAGACCCATGAACTGCGGGGCATGCATGCCGCAACCATCGTGCCGATGCGCCCCGACTTCAGTATTGACGAGCCAGCACTCGCCCGGCACATCGCTGAGGTATCCCATACGCTGGGTATTCGTGGCTTGCTGGTCAACGGACACGCCGGCGAAAACTTCGTGCTCGACAGCAATGAGAAGCAACGGGTGGTGGAGATTGCGCGCGCCGAGTCACCGCGCGGCTGCCTGATCTGCTCGGGCGTGAATGCCGAGTCGAGTCTTCAGGCCGCCGAGGATGCCCGACGGGCCGAGAAGGCCGGGGCCGATCTGCTGTTGCTGTTTCCGCCCAACTCGTTCGCGCTGGGCCACGACCTTCGGGCTGAAGGCCTGCATCAGCAACATGTACTGGCTGCGACGACACTGCCTGTGTTGCTCTATGGTGCGCCGGTCGGCGCCGGGGCGATGGCGTATGGCCCTGATCAATTGAGGATACTGGCGGCAGAGCCCCGCGTGATCGGGATCAAGGAGGGCAGCTGGGAGGTGGCGGCCTACGAGGCCAACCGTCGCCTCCTGAAATCCCTGCGACCCGATTTCGTCGTGATGGGCTCGGGCGATGAGCACTTGCTGACCAGTTATATCGTCGGCAGCGAGGGTAGCCAGGTCAGTCTTGCTGCGGTGGCCCCACGGCTCTGTGCGGACTTCTTTGCTGCGGCCGATGGCCAGGACTGGGCCGAGGCTCAGGCGCTGCATCAACGCATCTATCCGCTTGCCCGGGCGATTTATCGTGACGCGCCGGGCGGGCGCGCGACCGCCCGATTGAAAGCCTGCCTGTACCTGTTGGGTCGCGGGGGCGCGCCGATCGTCCGTCCGCCACAGCCCGTCGTGACTGAGGCCGAGATCCGTTCGCTGACAGCGGCCCTCCAGGCCAGTGGACTGACCGGGTAGGCGGAAGGCGTCCCGCCGGGGCTGTGATCAGGCCCCCGGCTGCCAGCCGTTCAGGCTGCTCATCTGTGCCTTGACGAATTGCGTCATGGCCAGCCGATCGGTCGACAGCATGACCATCTGAAACCCCTGATCCAGGAAGCGCTGCGTGAAGGCCGCACCCCCCGTATGGATGCCGCCGACGACGCCGTGACGCTTGCAGGTTGCGAGGATCTGCGCGACCGTTTCAATATGGCGCGGTTCGGTGTTATCCATGACCGGCGGTAAACCCAGGGCCAGCGCGAGGTCTGTGGGACCGATGTAGATGGCATCGACCCCCGGGGTTGAGGCGATCTCGTCCATGTTGGCGATGCCTTCTGCGGTCTCGATCATCACGGCGCAGATCACTTCGCTGTTCGCGTGGGCCTGATAATCGCTGCCCCCATAGAGAAAAACACGATTGGGGCCATTGCTGCGCATCCCCATCGGTGGATAGCGGCAGGCGGCGACGGCCCGCTCGGCTTCTGCGCGGTTGTTGACCATGGGTACGATGACGCCGTATGCACCGGCATCGAGCACTTTCATGATGATCGAGGGCTCGTTCCAGGGGACCCGAACGAGCGGCGTCGCGTTTGATGTCGAGATGGCGGGCAACATGTTTGCCGCGTCGCTGAAATCGATGCAGCCATGCTGGAGATCGATGCACACCCAGTCCAGACCGGTATGCGCGAAGAATTCAGCAGAAAATCCGCTGGGGATCGACAGGAAGCCGCCCACGGCAGCCCGACCTTCACGCCAAAGGCGCTTGACTCGATTCATACGCATGATGAACGGATTCCTGTTCGGGTGAATCTGGTAGTGGCGCGCCGATGACGCTCTGCGGGAACCGCTCAGCGAGCGGCGGGGAGGGTTTTCAAGCGTTCCTGAGCCGCACCGGAAACCGGCGAATCCGGGAAGCGCGAGAGGAGCAGTTCGAGGGTGCGTCGCGCAGCCCGACGGTCACCGAGCTCGGTCTGGGCTGAACCGAGGGTCAGCAGTGCTTCAGGCAGTCTCGGGCTATCCGGAAAACGGGCCACCATGGTCAGCAGATTGTCCGATGCGGCCTTGTATTCCTTCTGGAGGAACTGGCTGGCCCCGAGCTCGACGAAGGCCTGCGGCAGGTAAGGGCTGTCCGGATAGTCAGCGATGAAGCCCGCCAGGCTCAGCTGAGCATTGCGGTAGTCCTTGGCGGCAAACAGCGCCGACGCCGCCTCGAAGCGGCGTCGCTCGGCGGGCTCGACGCTGGCCTTGCGGCCGTCGATCTCAACGGTAACAGGTTCGAGCCGCCGAACGCGGCTGTCGAGCGTTGACTGCAGCTCGATCTGTTTGCGCTGGGTGTTGGCCAGTTCGTTGGCCTGCTCTTCGATCGTGCCGCGCAGGCGAGCGAGTTCCTGAGTCAGCTGATCGGCACGAAGCTGGAGTTGCAACTGACCCCGGATCGCCGACTCGATCCGGTCGATGCGCGCATCCATCGCCTCCAGCCGAGTCTGGAGCGCTGCGATCCGGGCAGACTGTGCCCGCAAGGCCTTGCTCTCTTCGGATTCGCCGAATAACTGGGCGCGGGCCGTCAGGGGAGACATCAACACGCTGCAGCAGAGCGCCAGGGCGAGCGTGGATCGCGCAGCGTGCATGTCAGACTCCTGAAGATGGGGGATCAATAGACGATGTCGGCGCGCCGGTTTTCGGCCAAGGAGCCTTCGTCAGTGCCCGTGGCCTTGGGACGCTCCTCGCCAAAACTGACCGCCTCGGCCTGGGCTTCAGGCACGCCGAGCGTGCTCAGCGCGCGTCGCACGGCTTCCGAGCGTTTCTGACCCAGTGCCAGGTTGTACTCCCGGCTACCGCGCTCGTCGGTGTTGCCCTGGATGACGATGCGTTGCGAGGGGTTGGCCAGGAGATAGGCCGCATGCGCTTCGAGCAGGCTCCGGAACTCGTCCTTGATGACAAAGCTGTCAAAGTCGAAGTAGACGCTACGCTTGGCAAGCGGGCTGGCGGGGTCGTTCAGGGGATCTGCCGATCGGGAGGACTCACTCTCGGAGGCCGATGAGCCGCGCGACTGCATCCCGGCGGACTCGGCTCCGGAGGCCCCGGCTTCGGAACGGGCTTCGACCGGAGAGCCTTTTTCTTCGTCGAGTGGAGCCGTGGAGCAGGCAGCGATCAGGGCGACGAGGGAAAGGACGAGAGCGCTGCGGGTCAGGGATTTCATTGGGCCTCCGGGGGAAAAGGCAAGATCAGGATTGAACGGGTTGAGAAGGAATCAGGCTGGACCGAGGAGAGGTGTCCGAGGCATTCACCGCTGGAAAGGTCCCCAGGTGGGCTCGCGGATGTCAGCAGCGGAAGAACTCAGTCGAAGTTTTTGACGGCCATCGACCGTTGCGGCGATCAGGAAGTCGCGACCCCGCAAGCGGGTGGCATACATCACCCATCGGCTGTTGGGCGCGAAACTGGGGGACTCTTCGGTTCCCCCATCGGACAGGATGCGGTCGGTGCCTGTTGCCAGATCGCGGACGACCACCAGATAGCGGCCGTCGCGCCGGGAAACATAGGCCAACAAACGCCCGTCCGGGCTGATGCGCGGACTGACGTTGTAGGGCGACCCGAAGGTGACCCGATTGACGCTTCCGCCCATCGCTTCGACCCGGTAGATCTGCGGTGAGCCCCCGCGATCGGAGGTGAAGTAGATGAACTTGCCGTCGGGCGAGTAGACAGGCTCGGTATCGATGGCTGAAGAGCGAATCAAACGGGAGGGTTCGCGCCCGCCGACCGACGGAATCAGGTGGATCTGCGATAAGCCGCCCAGGGTCAGGGCCACGGCCAGCGTGCTGCCATCGGGTGACCAGGCGGGCGCGCTGTTGCTGCCCCGGAAATTGGCCACGGCGGTTCGCTTGCCGTCCGCGAGCGTCTGCACATAGACAACCGGCTTGCGGCTTTCGAATGAGACGTAGGCCAGACGCGTGCCATCGGGCGACCATGAAGGCGAGATGATGGGCTCGACCGAGGTGAGAATGACCGTGGGCTCTCCGCCATCCCAGTCGGAGACCATCAAACGGTAGCGCTCGCCCTGTTTGGTGACAAAGGCAATACGGGTCGCGAAGATACCCTTGTTGCCGGTGATGCGTTCATAAATGAGATCGGAAATGCGATGCGCCCCCATGCGCACATCGGTCTCGGATCCAATGGTGACCTTGCCTTCGACGATTTCCTGCCGGCGTACAGCATCGGCGAGCCGATAGCGGATGTCGACCTGGCCGTTCGCAAAGCGCGTGGCCGAGCCGCCGACCGCCCAGTCCGCGCCGAGATTGCGGACGGCAACGTGATCAACCGCGCCGGTCTCTCCAATGGAGAAACCGCCGCCATCGACCACCCTGAACAGCCCGCTGCCGGCGAGGTTTGAACGGATGATCTGTCCAACCTGCTGGCGAATGCGGGCGTCGTTCTGCTGAAAATCGCCGATCGTGATCGGGGTGAGTGCGGCGCCCACACCGGATACATCGATCCGCATTTGTGCGGTCGCGCTGAGAGAGAGCAGGAGAAGCTGGGCGGCGAAAAGCCGACGGGCAAGACGGATCATGCAAATCCAGCCATGTTGCAGTTCGAAATGATCAACCGGAAATTATAGGTTAAAAACGGCACCCGCAGACCTTTCCCTGTTGCGAAAAGCCAACTAAATCAACGCTTACTGTCGCGAAATGCTCAGGGTCACCTCGCCCGACGGACACTTGCCGTCGGGCTTTCTGGGCCATGGATTGCTTTTCAGCAAGCCGCGCTCTGCGGCATTGTCCCAGGCGGGTTTGCCGCTTGAGCTTTTCAGCCGGACCGAGGCCGGCAGGAAGCTGCAGTCGCGGGTTTTCGCACCGGCCGTACCGGGCGCGCTGGGGCCAAAGCGCACGACGAACTCTGCACGGGGATTGTCGGTGCCGGCATAGCCCGTGATGTTGGCCCGCACCAGCTCGCGCACCTCGCCTGCCCAGGCAGCGTCGGCGATGCCACTGCCGGCAACCGCCGAACCGGTCGCCGAGCCGCCGGCTGCGCTCCCCGCTTGACGGGTGATCAGCCGCTGGAGTTCGGCCTCCTGCTCGCGCCGCTTCTGATCCTCCGCTCGCTTGCGTTCGGCCGCCTGCTTGCGGGCTTCCTCTTCCTTTCGCTTTTTCTCGGCGACCGCTTTCGCCTCGGCCGCTTTCTTTTCCTCGGCAAGCTTTTTCGCCTCGGCCGCTTTTTTCTCTTCAGCGGCCTTTTTTTCCTCAGCGGCCTTCTTCTCTTCGGCGAGCTTTCGGTCGTCCTCGAGCTTTCGCTTGCGATCTTCCTCGGCCTTACGGCGCTTGTCTTCTTCGGCGCGCTGGCGCTTCTCGGCTTCGAGTTTCTTGCGGCGTTCCTCGTCCAGACGTTGCCGTTCGCGCTCGGCCGCCTGGCGTTTGCGTTCCTCCTCGACAGCGATGTCGGGCTTTGACTCGGGCGGTGGCTCGACCGGCTTGGGCGGTG
>JBDLRB010000282.1:0-40692 GCA_039800205.1 Pseudomonadota bacterium | reverse complement strand
GCCGTGCGGGATGCAGAAGGTCTTGTGCAGATTCATGTGGCACACGTCGGCACCGATCAAGGCGGGCTGGGTGAGCCCGGCCTGCGCGTTCAGATTGGCGCCATCCATGTAGACCTGACCGCCCGCTTCGTGCACCGCCTCGCAGACCTCACGGATCGCCGATTCAAAGACGCCGTGGGTGGACGGATAGGTCACCATCAGCGCGGCGAGTCGTTCACGGTGCTCGGCGATGCGCGCGCGCAGGTCGGCCAGATCGATATTGCCCTGCTCGTCACAGGCCACAACCACGATGCGCATGCCCATCATCTGAGCCGTGGCGGGATTGGTGCCATGAGCCGACGACGGAATCAGGCAGACATCGCGATGGCCCTGACCGCGCGCGGCTTGCCAGTTGCGGATGGCCAGTAAACCCGCGTATTCGCCCTGCGCGCCGGAGTTCGGCTGGAACGAGACGCCCGCAAAGCCGGTGACGGCCGCCAGCCAGTCGCCCAGCTGTCCCAGCATTTTCTGGTAACCCTGGGTCTGATCGGCCGGCGCATGCGGGTGGATCTGCGCGAACTCAGGCCACGAGAGCGGCGCCATCTCGGCTGCGGCGTTCAGCTTCATCGTGCATGAGCCCAGCGGAATCATCGAATGCACGAGCGAGATGTCCCGGTTTTCCAGACGTTTCAGATAGCGCACGAATTCGGTTTCGCTGTGGTAGCGCTTGAAGACGGGGTGTTGCAGTACGGGGTCTGTCCGGCGCACGTTCGTGGGGATGGACAGCGCTTCGATTGAAAGGGCGTGGGCGGCCTGCTGGAGCGACTGCGCGTCCGGGCGGTGTCCGCTCAGTACCCAGGCCAGGTCAGCGACGTCATCGAGTGTGACCGTCTCGTCGAGCGCGATCACAATCTGCCCGGGCTTGCCTTCGGGGGCGAGGTTACGCAGATTGATCCTGATCGAGCGGGCCCGCTCGAGGATCGCGGCTGCGTGCTCCCTGGCCGCGACATGCAGCGTGTCGAAAAACGCGTCGTTGGCCAGGCGCGCGCCCGTCAGGTGGATCAGCAATCGAGCCATCGCGTTGACCCGCGCTGCGATACGCCAGAGCCCTTGCGGTCCGTGATAGACCGCATAGAAGCCGGCCATGTTCGCGAGCAGCGCCTGGGCGGTGCAAACGTTACTGGTGGCCTTGTCGCGGCGAATGTGCTGCTCGCGCGTCTGCAGGGCCATGCGTAGCGCGGGCTTGCCGGCCGCATCGCGCGAGACGCCAATGATCCGCCCCGGCATCATTCTCACCAGAGCCTCACGGACCGCCATGAATGCGGCGTGCGGTCCCCCGTTGCCCAGAGGCACCCCGAAGCGTTGCGCAGAACCGATTGCGATGTCGGCGCCCAGGGCGCCCGGAGAGGCCATCAAGACAAGCGCGAGCGGGTCGCAGCCGACCGTGACTACCGCTCCGCGTGATTTCAGCGTTTCAATGACGCCGCTCAGGTCGCGCACCCGTCCGAGCGTGTCGGGATTCTGCAAATGGGCACCAAAGCAGGCCTCGCCGGCTTCGTCGGCCATCTGCTCGGCCGTCGCCAGATCCACCGTGATGCCCAGTCCCTGCGCGCGGGTCCGCAGCACGGCGATCACCTGCGGGTGGGCGGCGGCATCCACACGATAGACGTTGGCCGACTTGAGCTTCGAGGCCCTGCGCGCAACGGCCATGGCCTCGGCTGCGGCGGTGGCCTCATCGAGCAGCGACGCGTTGGCCACCGGCAGGCCGGTCAGGTCGATCACCATCTGCTGAAAATTCAGCAGCGCCTCGAGCCGGCCCTGGGCGACTTCAGCCTGGTAAGGCGTGTAGGCGGTGTACCAGCCGGGGTTTTCGAGAACGTTACGGCGAATGGGTTCGGGGGTGATCGTGCCGTGGTAGCCGCCCCCCAGGTAGCTGCGCCACACCTGGTTCTGCGCAGCGATCGACTGCAGTTCGGCCAGGGCCTGGGCCTCGGTGGTGGGCTCGGGCAGGGCCAGATCCCGCGTCAGCCGGATCGGCGCCGGAACGGTCGCCGCGATCAGGTCCTCGCGCGAGCGGCGACCCAGCGCCTCCAGCATCGCGCGCTGGGCCTCGGGCGACGGGCCGATATGGCGCTGATGAAATTCGTCCTCGCCCAGGAGCGTGGTCAGCCCCCGACCGATCGGGTCGATCGATGCGTTCATGTTGAGCGTCCTCGAGCTTGGTTCAGGCAGCGCCGGGGCCGGCCGCATAGGCTTGTGCGGACAGCAGGGCGTCGATCTGGGCTGGGTCCGACGGGCGGATTTTCATCAGCCAGCCCGCCTCGTAGGGGGATTCGTTGACCGTCTGAGGCGCATCGCCCAGCGATTCGTTGATGGCGATCACCTCACCATCGATGGGCGCATAAACGTCGGAGGCGGCCTTGGTGGACTCGACCACGATGCAGGCTTCGCCGCGGGTCAGCGTGCGGCCCGCAGGGGGCAGTTCGACATAGACGAGCTCGCCCAGCGAGTCCTGGGCGTGGTCGGTGATGCCAACGGTCACGGTGCCATCGGATTCGACGCGCAGCCATTCGTGGGTTTCGGTGTATTTGAGCGAGGCGGGCAGATTCAAGGCAGGCTCCGTAGGCAAACGCACTGCAGCCATGCCGGCCGCAGCAGGTGGGTTGGGAGCCCCCTCTGTCCGTGGTGCCTGAGACATTCAGTCCGCGCGCGGCCGTTTCCTGACCGATACGAACCTGTTTCCTTCGGCGAGCCGACTCCGCACAAGGCGTGACGGCTTCTCTCCAGAGTGCCTGACCCGCGGCAGTCCTTTTGCCTGAGAGTTTCTTGGGGCGATACACCTTCGGCGCCGCTGGGGCCCGGTGCTTGACGGCGGATGGGCCGTGCAGAACGGGGCGCCTGGCGATCTCTCCCGCCGCGGGACAACGGGCTCGGTGAATGTGCCAAAAGCGGGAGGGGGTGTCAAATGGCCGATCGGGTCCATCCGGGCTCCGCTCAGCGGGGCCGATCGGGTCCATCCGGGCTCCGCTCAGCGCGCTTCCGGCCCGGCGATGCCGGGCTTCCCTCCTCGAACCGCGGCGCCGGGACGTGCGCAAACTCGGCCCTCCGGGCCTCAGACAGTGCGCCCGCCTGATCCGTCGCCGCCCGCTTCTCGTCGGCTCGCGCGATTCGCTCGCCGGACGGACCCGATCGGCCTTGAGGGCGCGTACTCGGTGCGGTGGGTTGGTGGGTTGGTGGGTGATGTGCCGTTCGCAAAGGCCCCCCGAAATCCCGCAGAGGATCTCTGGCCTCTGGCGATCGAAATGTTCGCTTGATTTACGCTTGACGAGCTCACAAAAAAGTTCACCCCGGTTGAGGCTTGTTGTACCGTCGAGTGCAGGCGGGTCTCCCTTTGATCAACGCATGACCACCCGATCCCTGTTCTCCCGTCCCGCAGGGTCCGTCACGGTTCCCCGCTACCTGATCGGAACCGGTCTTGCGTTATGGGCGCTTTTCATGGCCTTGCAACCCGATCCGGGGTTCGATGCGCCCTGGCCCTGGTTGGCGCTCTTCTGGGCCGTTCAGATCGGCGTCGGCCTGGCCGTTCTGCAGTCGATTCTCTCCCTGGTTGGTCGTGCTGACCGTGCAGGCCGGATCCCCTTGGCCGCCCTGGTTCCAGCCAGTGGCGTGATCGGTGCCGCACTGCTCGCGCCCCTCTACTGGCTGATTGGCGAGGGATTGATGGAGTCGGTACTCGGATTCCCGGCAACGATCGACGACGATGACGACCGAGGGCCGCCGCTTGCTTTCGGGCCCACCGCCGTGTGGCTCGAATTCCTCGATATCGTGGGCCCGGTCACGGCCGCCTGGGTGCTGATTTCCTGGCCTCGCTTGCTGGGCGTGTTTCCTTCTCCCCTGGTTGTGCCCAACCCATCGAACAGTGATTCGCAACCGTCGCTGGGGTCTGCGCCTGAGACGAGCCTTCAGAGCGATCGCCCGGCGTGGCGGGCCGTGCTACCCAGCGAACTGGGGGATGACCTGATTGCGGTCACCTCAGAGCTTCAGTACCTGCGGGTATGGACCAGTCGCGGTTGCGCGTTGGTACTGGGTAGCCTGCAACAGGTCGAGGACGAAGAGGGCGCGGCCGGCATTCGGCTGCACCGCTCATGGTGGGTCCATGCGCGCCATGTCCGAAGCGTTCGCCGCCGCGGTGAGGGTGCGGTGTGCGAACTGAGCAACGGTCGCGAAGTGCCGGTCAGTCGTCGCCGCAAGACCGATGTGCTGGTGCGCTTTGGCGACGGCACCCGATACGGTCCCTAGAAGGGCGCCGCCGACGCACGCCTTGCCTTTCGCGAGATCCCCAGTGCGTTCAGAACATGCGCCGCAGTCCGATCTGTACCGACACCGGTTGATACCGCGGCTTGGCCAGCCGACCGGTAACGCCTTCTTCGGCAGGGAGCTCGACCTTGCCCAGCTGCAGCATCCGGACATCCGCCACCATACGCCAGGCGTTGCCAACCGGCACCTCTACGCCGCCGATCAGTTGCAGGCCGACCTGACCCTGCCTGGACCAGGCGCGTTCGGCATTACCTGAGTTGAGATCGAAGTCGATCTCCTGCACCCAGCCGATTCCGGCACCCACATAGGGGGTCCAGCTGCCCGGGGCACCGACAAAGCGGCGTAACCCGTTCACAAAAAAGATGTTGGATGCAAAGTCGCCCTCGGTCGTGAGCGTCGCCCCGCCGCCGCGCAAGGATTTCAGGTCATGGCGTCGCCAGTTCCACTCAAGCTCCGCGGCCCAGCCGTTGCCATAGCGGAAACCGAGGTCGCCGCCCAGGCCCAGACCCTGACCGAAGCGGGCGGTCAGCCCCGGGCCCAGGCCCGCATTGCCGATCTCGTCGAAGGTCGTCGAGCCCAGCCGGCTGGCCTGCGCGTAGACCGTGGCATAGAAGCCGCGGGGCTCGGTGGGTGCAGACGGTTGCGCGAGCACGGGGGGGGCGATCAGGGCACACAGTACGGTAGCCGGGATGAGTTGACGGGCAGAGGTCATGAGCGAAGGTCCTTGTTGAAGGGTGAATGGGCTGTCTGGCGATGGGGCGGAGATCAGTCCCAGCTCAGCAAGATAGGCCGTCGCGGACGCGCCTGGGTGCGTTCTTGAACCAGCGGTTGACGGGATGAACCAGCGGCGGCTGCTCACCGAGCGCGCGGGCGTTCCCCCGGCCAGGCCACCAGCAGAATGCCCGCGCACGCACAGGCGATGGCCAGTGCCAGCGCCGCCGTGAAGGGCTCGCCCAGCACCGCCACGCCCACCAGACTGGCGGCCAGGGGCAGGGCCAGGGCAAACACGCCGCTGTGGCTGGCCGGGACATGACGCAAGCCCGAGAGCCACAACCAGGTCGAGATCATGCTGGCCGAGAGCGAATAGAAGATCAGCAGGGCCCAGGCGCCGGCGCTCACCGCTGAAAAATCAAAGCTGAGTGCATCGCGCAGGCCCAGAGGCGTCATCAGCACGCAGCCGATCAGGTTGATCAGTGCCGAGATTCGCCGCGCCGACATGAAGCCACTCAGGCGCTTGCCCAGCACCACATAAAACGCCTCGCAGCATGCGCTGCCAAAAAGCAGGAGGGGCCCCAGCCATTGGACGGCGTGGGTGCCCGCCCGGCCAACGCTCGGGGCATGGGCCCCGGAGGACCCCGCCGCCAGCACGAGCATGCCCGTGATGGCGAGTCAGATGGCCAGAGCGCTCCGGGCAGACAGGCGTTCGCCGAGCATCCACCAGGACATCACCGCGACCAGGGCGGGCATGGATGCGAGCACCACGCCGGCGGTCGAGGCCCCCGCGAGTGCGACGCCGTTCAACATCAGGATCGAAAACAGGAAGTTCCCGAAGAAAGAAAGCAGAAAAAGACTGCGCCAGACACGGGCGTTGGGCGGCGGCTCGTCGACCGGCCGGCGTAACCACGGCAGCATGGCCAGCGCCGCGATCGCAAAGCGCAACCATGCCAGCAGAAAAACAGGGAACACCTCGGTCAGGGGCCGCGACAGCGCCACATAGGTGCCAACCAGCCCCATGCCCGACGCGAGTAGGCCATAGCCGAGAAGGCGACTGCCCGGGGTGAGGACATGCGTAGGGGTCAGCATGGCGAAAGTGTATCCTCGGGCCTGTTTCGTGCGGGCCTGCCTTGGGGGAGGGCAGGGGCGCCGCATCGTGTCAGACCCTCGCCCGAGCCCCGGAGTCGATTTCAATGAATGCCGTCCAGGAACTGCGTTTTGCGGATGTTCGCGCAACGCTCGACCCGGCCCGGGTGGCCGAGGCCGTGTCGCGGCTCGCGCAGCACCTTCCGGCCCATGCGCTGCTGCATCGGGCCGAAGACACGCGCCCCTTCGAATGCGACGCCTTGTCAGCCTTTCGCCAGCAGCCCATGGCGGTCGCGCTGCCCGAAAACGAAGCGCAGGTGTGCGCGGTGCTGCGGATCTGTCGCGAGCTCGACGTACCGATCGTGCCGCGCGGCGCGGGGACCAGCCTGTCGGGTGGATCGATGCCCCATGCCTCGGGCGTCGTGCTCTCGCTCTCGCGTTTGTCGCGTATTCTCGAGATCGACCCCCGCGAACGGATTGCGCGGGTGCAGCCCGGGGTGCGCAATCTTGCGATTTCCGAGGCAGCCGCGCCGCATGGTCTCTATTACGCGCCCGACCCCTCGTCGCAGATCGCCTGTTCGATTGGCGGCAACGTCGCTGAGAACTCGGGCGGCGTGCACTGCCTCAAGTACGGACTGACCGTGCACAACGTCTTGGGCGTGCGGGCCTGGACGATCGAAGGTGAACTGCTTGAGCTGGGCGGCGCAGCGCTTGACTCGCCTGGGCTCGACCTGCTTGCGCTCCTGAACGGGTCCGAAGGCATGCTCGCCGTCGTGACCGAGATCACGGTCCGGCTGCTGCCGCGGCCCCAGCTGGCCCGGGCCGTGCTGGCTTCTTTTGATGATGTGGTCCGGGCGGGCGATGCTGTGGCCGCGATCATTGCCGCGGGCATCATTCCAGCGGGTATGGAGATGATGGACCAGAAGACCACACGCGCGGTCGAGCCCTTTGTCCGTGCGGGCTACGACCTGGACGCTGCGGCCCTCCTGATCGTCGAATCCGACGGCACGCCTGAAGAGGTGGCCGAAGAAATCGAGCGGATTCGTGCGGTCCTCTCGGGCTGTGGCGCGACCGCATTCCGTGTGTCGGCGAATGAGGCTGAGCGACTGGCGTTCTGGTCGGGACGGAAAAACGCCTTTCCTGCCGCGGGCCGCATTTCGCCCGATTACTACTGCATGGACGGCACGATTCCGCGCCGCATGATCGGGCGCATGCTCGAGGACATCGCCGAGATGGAAACCCGCTATGGCCTGGGCTGCATGAACGTCTTTCACGCGGGCGATGGCAACCTCCACCCGCTGATCCTGTTCGATGCCAACGATGCCGACAGCTGGCGACGGGCAGAGTTGTTCGGCGCCGAAATCCTCGAGCGCTGTGTCGAATTTGGCGGTACGGTCACCGGTGAGCATGGTGTGGGCGTCGAGAAGCTCTCCTCGATGTGCGTGCAGTTCTCGCCTGAGGAGCGTCAGATGTTCTTTGCGGTCAAACATGCGTTTGATCCGCCCGGCTTGCTGAACCCCGGCAAGGGCATCCCGACGCTCTCGCGCTGCGCGGAATATGGCCGTGTGCACGTCCAGCGCGGGCGACTTCCGCACGCTGACCTGCCGCGATTCTGAGGGGTGTGCGATGAATTCCAGCGCTGCTCCGGCCGATGTGATCGCCCTCTATCAGGAGCGCATCCGCTTCGCGGCCGCCGCGCGAACGCCGCTTTGTATCACCGGCGGAGGCACCAAGTCCTTCTACGGGCGCACGCCAAGCGGTGAGCCCCTGTCGACGCGTTCACTGTTCGGCATTCTCGAGTACGAACCCAGCGAACTGGTGGTCCGGGTCCTTGCCGGTACGCCCCTGTCCACGCTCGAGGCGACGCTTGCGGCCCAGCAGCAGATGCTCGCGTTCGAGCCACCCGCGTTCGGCACCGATGCGACGGTGGGCGGTATGGTGGCCGCCGGGCTGTCGGGTCCGCGCCGGGCCCAGGCGGGTGCCGTCCGCGACCATGTGCTGGGAGCCAGCCTGATCGACGCGCAGGGGCAACTGCTCCACTTTGGCGGACAGGTGATGAAGAACGTGGCGGGCTATGACGTGTCCCGCCTGCTCTGCGGGTCGATGGGCATTCTCGGCCTGATCACCGAAGTGTCGCTCAAGGTCCTGCCCCGCCCGGCCGCCGAAGAGTCGCTGGTGATTGACTGCGATCAGGCCACGGCACTGGGGCATCTGGTGCGCTGGGGGGGCGAATCGTTACCGGTATCGGCCAGCGTCTGGTATGCCGGGCGACTGCTGGTGCGACTGTCGGGCGCGCGGGCCGCGGTTGAGTCCGCATCGATCCGATTCCGTCGCGAGGCGGGTGCCTCGCCCGTTCCCTCCGAAGAGGCCACCGCCTCCTGGCAGGCGGTTCGCGAACAGCGACTGCCCGTGTTCGGCGACCCCTCGCGTCCGCTCTGGCGGCTCTCACTGCCGCAGACTGCGCCTGTGCTTGACCTGCCCGGCGAGTCCGCTCTGGAGTGGGGCGGTGCGCTCCGCTGGATCGCGAGCGATGCCCCGGCTGAAACCATTCACGCGCAGGCGGCTGCGCTTGGGGGGTCGGCGATGGTGTTTCGCAATGGCGACCGCGATGGCGAGGTGTTCGCGCCGCTGTCGCCGCCTGTGATGGCACTCCACCGCCGCCTGAAGGCCCAATTCGACGGACCGGGGATCTTCAATCCGGGCCGCCTTTACGCCGGACTGTGATCTCATGGAAACCCATCTTGCCCAATGGCTGCGCGGTACTCCCGAAGGCGAAGAGGCCGAGTCGATCCTGCGTCGCTGCGTTCATTGCGGATTTTGTACCGCCACCTGCCCCACTTATCAGATTCTGGGGGATGAGCGCGATGGTCCGCGGGGCCGCATCTATCTGATCAAGGCCGTGGTCGAGGGCGAGACGCCGGGTCCCTCAACCCGCGATCACCTCGATCGGTGTCTGACCTGCCGCAGTTGCGAGACAACGTGTCCGTCCGGGGTGCAATACGGGCGACTGGTTGATATCGGTCGCGAGCTGGTTGAGCGTCAGGTCGAGCGGCCGATCGGGCAACGACTCCTTCGCACCGTTCTGCGTGAAACGCTGACGAGGCCTGCGGTTTTTGCCCCAGCGATGCGCATGGGTCAGGCGCTCAGACCCCTGCTGCCTAAAGTCTTGCGCGACAAGGTGCCCGCGCGACGTCCGGTGGGTGACTGGCCCGCCTCGACTCACCGGCGTCGGGTGCTGATGCCAGCCGGCTGCGTACAGCCGTCGATGATGCCGTCGATCGATGCGGCGTGCGCACGCGTGCTCGATCGTTTGGGTGTGCAGGTCGTGCGCCCCGAGACGCATTCCGGCTGTTGCGGGGCGATCCGTCAGCACCTGTCGGACGGTGCGGGCGCGCGCGAGGATGCGCGACGCAACATGGCCGCCTGGTGGCCTCTGGTCGAGCAGGGGATCGAAGCGATCCTGATCAATGCCAGTGGCTGCTCGGTCATGATCAAGGACTATGCGCACCTGCTGCGCGACGATCCCGAGTGGGCCGAACGCGCCGCCGAATTGGTTGCGATGATCCACGACATCTCTGAATGGCTCCCCACGGAACTCGAGCGCCGGTGGGCTGCCGACGGGGCGCCTGATCCCGACATCGAGGGCGATCGCACGGTCGTGTTTCATCCGCCCTGCACGCTGCAGCACGGCCAGCAGCAGCGCGGGCAGGTCGAGCGCGTGCTCGTTCGCTTGGGCGCGACGCTGCACACCGTGGCCGATGTGCATCTGTGCTGTGGGTCGGCGGGCACCTACTCGGTCTTGCAGCCCGCGCTGTCGGCCGAACTGCGGACCCGCAAGCTCGAGCATCTTCAGGCGGGCAGCCCGGCCGTGATCCTCTCGGCCAATATCGGCTGCCTGGCCCATCTGCAGGCGGGTACCGAAACGCCGGTCCGCCATTGGGTCGAATGGCTGGATACGCTGGGTGCAGGGATCCTCAAGCGATCAACTGCAGGCTGACCCATGCGTCGGTTCGGCGATCGCCCGCGGGCGAATCGTCCGAGCTGTCGCGATACGTGGCACGAATGTCGCGGCGGACCCATCGCCCCACCTCGGGCACCCACCACAGGGTGTCCGAGTGCGTTGCGTAAAGCTTGAACAGATCCGGATGCTCAAACGCGATCTGTCGATCGATCCTCAGCGCCGGGTAGGCGCCGGCCGGGACAGTGATCCGCTCCCAGCCCGAGGCGGACACCCGCACGCTCCACCAGCGTCGCCGGCTGTCCGCCGTGATCCGGTAATGGATGCCTGCTGAGGCGACCGACCCGGGCGCAAGCACCGGGGGAAGCATGGGGACCGGCTGCTCAAAGCGCATCGGTGGCCTCATCAGGGGGTCCTCGATCACGCTTCGGGCATCGCTCCAACGTTCCTGGCCCAGGACCCGTCCGTCGCGGTCGGTCAGCACGATGTCCGTCAAGGCGTCCTGTCTGACCACCCGAGCGGTCAGCTCAGTGGTGACCGTCTCCGTGAACGGATCGATGTGGGCATAGCGCCAGACCTGTCCCACCCGGGGCAGATGGGCTTCTGGAGCCTGCGGGGGCGGGGTAATGCGCAGGGCCGGGGTGCAACCCGACAGGGTGGCCGCAGCGAGCCCCCCAAGCGTCAGCTGTGCGAGCCTCGAGGCCAGCTGACGACGTACCGTGCAGAGCGGGATCTCAGCGCGTGCAGCGATGGGCATGCAACCTCTCTGGGAAGTATGGAATCCGGGAAACGGGTAGATTCTGACTCTACAGCAGGCGCGAGAGGGCCGGGTTGCGCCGATCGAATTCGGGGCGTTTTGATGAATATCTGGAAACCAAGCGTCACGGTTGCAGCCGTGATCGAGGAGCGGGGACGCTTTCTTCTGGTCGAGGAAGAAACGGTGTCGGGCGTGCGTCTGAATCAGCCAGCGGGGCATCTTGATCCCGGCGAAACCCTGCTGCATGCGGTCGTTCGAGAAGCGCTCGAAGAAACCGCGCATCACGTGGTGCCCATCGCGCTGGTCGGCGTCTACCTGTCCCGGTTCAGGCATCTCCCGACCGAAACCGATGTTACGTACCTGCGCTTTGCGATCGCCTGCCGTCTGGCTGATCGGCCCGGTGGCGCCCACGAGCCGAACCGTCCGCTCGATCGCGGCATCCTCCGGACGCATTGGCTGGATTCGGCGACCGTGCGTCGCCGGCACGCCGAGCACCGCAGCGAGCTCGTGATGCACGTCGTGGACGACTACGAGGCCGGACGGCGTTTTCCGCTCGAGATGTTGCAAGCGACCGATGACTTTATCGAATTCTCGCCGGAACACACCACGGGTCTGCGGCCATGAGTGCGTCGCGTGAGCGCGTCGTGGTGGGCCTGTCGGGTGGGGTCGACTCGTCGGTCGCCGCCTGGCTTCTGAAGGAACAGGGCTACGAGGTCATCGGTCTGTTCATGAAGAACTGGGAAGACGATGACGACGACGAGTACTGTTCAACCCGCCAGGACTGGCTGGACGCTGCCAGCGTGGCCGATGTGATCGGCATCGATATCGAGGCCGTCAATTTTGCGTCCGAGTACCGCGAGCGGGTGTTCTCGATTTTTCTGTCCGAGTATCAGGCCGGCCGGACGCCCAACCCTGACATCCTGTGCAACAGCGAAATCAAGTTCAAGGCGTTTCTCGACCATGCACTTCGGCTGGGCGCGACGCGGATCGCGACCGGACACTACGCTCGGGTGCGACGCGTCGAAGCGGGGGAGAGTGCCCGCTACGAATTGTTGCGCGGCCTCGATCCCGCCAAGGACCAGAGCTATTTCCTTCACCGGCTGAACCAGGCCCAACTGTCCCGTACGCTGTTTCCGGTGGGTGAACTCCAGAAGCCCGAGGTGCGCGCGATCGCGACCCGTCTGGGGCTGCACAACGCCGCAAAAAAGGATTCCACCGGCATCTGCTTCATCGGCGAGCGCCCGTTTCGCGAATTTCTAAACCGTTATCTTCCGACGCATCCCGGCCCGATGCGCGACGACAGCGGCCGTGTGGTCGGCGAACACATGGGGCTGGCCTTTTACACCCTCGGGCAACGCAAGGGCATTGGCCTGGGGGGCGCGCGCGGCGGCCGGGGCGAGCCCTGGTTCGTTGCGCGCAAGGACCTCGAGGCCAATACGCTCTGGGTCGTTCAGGGACACGATCACCCCTGGCTGCACTCGGGAGGGCTGAGCGCGGCCCAGGCGCACTGGATTGCCGGAGCGGCGCCTGACCTGTCGCGCCCGGTGACGGCAAAAACCCGCTACCGTCAATCGGACGCCGCGTGCACGCTGCAGCCGGTCGATCCAGGCGGCTTCGCGCTTCAGTTTGACGCGAGCCAGTGGGCCGTGACCCCCGGGCAAAGTGCGGTGCTCTATCAGGGCGAGGTCTGTCTGGGGGGTGGGGTCATCGAGGCCGTTGTGCCCGTTTGACTGTCAGCCCAGGTTGACGATTCGGCCTGTACCGTCATAATCGTGCCTGTCACGATTGCCCGGATCGATCTTCACGTGAGTCAATGGCTGCCCGGCGTCTGGGTGCTCGACCTGATCATGCTTGGCCTGATCGCCGAATGGCTGCTGCTGGCCGTGTGGCATCGCACCCGTGCTACAGGCCCGTCGCCGTCTGATCTGGCGGCTGGGTTGGCGGCGGGGCTTCTGCTGATGCTGGCCCTTCGGCTCAATCTGGATCAGCAGTTGACCGGGCCCACGCTGTTGTTGCTCGCCGGGTCCGGGGTGTTGCACCTGATCGACCTGATGCGTCGATGGCCGCGTGTCGAATCTGCCCGCAAGGAGGCGCTTCCAGAATGAGTTCCACCGTTCGGCCGGTTTTTCCCTTCACCGCACTGGTGGGCCAGCACGAGATGCAGCGGGGCCTCCTGATTGCAGCCGTCGATCCTCTGGTGGGGGGGGTCCTGATTCTGGGCGACCGTGGCACGGGCAAATCCACCGCGGTCCGGGCCCTCGCCGCAGTGCTCCCGCCGATTCGCGCCGTTCGGGGCTGCGCTTACCAGTGCGCGCCCGGGTCGACCGCGGGGCTGTGCGCCGCGTGCACGGGTACGCCGGGCGGCGCCGGCAACAGGCCAGCGAAGATTCCCGCCCTCGACCGGCCGGTACCGGTCGTCGATCTGCCCTTGGGGGCTACCGAAGATCGAATCCTCGGCGCGCTCGACCTCGAGCGGCTGATGTTGACAGGCGAAAAGGCCTTCGAGCCAGGGCTCCTGGCGCGGGCCAATCGGGGCTTTCTGTATATCGACGAGGTCAACCTGCTCGAGGACCACCTGGTCGACTTGCTGATCGATGTCGCAGCCTCGGGCGAAAACCGGATCGAACGCGAAAGCCTCAGCGTGGTCCATCCTTCGCGCTTTGTGCTGGTCGGTAGCGGCAACCCGGAGGAGGGCGAATTGCGCCCGCAACTCCTCGATCGTTTCGGCCTCGCAGTCGAGGTCCGGACGCCGCAGGATCTGGGCGAACGGGTCGATGTCCTGCGCAGACGCGAGGCCTTCGAGCGGGATCCGGCGGGCTTTGTTGCGGCGCAGGCCAAGGCTCAGGCCAGTCTGTCGCGTCGCCTTGTTCGGGCCCGCAAGCAAGTGGGTGAGGTCAGTTTCAGCGACGCCTTGCTGTTGAAGGCGACCGACCTGTGTCGTCGGCTTGGGACCGATGGCCTGCGCGGGGAACTCAGCCTGATGCGTGCGGCCAAGGCGGTGGCCGCGCTGGATGGTCGAAATGCGGTCGAGCTCGCCGATCTGCGGGAGGTGGCGCCGATGGCGCTTCGCCACCGGCTGCGCCGCGATCCATTGGATGAGACAGATTCCTCCGCGCGCGTGCGGCGTGCGATGGATGAGGCCCTGGTGGATTGATGTCTGAGGCCCCCGCCCGGTCGCTTTCGCAGGCGGCCGATGAGGTCATCGCCGTGTTGTGGGCGCTTGCCACGGCGCCTGTCGACCTGGGCGGTGTGTGTCTGCGCGCCTGGGCCGGGCCGCGACGGGCGCGTCTGCTGGATTGGTACCGCACCGCGCTGTCGCGCGCGTGTCGGATGCGTGCGGATGGCCCTTCGTCAGCGGCGCCGCGTGTCGCCTGGCGCATGTTGCCGCACCATGCGGACCCGGGTCAGCTCGAGTCGGGGATTGATCTTGGCTTGAGCCTTGCCGAGGGGCGTCCGGTCCAGGTGCCCGGACTGCTCGATCAACCCAGCCCGCCTGTGGTCGTCGTGTCGATGGCCGAGCGGATGGGCCTGGGCCTGTCGGCGGCGTTGGCGGCTGCCCTCGACGCCCGCCGGCTTGCTCTGGTCTTGCTGGACGAGTCGCTGGACGATGAGCAGGGGCCCTGGACGGGTGTGCTGGATCGGCTGGCCGTTCACCTTGATTTGCGTGACGAACGCTTGCTGACCGCTGTGCTCGAGCGGCTCGATCTGTTGTCCCTGGATGGATCACTCGGCGACGCGAGCGATTCGCCTCCTGTGATGCCTGGGTCACTGCTCGAGCAGTTGGCGGCGCTCAGTATTCAGCTCGATGTCCGCTCGGCGCGCCCGCTACGGCATACGATCTGTCTGGCGTCTCAGCTCGCTGCGTGTCGGGGCGTCCCTGAGGTCGAGGAGGCTGAGCTTGCCCTGTCCATTCGTTTCGCCTTGCTTCCACATGCCCGGCAGCTGCCCCAGCCGTCCGCCGAGGACGCCGGCGAAGCCCAGGCGGAGGCCGATGATCCGGCCCCTCCGGACCCGACCGAGGACGCGGCGCAGCCGCCCGATGAATCGACCGAGTCGGACACGCTTGACGAACAGCCGCTCCCGGACGGTGCGGCCGAGCGCCTGATCGAGGCGGCGATTGCGACGCTTCCGGCCGACATGCTGGCCGTGCTGGCCGGTGCGGCGGTTCGCACCCGGGCACAAGCCTCGGGGGCTGGGCAGCTCACTGCCCGGGGACGGGGACGGGGGCGCTCGATCGGCGCGCGGCGGGGGGTTCCTCAAGGCGCTGAGCGTCTTCATCTGTTTGCAACGCTGCGCGCCGCGATCCCGTGGCAACGCCTGCGCACTGGGGGACTGACCCCGCACGAACCGGGGATCGAGCGCCCCTCAAGGCCCCGGCTCCAACTGCGCAAGGACGATCTGCATCGGCATCGGGAACTGCATCGACGGGGTACGACCACCGTTTTTGTCGTCGATGCCTCGGGGTCGACCGCCCTGCAGCGCCTGAACGAGGCTAAGGGCGCCGTCGAACTGCTACTCGCAGACTGTTATGTCCGCCGGGATCGTGTGGCCCTGGTGTCCTTCAGAGGCCGCGGAGCTGAAGTCCTGCTTGCACCCACTCGCTCGCTGGTTGCAGCCCGCCGTGCACTCGGCGCATTGCCCGGCGGCGGCGGCAGTCCGGTCGCTGCGGGTCTTGAGATGGCCGCGCGCCTGGTTACCGCACTGTTGAGAAGCGGCGACGACACCCAGGTGGTGGTATTGACCGATGGCCGCGCCAATCTCACCCGTGATGGTCGTCCAGGCCGAGCCGAGGCCGCCCGCGAGGCGCAGACCTTTGCCCGACAGTTGGGTCGCTTGGCCACGCACTGCGTACTCATCGATACTGCGATGCGGCCTGAGCCCGCGGCGCGCGCGCTCGCCGAGGCCATGCAGGCGCGCTATTGCCCCATGCCCTTTGCCCGTGCGCAGGCAATCCGCGCGGTCATCGGCTGAGCCGGGCCGTCGTTGAAGCGTCGGCGGGCCGATCCGGGTTCGCCGGGCGCCCGAGCAGGGCCATGATCCGCTGTGCGATCCGTGCAGGGTCTGATTCAGGGAGCAGATGTCCACCGAGGCAGTGCTCGACGGGCGCTCCAGGCAGGTATTGATGCAGGATCGCATGCAGGCGCGCGGCAGGAATCCAGGGGTCGTCGCTGGCCACTATCCATGCTGTCTGGGCGCGAAGCCCGTGCAGTCGATCGAGCAGCCCGGGCAGATCGGTTGCCGTCATGAAATCAATCGCGCCGCGCAGATGTTCCTCGGAAGAAAGCAGCAGCCGGTAGGCCGTTCGTTGCTCGAGCGCAATGGTTGATCCGGTTGAATCCAGCAGTCGATCGACCAGGCCGGTCGAGCGCGCGAGATGCGTCGCTACAGCAATGCTCGCTCGCGAGCCGACGAGCGGCGCAAGGATCGGACCCAGCATCAGCGTGTAGAGCGAGGGCGGCGGAACCAGCGAGGGGGCGATACCGAGGATCGCGTCAGGTGTCAGAGCCAGGTCTGAGCCCCGTTCGCCCGCCAAGGCGAACTCGATCGCAATGGCTGCTCCAGCGGAATGCCCCGCAATCAGATGCAATGATCCACAGGACAACGCCTGGATCAGCGCCTGCAGGTCCTCGGCCATCTCTTCGATACCGTGACGCCCATGTCGCGTGCAGCGCGTCTGCCCATGGCCCGGCAAGTCCGGGATCAGCACCGAAACGGTCGGGGCGAGGTGGGTGCAGACCGGGATCCAGCAGTGACTTGAACCCGCGGTACCGTGCAAGAGGAGGAGGTCCAGCGCGCCCAACGACGGCCCGTCCCCGGCCGCCCGGTTCTCGCCCGGAGGGGCTTTGCCCGCGAGTCGACGGTCCTCCGCGCCCGGGCGATACCAGCCCGCCCAGTTCACACCAGGCGTCGCCAGGCTGAAACGCTGCAGCGCATCCCATTTCATCGCTTGACGGGACTTCCTGATGTGTCTAAGGTAGTAGTCATATCAAGTGACAAGTGTACGTGACACTTCGTGGCGATGCAGTGCCCGATGTCCCTCCCCAGTACCGGAGCCTCCCTGATGACCCTCCTCCCCCGTATCGAAATGGCCCTCGAGGCGACCCTGGCCGCCGCCTCGATCGGGGGGCCTCCGCGTCTGCATCAGGCGATCCGGCACGCGGTCTTCCCCGGCGGTGCCCGGATTCGACCGCAACTGTGTCTTGCGGTGGCGCTGGCCTGCGGGGACGACGCGCCGGCTGTGTCCGACGGGCTCGCTGTTGCGCTTGAGTTGATGCACTGCGCGTCACTGGTTCACGACGATCTGCCCTGCTTCGACAATGCCGATCTCCGTCGAGGGTTACCCTCTGTTCACAAGGCCTGGGGCGAGCGGTTGGCGGTACTCGCGGGCGATGCGCTCATCGTGCTCGCATTTCGCTCGGTCGCTCGAAGCGCCTGTGAAGCCCCCGGACGGCTCGCCGAGGTGCTGCGCTGGCTCGACGAAAGCGTCGGTCCGCCGTCCGGCATCGTGGCCGGACAGGCCTGGGAGTGCGAGACGAGCGCCGATCTGGCCGAGTACCAGCGAGCAAAAACCGGGTCGTTGTTTGCGGCCGCCACTGCGGGCGGTGCCACGGCCGCCGGGGCCGATGGTCGGCTCTGGTACGCCCTGGGTGATTCCCTGGGACATGCGTATCAGGTGGCCGATGACATTCGCGATGTCATCGCCGACACGGCTGAATTGGGTAAGCCCGCCGGGCAGGATCTGCTGCTTGATCGCCCCAGCTCCACCCGGGCGCTTGGGCTCGAGGGCGCAGTCCAGCACTTTGACGCGTTGATTCAGGCTGCGATCGAATCGATACCCGTTTGTCCGGGAGCGCCGCTTCTTCGTAGTCTGGTGGTTTCTGAAGCAAGGCGGCTGGTGCCCAGCGACGGCCCTGCGGGCCGCTTTCGTGCCGGATCGATCACCGCAGCGACCGCGCGACGGTCAACCGCAGCCCAGGTACAGCGGGCGGGGTGGCCGGGATGACGACACCCGCGTCCTCCGGGGCGGGTGCGCGTACCGCCGATCGGCCCGCGAGCGCATCCGCTGCGTCGCCGGCCCTGGGCTGGTCCGGTTGGCGAGACCGTTTGCTGGCCAGCCCCCGCTTTCGGCGCTGGGTCAGTGCCCTACCCGGACTGAGCGCAGTCAGCCGCCGCCAATCCAGACGCTTGTTCGATCTTGTTGCAGGCTTCACTTATAGCCAGGTGCTGCTCGCCTGCGTCCAGCTGGATCTCTTCAATCGTCTGGCTGCGGGGCCGATCGAGCCGTCGCGGCTTGCGCTCGATGCCCAGATGCCGCCCGAGAGCGCGGACATTCTGATCCGGGCGGCTGTGTCGCTTGATCTCCTCGAATGGCGTGACGGTGGGCGTGTCGGCCTGGGTCTGTTGGGCGCGGTGATGGTCGGAAATGGCGCACTCGAGGCGCTGGTGCGTCATCATCAGGCGGTCTATCAGGATCTGATCGATCCTGTGGCCAGCCTCAGGGATCCCTCGAGACCGACCCGGCTTCGCGATTACTGGGCCTACGCCCGCGAGGCGCACACCGATGCGGGCAAGAGCCTTCCGCCCAATGCGGTGGCCGAATACTCGGCCTTGATGTCGGCCTCCCAACCGCTCATCGCAGAACAAGTGCTCGACGCCTATGACTTCAGTCGCCATCAGCGCGTTCTGGATGTGGGCGGTGGGCAGGGCACCTTCCTCGCAGCCGTCGCCGATCGTCATCCGAGTATTGCGTTGCAATTGTTCGACCTTCCCGGGGTCGCGTCCCTCGCGCGCGATCGACTGGCCGAACGGGGCCTGTCGCAGCGGGTCGAGTGTTTCGGCGGAAGCTTTTTCGACGACCCCCTTCCCCAAGGCGCTGACCTGGTCACGCTGGTCCGCGTCGCGTACGACCATCCGGATGACCGGGTGCTCCAGATTCTGCAGTCCATTCATCGCGTGCTCGCACATCAGGGCGGTCACTTCCTGCTGGCCGAGCCCTTGTCCGGCACCGTGGGTGCCCGGGCGATGGGTGATGCCTATTTCGGGCTGTACCTGCTTGCGATGGGCAAGGGGCGCGCTCGCTCGGCGGATGATCTGAAAGCCCTGATGCATCGTGCGGGCTTTACCGACATTCGCCAGCTGCCCACCCGTGTGCCGCTCCAGACCGGTGTGCTGTATGCACGGGTTGAGCCCCAGGGCCGACGCACTGACTGATCGACGCCACATTAAAACGTCAACAAAGATTGACAAAGACGAAAAAAGGCATAGGATGTCTAGAACAAATGACAGTTTTACTCGTCCATAAAACGTGACATACGGAGACCGTGTGACCCATTCCGCTTCAGCCGTCGTCTTCGAGGGGCCGCGCTTGCTGGCCACTCGCGCGCTCGGTCTTGCGGCGCGCGGGGCGTCCGACGTGTTCGTCAAGACCCTGTTCAGCGGGGTCAGTACCGGGACCGAACGCTTGTTCTATACCGGTGAGATGCCCGATTTTCCTGGAATGGGCTATCCGCTGGTGCCCGGTTATGAGACCGTCGCCGAAGTGATCGAGGCGCCCAAAGTCTCCGGTCTACGCCCGGGCGACCCGGTGTTCGTCCCCGGCGCAAATTGCTATGACCAGGCCAAGGGCCTGTTTGGCGGGGCTGCGTCCCATCTGGTCACCGCAGCCCATCGTGTGATCCCGATCGATCCCGCCCTGGGCGAGGACGGCGTGCTGTTCGCTCTGGCGGCCACGGCGCATCACGCCGTCCGCGCGCAGGGGGCTGCCTTGCCGGATCTGGTGATCGGTCACGGCGCCCTGGGTCGCCTGATCGCCCGTGTGGCGTGCGCCTACGGCGCGCGGCCCCTGGTCTGGGAAATCAACCCCGATCGACAGACTCGCGCTGAGCCCTACGAAGTGTGCGCGCCCGATCCGGCCGGCACCCGTCGTTTCAACACCATCATCGATGCCAGCGGCTGGGCCGCCGGTCTCGATCAATGGATTGGCGCGCTGGCCCCGCGAGGCGAACTGGTACTCGCAGGCTTCTATACCCGGCCCTTGGGTTTTGATTTTGTACCCGCGTTCCTCCGTGAGGCACGCATTCGCATTGCTGCGCAGTGGCAGCCCCAGGATCTCGAAGCGGTTCGGCAACTGGTGCTGGAGGGCGATCTCTCGCTGGCCGGCATCGTCAGTAATCGAGCAACGATGGACCAGGCGCACCGGGCGTACCAACAGGCATTCGAAGACCCGGCCTGCCTGAAGATGGTGATCGACTGGAGGACACACCGATGAGTTCGACCGAAGGCCAGGGTGCCCGCGCGGCCACCGTTCAACTGATGATGCGGACTCGCCTTTCGGCAGAGGCCGCCATCGAACCCGATCCCGTGGCAGACGGGCCGGTCACCAAGGAAACCCAGATCATTGCCATCTATGGCAAGGGTGGCATTGGCAAGAGCTTTACGCTCGCCAACCTGTCCTACATGATGGCGCAGCAAGGCCGAAAGGTGCTGCTGATCGGGTGTGACCCCAAGAGCGACACCACGTCGCTGCTGTTTGGTGGTCGTGCCTGCCCGACGATTATCGAAACCTCCTCGCGCAAGAAACTCGCTGGCGAGAGCGTATCGATCAGCGACGTCTGCTTCAAGCGCGACGGCGTGTTTGCGATGGAACTGGGCGGTCCTGAGGTGGGACGCGGTTGCGGGGGCCGGGGCATCATCCACGGCTTTGAGACCCTCGAAAAACTCGGCTTCCACGATTGGGGCTTTGACTACGTCCTGCTTGATTTCCTGGGCGACGTGGTCTGCGGCGGCTTTGGTCTGCCGATTGCCCGGGACATGTGCCAGAAAGTGATCGTTGTCGGTAGCAACGATCTGCAATCGCTGTATGTCGCGAATAATGTCTGTTCAGCGGTCGAGTATTTCCGAAAGCTCGGCGGTAATGTCGGCGTCGCGGGCATGGTGATCAACAAGGACGACGGAACGGGCGAGGCGGCCGCATTCGCCGAACATGCCGGTATCCCGGTCCTCTCGGCCATTCCTGCCCACGAGGACATCCGCCGCAAGAGCGCAAGCTACGAGATCATCGGTCGGCCAGGCACGCCCTGGGCGCCGCTCTTCGAGACGCTGGCCACCAACGTCGCCGAAGCCCCGCCCGTGCGTCCGCGCCCGCTTTCGCAAGACGCGCTCCTGGGGCTCTTTTCCGCCGGAGCCGTGGGCCGTGATGTGGTCCTTCAGCCGGCCACTTTTGCAGACATGATGGGTCGGGAGATCGCTGAAAAGCCATCCCTCGAGGTCATCTACGAGCAGGTCTGAGGCTGACGGAGCGCCCGGCATGAACGCCAGACAACCCATCCCCATCCTGTCCGAGGCGGCTGCGCCCGGTTGCCATGGGGGGCGCGATCAGATGCGCGCGGCGGCCGAGCAGGCCGGAAAGAGCGAGACGCTCGACCGCTACGCAGCCGATTACCCGCAGGGCCCGCATGATCAACCGCAGAGCATGTGCCCCGCCTTCGGGTCGCTTCGGGTGGGGTTGCGCATGCGTCGGACCTCGACCATCCTGTCCGGGTCCGCCTGCTGCGTCTACGGTCTCACCTTTACCTCGCATTTCTACGGTGCGCGTCGCAGCGTCGGCTATGTTCCGTTCAATTCCGAGACCCTGGTCACCGGCAAGCTCTTCGAGGATATCCGGGAGGCCGTTTACCGCGAGGCCGATCCCGATCGTTTCGACGCGCTGGTGGTGATCAACCTGTGCGTGCCCACCGCCAGCGGCGTACCGCTGCAGTTGCTGCCCCGCGAAATCAATGGCGTACGCATCATCGGGATCGATGTCCCGGGCTTTGGCGTGCCCACGCACGCCGAAGCCAAGGATGTGTTGGCCGGCGCCATGCTGCAATACGCGATCGAAGAGGCGCGTGCGGGCCCGGTGGCCGCACCGCGTACCGGCCGCGCCAGCGGTCCCACGGTCACCATCCTGGGCGAGTTGTTTCCGGCAGATCCGGTTGCGATCGGGCAAATGCTCGCGCCCCTGGGCCTGTCGCTGGGCACCGTGGTGCCCACGCGCGAATGGCGCGAGCTTTATGCTGCGCTCGATTGCGCTGCGGTCGCGGCCATCCACCCGTTCTATGCGGCCAGTGTTCGCGCATTCGAATCCATCGGCCGCCCAATCGTCGGTTCGGCGCCCGTGGGCTACGAGGGCACCGCTCAGTGGCTCGAATCGATGGGGCATGCAGCGGGCGTGTCTGAAGAGCGCATCGCCTCGGCGCTCCAGACCGTTTTACCCCCCATCCGAGCGGTGCTTGACCGAGCGCCGATCCGGGGACGGATCACCGTATCGGGCTACGAGGGCTCCGAACTCCTGGTCGCGCGGCTGCTGATCGAAAGTGGAGCGCATGTGCCCTATGTCGGCTCGGCCTGCCCCCGTACGGCCTTCTCCGATCTCGATCGTCAGTGGCTCGAGGCGCAAGGAACACACGTTCAGTTCCGGGCCTCGCTCGAGCAGGATCTGGCCGCAGTCGACGAATTCCGGCCGGACCTGGCCATTGGCACGACGCCGGTCGTCCAGGCCGCCAAGCAAAAGAGCGTCCCTGCGCTGTATTTCACCAATCTGATCTCGGCCCGGCCGCTGTTCGGCGTCGCCGGTGCGGGTTCTCTGGCTCAGGTCGTCAATACCGCAATCGCCAATCGCTCGCGCTTTGACCAGATGAAGGCATTTTTTGGCGATGTCGGTGACGGCGATCAGGCCGGTATCTGGGAGGACCGTCCGGTCGAGCACCCCGACTTCCGTGCCGTCAATCGGCGCAAGAACGAGAAGGCACTCGCCCGCCGCAAGGCCGAGGAGATGGGACCATGATGGTTCTGGATCACGATCGGGCGGGCGGCTACTGGGGCGCCGTGTACGTCTTCACGGCCATCAAGGGCCTGCAGGTCATCATCGACGGACCGGTGGGCTGTGAAAACCTGCCCGTCACCTCGGTACTGCATTACACCGATGCGTTGCCCCCGCATGAATTGCCCATCGTTGTCACGGGACTTGCCGAAGAGCAACTTGGGCGCGAGGGGACCGAAGGCGCGATGCGACGGGCCCATCAGGTGCTCGACCCCGACCTCCCGTCGGTGGTGGTGACGGGGTCGATCGCCGAGATGATTGGCGGCGGTGTGACCCCCGAGGGAACGGGTATTCAGCGCTTCTTGCCCCGGACGATCGACGAAGACCAGTGGCAGGCCGCCGATCGGGCGATGTACTGGCTCTGGACCGAATACGGGCCCAAGCGCGTGCCCGCGCTCAAGCCGCGTCGAGAGGGCGAGCGTCCGAAGGTCAATCTGATCGGGCCCTGTTACGGCACCTTCAATATGCCGAGCGACCTCGCCGAGATCCGCCGGCTGGTCGAGGGCATTGGTGCCGAGATCAATATGGTCTTCCCGCTGGGTTCGCATCTGGCCGACGTGGCACAACTTGCCAAGGCCGAAGTCAACATCTGCATGTACCGGGAATTCGGTCGCATGCTTTGTGAAGCACTTGAGCGACCGTATCTTCAAGCGCCGATCGGCGTGCACAGCACGACACGGTTCCTGCGTTCGCTCGGCGAGTTGCTGGGCCTGGATCCGGAACCCTTCATCGAGCGCGAAAAGCACACCACGATCAAGCCAGTCTGGGATCTCTGGCGCTCGGTCACCCAGGATTTCTTCGGTACAGCCAGCTTTGCGGTCGTTGCCACAGACACCTATGCGCGCGGCCTCCGAAACCTCTTCGAGACCGAACTCGGCCTGCCCTGCAACTTCACCGTGTCCAGGGTTCCGGGACAGAAGACCGATAACGAGGCGATCCGAAAGCTGTGCCATGAGCGAACGCCGCTCGTGATGTACGGCTCTTACAACGAGCGCATGTATCTGGCTGAAAAGGGCGCGCGTGCGACCTTCATCCCGGCGTCTTTCCCGGGTGCGCTGATCCGCCGCCATACGGGCACCCCGTTCATGGGCTACGCGGGCGCCACCTATCTCGTCCAGGAGTTCTGCAACGCGCTCTTCGATGCGCTGTTTCACATCCTGCCGCTCGGCGTTGAACTCGATCGGGTCGAAGCAACGCCCACGGGTGGGGCAAATGCCGACCATCGGGCACTTGAATGGGAGCCGCAGGCCCGTGAACTGCTCGCGCAATGCGTCTCGCGCGAGCCCATGCTCATTCAGATCTCGGCCGCCAAGCGCTTGCGCGACGCGGCCGAGCGACAGGCCCGCGAGGCCGGCGAAGACCTCGTCAGTACGGCACGGATGCGTGCTGTGGCCGGACTCGAACTCGAGGCTGTGCCCGCATGAATACCGATCGTCTTGCCCCCTCCTTCTCGAACACTGTCCGACCCCTCGGACTTACCGTATGTCGTGACAGGGTGTCACGGCTGCCTCTTCCACGCGGGCCCAGCGTGGACTGGCCGTCAAGGCCACCTCTATGGAGAACATCCCATGAGTGACAAGCAAAGCATCTCCGGGCTTACCGACGAGGAAGCTCAGGAGTTTCATACGTACTACATGCAGGGCCTGGTGGGTTTCACGGCAATCGCTGTGGTCGCCCACATCCTCGTCTGGGCCTGGCGTCCCTGGTTCAACTGATCTCCCGCGCAAGGAGTAGCCATGAATCCAATGTCTGGCGGTTCGATCCGACACGATGCACGAAGCGACTCGATCGCCTTTCAGTGCATCTTCTGTCTGAGCTTTGCAACGCTGCTCGTCGTCGCACTGATCGCGCAGATGCTGCTGCTGCCATGGCGTTCCTGGCTGCCTGGCGCTGAGGCTGGAAAGAACCTGTTTGGTGGTGTCAGGGCAGCAACCTACACCCTGATGTCGCATCTCGTCTGAAAGGAGTTTCACCCATGTGGCGAATCTGGAAACTGTACGACCCACTGCGCGCAATGGCCGTGCAAGGCGTGTTTCTGTTCGGTCTGGCAGCAATGATTCATCTGATCTTGCTGAGCACGACCAATTTCAACTGGCTGGACGGTATGACGCAGTCGCAATACCAGGCTGCGAAAGCGGCCGCAGCGGCGAAGAAGTAGTCCGACGAAGTCTGTGGATGCGGCGACGCGGGCAGACTCCGCGCCGCCGCCCCGGACGGTGATTTCTGGAGGGCAGTCAGATGGCCATGTTGAGTTTTGAGCGCAAGTACCGCGTGCGAGGCGGAACCTTGCTCGGAGGCGACCTCTTCGATTTCTGGGTCGGTCCGTTTTATGTCGGTTTCTTTGGTATCACCACGATCTTCTTTGCCGTGGTGGGAACGGCCCTGCTGCTCTATGGTGCGTCACTGGGTGACACCTGGAATCTCTGGCAGATCAATGTCGCCCCGCCCGATCTCAAATATGGTCTGGGGCTTGCGCCGCTCAAGGAGGGCGGGCTGTGGCAGATCATCACAGTCTGTGCGATCGGTGCCTTCGGGTCCTGGGCGTTGCGTGAGGTCGAGATCAGCCGAAAGCTTGGCATCGGCTTTCATGTGCCTTTTGCCTTCAGCGTGGCAATCTTTGCGTATGTGACCCTGGTCGTAATCCGACCCATCCTGCTCGGTGCATGGGGCCACGGATTCCCCTACGGCATCCTGAGTCATCTCGACTGGGTTTCGAACGTGGGTTACCAGTATCTTCATTTCCACTATAACCCCGCCCACATGCTGGCCGTATCGTTGTTTTTTACAACGACCTTTGCGTTGGCGCTGCACGGCTCCCTGATTCTGTCATCGACCAATCCTGCGCGCGGTGAGCCGGTCAAGACGCCTGAGCACGAAGACACCTTCTTTCGCGACACGATCGGCTACTCGATCGGCACGCTGGGCATTCACCGGCTGGGCTTGTTCCTGGCCCTTTCGGCCGGCTTTTTCAGCGCGGTTTGTATTGTGATCAGCGGCCCATTCTGGACGCGAGGCTGGCCCGAGTGGTGGGGCTGGTGGCTGCGCCTCCCGATCTGGTCCTGAGCTTCGCCCGGAGATCCATCATGCCTGAGTATCAGAACCTCTTTACACAGATACGGGTCGAAGCGCCCAGCTATCCGGGTGTACCGCTCGAGCGCGAGCGCGACAATCGCGAGCGGCTCGGGTCCGGGCCCCACATCCAGCTGTTTGCCTGGCTGGGGAACGCGCAGATCGGTCCGGTCTACCTCGGCTTTACGGGTATTGCCGCGCTGATCTTCTTTACGCTCGGCTTCACGCTGATCGGCTGGAACATGCTGGTCCAGGTCAACTACAGCCCGATCGAATTCATTCGACAGTTGTTCTGGCTGTCGCTTGATCCGCCGTCTCCGCAGTATGGCTTGAGATTTCCGCCGATGAACGAGGGGGGATGGTGGTTGATGTCCGGCCTGTTCATCACGATCTCGATCCTGCTCTGGTGGGTGCGGATGTATCGGCGCGCTCGCGCACTGGGCATGGGCACGCATGTCGCCTGGGCCTTCGCCGCAGCGATCTGGCTGTATCTGGTCCTGGGCCTGATTCGACCGGTCCTGATGGGCTCATGGTCCGAGGCCGTCCCGTTTGGCATCTTCTCTCATCTGGACTGGACGACTGCGTTTTCGCTGCGCTACGGCAATCTGTTCTACAACCCGTTTCATATGTTGTCGATTGCCTTCCTGTACGGATCGGTGCTGCTCTTTGCAATGCACGGTGCGACCATCCTGGCGGTCAGTCGGTATGGGGGCGAGCGTGAGATTGAGCAGATCTACGATCGCGGCACCGCCTCGGAGCGCGCGGCCCTCTTCTGGCGCTGGACCATGGGCTTCAACGCGACGATGGAGTCGATCCATCGCTGGGCATGGTGGTTCGCGGTGCTCACCTGCATTACCGGCGGTATCGGGATCCTGCTGACGGGCACCGTGGTGGACAACTGGTACCTGTGGGCCGTCAAGCACGGCGTGGCGCCCGCCTATCCTGAGATCTGGGGCCCCGTGGTTGATCCGGCGGCGGCCCGCTGAAGGAGTACTGATGATGATGCGTCAATTGAGAGGCTTGCTCGCCGTGCCCGCCGTGCTCGCGGCGCTCTTCCTGACCGGTTGTGAACGACCCGACATGGACACGGCCCAGATCGGTTATCGCGGCACCGGCATGGAGAAGGTGACCAATCCGAGAATCGTCGCGGCGAGTGCGGCCCGGCATGTCGCACCGGCACCGCTTGATCCCGTGCCCGCAGCGGGTCCCAAGGCGCGTGACGTTTACAAGAACGTCACGCTGCTGGGCGACCTGAGCATCGGCGAATTCAACCGTCTCATGGTCGCCATGACCCAGTGGATCGCGCCGAACGAGAGTTGCGCGTATTGCCACAATCTGCAGAACTTCGCGGACGATTCGGTCTACACAAAGAACACCGCCCGAAAGATGTTGCAGATGACCTGGGAGATCAATTCAAAGTGGAAGGCCCACGTCGCCGATACGGGCGTCACCTGCTACACCTGCCATCGAGGGCAGGGGGTCCCGGCCGAGCGCTGGTTTGCTGATCCGCCCACGAAGACCGCGGGCCGAATGCTTGGCAATGACAACGGTCAGAACAAGGCCGGAAAAGCTTCAGTCGGTAATTCCTCGCTGCCCTACGATCCGTTTACCCCCTTCCTCCTCGGCAAGCAGGAAATCCGGGTCACCGCACCGACCGCGCTTCCAACCGGCCATGATGTCCGGCTGAAGCAGGCCGAGTGGACGCATGGCCTGATGATCCATATGTCCGAAAGCCTGGGAGTGGGTTGCGTTCAATGTCACAACAGTCGGGCCTTTGCCGAGTGGAATCAGAGTCCGCCTCAGCGGGTGACGGCCTGGCATGGCATACGCATGGTGCGCAATCTCAATAACGACTACATGGTGCCGTTGACCGCCGGCCAGCCCAAGAACCGGCTGGGGCCGTCGGGCGATATTGCGAAGGTCAACTGTGCCACCTGTCATCAGGGCGTGAACAAGCCCTTGAATGGCGCGAGCATGGTCAAGGCACATCCCGAACTCATGGGCCCGCCTCAGGCTCCGACGAAAACGTCCTTGGCCACACAGCCGGGGATCGATACGGTCTTGAGGGTGGTCCAGTGATTGGACCGAGACCCCTCAAGGCGGTTCGAAGTCGGGATCTCTGAAAGAACGAGGGGCGCGGACCTGTCGGACCGCGCCCCCACTGATTTGGCACACTTTATCTAGTTACCCATCCTCCGGTGTATTGTGCCAGACGCCTCCGGTCTTCGGTAGGCGTTTTTTTTTGGCTTGTCGGATTGCCGGGAGCGATCCGCGTCGATGCGGTGCGCGGGTCAGCGATCAACGGATCAATTGAAGGGCCCGTTCAAGCGGACGGTTTCGAGATTGATCAGTGCGGCAAGTGTGACCCAGAGCAGGTAGGGAATCAGCAAGAGTGCGCTGCGTCGACTCCAGCGCCACATGAAGAGCATCAACGCGAGGATCGATCCCCAGAGCAGTGGCACTTCGAGCAAGGCCCAGTCCGGGCGCTGCAGAAAGAAGAACAAGAGACTCCAGCCCATATTGGCCAGTGCGTTGAGGCCAAAAAGCAACAACATCGTTCGCCGCAGCCGGGGCGGGTGATGGGCGCCCGCCCGCCAGGCGACGACCGCTGACCACGCGATCAAGCCAAAAAGCACGGTCCAGGCAGGCCCGAAGGCCCAGTCGGGAGGCTTGAACCAGGGTTGTTGCAGGCCGTAATACCAGGCGTCCAGGCGCGTCAACGCGCCGCCAATCATCGCAGTGGCAATGACTCCGGTACTGGCGAGGACGACATCGGAACGAAGGAATGACCGTCGGTCGGTCATGCCTTGGCGATGCCGAAAAGGTGCGCGAGGTCTTTCAGGAAAATTCTGAGGTGAGCCATGGGTCGACGCCGCACCAGTCGCTTGTTCATATACGAGTCAAAGGTGAGTTGCTGAACATCCTTGTCGCGGCATATTTTGACAAATTGTTCGCGCCGTTTGTCGCTGACGTACCAGAAACGCTGCAGCAGACCCAGCACCCAGAAGACCCGCCCGTGCTCTTTCATGAAGCGCTTTCGCGCACCCGCCAATGCGCGAGCGTCACCCGTTGCCAGAAACTGAGCGGTCGCTTCGGCCGCGAGTCGCCCACCCAGCATCGCATAGTAGATGCCCTCGCCCGATGCAGGGGCGACCACGCCCGAGGCATCGCCTGCGAGGAGAACGTTGACCCCATTATCCCAGCGGGGTAAAGGTTTCAGCGGAATGGGTGCCCCTTCGCGTCGAAGCGTCGTGTAGCGTTCGAGCCCGGCGGTGGCGCGAAGTGCTGCCACGGCGCTGCGCAGGGAGAAGCCCTTGTCCATGCTGCCGGTGCCCACGCTCATCGTCTCGCCGTGAGGGAAGACCCAGCCGTAAAAATCGGGTGACAGCGTCCCCCGGTAATAGACGTCGCAGCGCTGAGCCTGATAATCGACCCCCGCCGGGGCGTCGCCCTCGGGGGCCTTGACGATCTCGTGGTAGGCGAAGACGAAGCGTCCCTTGTCCGCGCCCGGAACGTGGGCCTGCGCGATCTTCGACTTGGCGCCGTCTGCGCCGATGAGGACACGGGTGCGGACGGTCACGCGTGTGGTCGAGGCGCTGTCTGCGGTGTCACGTGCGAGGAGCTCCACCGTCGAGCACCCGTCCCGGTCGGGGGCGTTCAGACGGTCGAAGCTGCCGATCATTCGATCAGCGCCATGCTCGGCGGCGCGTACCCGCAACCATTCGTCGAATTGATCGCGGTCCACCATGCCGACAAAGCCGCCCTCGATGGGGATGTCCACGCGCTGATCACTAGGCGAGATCATGCGTGCGCAGCGCACCTTCGCAACGAGTTGCGCATCGGGGATGTCGAAATCGCGGATCAGACGAGGGGGGATCGCGCCGCCACAGGGCTTGATTCGACCCGCACGATCCACCAGCAGCACTCGCTTGCCCAATCGGGCGAGATCATCCGCAGCCGTCGCCCCGGCGGGCCCGCCTCCGATCACAACGACGTCGTATTCAAGCATGGGCGGTCTCCTGAGCGATCGGTTTTAACGGATGGACGCGTTGACCCGTACGCGGATCCGGCGAGGGTTCACGGATACCCGCCGCCAGGCGGGCGGACACGATAAAGAGCATCGATTCGAGCCCGAAGACGATGGCATAGGCGAGTGCAGCCTCATTCACGACGAGCCGGGCCAGATCGGACAGGGCCGTACCCAGCAGACCGCCAAAGCCAAAGGCCAGCGCCTGGGCGGCACCCCACAGACCCATGCGGGTTCCTTCCCGCCGAGCCTGGCCCTCACCGGCCAGACGCATCATCGAGGCGATGGCCGCAATCGAAAACGCGCCATTGGCGGCGCCCAGTACGATCACGTTTGCAGCCAGGGGCCAGCCCGGGCCGATCAAACCGGCCGCAACCAGCCCCGCCAGTGCGATTGCGGATGCGATGCAGCCGCTGATCGTCCAGAAGCGCAGGGATCCAAACGCGCGGCCGAAGATGCGTGCTGATCCGGCGAGCGCGACCAGCAGCATGCCCACCAGAATGCCGGCGTGTTGCACGCCTGAAAGCTGTGTGGACTGTCCCGGCGTATAGCCAAAAACGGTCCCAGCAAAGGGCTCCAGGATCAGGTCCTGGGCGCTGAAGGCCAACATCGACACAAAGACGAAGACGGTGAACTGTCGAGCCGATGGCTCGCGCCAGACTTCACGAAGCGTGATCATGAACTCACGCGGGCCCTGCTGCGGGTCAGACGCATGGCCCCCGCCCGAGCCTTCGAGCCGAATCAACATGAGTGCCGTCACAGCCACAGCAAGGGCGGCAACCGATGCGGCCACCGCGATCAGCCGTGCTTCTGAGTACGGGTCCAGCAGCTTGCCCGCAATGCCAGCGGTGACTGCGAAGCCGGCGATCATCATCAACCATACGATGGTTGCGGCGGCGGCCCGCCTCTGATCCGGAACGCGCTTGGCCAGCAGGACCAGGACCGATGTGCCGCTCGCGCTCACGCCCGCACCGATCATCAGGAACGCGACCACTGCAAGCCCGATCCCGGTGGCCAGCGTCTGATCCATCCGGGTCACCGAATAGGCACCGAGTACGCCGCCCAATGCGAGTATGGTCATGCCACCGAGGATCCAGGGCGTACAGCGCCCGGAGCGGTCTGAGCCATAGCCCATGCGGGGACGGAGCAACTGCACCACGTAATGCATCGCGACCAGGGCGCCCGGCAGGAGTGCGGGCAGGGCGAGTTCGACCACCATCACGCGGTTGAGGGTTGAGGTCGCCAGGACGACCACCGCACCCAGGCAGGCCTGGATCAAGCCCAGTCGAACGATCGAACCCCAGCCGAAGGACCGGACGGCCGGTTCCGTGAGGGTCTCGGCGGGTCGGGTCAGTTGCGTGTTGTCGGCGTGTGTTGCGCTCATGCTCTTACACCTCGTTCGGTCTCAGACCGTGCGCAGCGCCCAGGCGCTGACCATCATGCCGGCCACAAAGAGGGGCACTCCAAAACCACTGTAGAACAGCGCCTGTCCGATCGGGTCGCGCAGAAAGCGCCGCATCAGCAGTGCCTGGGCGCCGAGCAGTCCGGCGACGATCAGCGCTGATCCAGGGGCACCCCAGACGGCCAGCACCGTGATGACAACGATTTGCGCGCCGCTCATGAATGCGCAAGCGACCCAGGCGGCGCGGTGCGCGCCCAGCTGAACAGGTAGCGAGCGCACACCCATGATCCGGTCGCCACCGATCGATTTGAAGTCGTTCAGGGTCATGATGCCGTGGGCACCGATGCTGTAGAGGAGCGCGAGGAGAATGGATCGCATCTCCGGGATGGCGCCCCCGGCCATCACCGCCGCACCGGTGATCCAGGCCAGGCCCTCATACGACAATCCGCACGCCAGATTGCCCCACCAGCCGTTTTGCTTCAGCCGCACGGGGGGCATGCTGTAGGCCCAGGCAAGCAGCAATCCAAGCGCGGCAGCGATAAATCCCCAGGTTCCCAGTCCGGTGGCTACCAGCAAGGACAGGACGGTCCAGGAGAGCGCGACATACAGTCCCCATCGCCCCGGCATCCGGCCTGAGGGGATGGGCCGATTCGGTTCGTTGATCGCGTCGACGTGGCGATCAAACCAGTCGTTGATGGCCTGGCTGGTGGCACAGACCATGGGGCCTGCGAGCACGATGCCCAAGAGAGCGAGCGGCCAGTGCGTATCAAAGCGCGCACCTGAGGCAACCGCGCCGCAGGCGAAGGCCCACATGGGTGGAAACCAAGTGATGGGCTTCAGTAATTCGGTCAGCGCAGACCAGGTGGGCACAGTGCGGGCACTCATCACTGCATTTTCTACTTGACAAATCATCGCGTCAATTGCAATTTACAGTCTTGTCTGGCTGGCACTGGTCCCTTTCCGGGTTCTGCCCGCTCCCTCTGGCTGCCTTCTGGCTGATCCCAATGCCCGCAACGCCCCACAGCGCCTCCGCAGCTCCGCTCGCCGTCGTGATCGGATCCGGCTTTGGTGGCCTGGCGTCCGCCATCCGCTTGCTGTGCAAGGGTTATCGAGTGGAAGTGCTCGAGCGCCTTGATCAGCCCGGGGGGCGTGCCAGCGTGTTCCGCCAGGATGGCTTCACCTTCGACGCGGGGCCCACGATCGTCACGGCGCCCTTTCTGCTTGAAGAACTGTTTGCCTTGGCGGGTCGCCGATTTGCGGATCACGTGCAACTCGTTCCAATGGCGCCGTGCTATCGCATTCGCTTTCATGACGGCGAGCACTTCGACTACTGGCAGGACCCCGAGCGCATGCTCGAGGAAGTCCGACGGATCAGCCCCGACGACCTGGAGGGCTATCGCGCATTCATGCGCGAAGCCGACCAGTGTTATCGCCTGGGCTACGAGGGTCTGGGTACGGTCCCCTTCAATTCGGTGGTCGATCTGGTTGCGGCCGTACCAGCGATGGTGCGGATGCGGGCCTGGCGCAGCATCTATGCGCTTGCGGCGCGTCACATGAAAAGTGAGCGCTTGCGACAAGTCTTCAGCTTTCACCCGCTACTGATCGGCGGCAATCCAATGTCGGTCACCGGGGTCTACAGTCTGATCGCATCGCTTGAGCGCGCACATGGGGTGCACTCGGCGATGGGCGGGACCGGAGCGATCGTCTCGGCCATGGTGTCGCTGCTACGGGATCTCGGGGGGCGTCTTCGTCTGGGCGCCGAGGTGAGCCGCATTCGGGTCGAGCAGGGACGGGCCTGCGGCGTGACGCTCGCAGATGGCGAGCGCATTGATGCGGATCTGGTTGTATCCAATGCCGATTCCGCCTGGACCTACCGGCATCTGCTGGCTGATCATCCCCGGCGCACCTGGAGCGACCGCAAGATCGATCGAGCCCATTTTTCGATGGGGCTTTTTGTCTGGTATTTCGGCACGCGCCGGCGCTATGAGGATCTGCCGCATCACATGATCTTGCTGGGCCCGCGCTATCAGGGGCTGCTGAAGGACATCTTCCAGAACAAGCAGCTGAGCGAAGACTTCAGCCTTTACCTGCATCGGCCCACGGCCACCGATCCGAACCTGGCGCCGCCGGGCTGCGATGCGTTCTACGTGCTCTCGCCTGTTCCCCATCTGGACGCCGGTATCGATTGGGCCGCGCAGGCCGAGCCCTATCGAAGACGGATCGAAACCATGCTGGCCCGTACCGTTTTGCCCGGTTTGCCCGAGCAGGTCTGCACCTCCCGCATGCTGACGCCTGCGGATTTCGAATCGCGTTATCTCTCGTTCAAGGGGGCCGCTTTCGGGCTCGAACCCCGCCTTTTGCAGAGCGCCTGGTTTCGTCCGCACAACCGAAGCGAAGACGTGAAGGGTCTGTACCTGGTCGGGGCCAGTACGCATCCGGGTGCTGGACTGCCGGGGGTGCTCACCTCCGCCAAGGCACTCGATTCCATCATCCCGCCGGCCTCCGAGGTCGGCCATTCTATCCAGTGGGCGACGGCCTGAACCCATCATGAATGCGCCCTATCTGGCCAACCCCTTCTCCGTGGATCCGCGCGCCCGTTATCTGTCCCAGACGCCTCGGCCGATCGATCCCGCCGACTGCGCGGCCTTGATGCGGACCGGGTCCAAGAGCTTTTTCGCGGCCTCCCGTCTCTTGCCCGCTCGCTTTCGCGGCGCGGCAACGGCGCTCTACGCGTTCTGCCGGGTGGCCGATGATGCCATTGACGACGCGGGCCCGGTCCCGGGAGCGACCGCGCAGGCCTTGATGGGTTTGCGCGAGCGGCTTGATGCGATCTATCTCGGCCATCCTCATGCTCATGCGGCCGATCGGGCGTTCACACAAGTGGTCCACCAGTATGGCCTGCCGCGTGATATTCCCGACGCACTGCTTGAGGGCTTCGCATGGGACGCTCAAGGCCGTAGCTATCCGGACATCGAGAGCGTGCTCGATTACTGCGCGCGGGTGGCGGGCACAGTGGGCGCGATGATGGCCCTCATCATGGGCGTACGCGATGAGCGAGCCATGGCCAGGGCCTGTGAGCTCGGGGTCGCGATGCAGCTGACCAACATTGCGCGAGATGTCGGCGAAGATGCACGAATGGGGCGGCTTTATCTGCCCGCCGACTGGCTGCGTGCGGAGGGCATCGATCCCCAGTCCTGGCTGCGTGAGCCCAGGCACACACCGGCGCTGGCGCGCGTGATCGACCGCGTCATCGATCTGTCCAACCAGCTTTACCGACGGGCCGAAGAGGGGCTCGCAGAGCTGCCGCGTGGCTGCCGTCCGGCCATTCTTGCAGCCCGACTCATCTACAGCGATATCGGTCGCGAGATTCGCCGTGCGGGCCACGATTCGGTCACCCGTCGGGCTGTGGTTGGACGCCAACGGAAGTGGGTTCGCCTGGTTCAGTGCCTGCCGTGCGTGATGGCCGCGCCCCGTCGGCCGCGTGGGCACACGCCCCTGCGGGCCATTCGGTTTCTGGTCGAAGCGGCGCGTCCGACAATGCGCCGTCGAGCGCCCCGAACCGCCTCTGAAAAAGCGGCCTGGATGGTCGACCTGTTCCTCACGCTTGCTGAGCGTGAGCGCGAGGCCTCAGGGCAATCGGGGCATTCTCCACGGTAGCATCCAGCGGACCACGGGCGAGCGTAGCCGGGGCCCGTTGAGCGTCTCATGCATGGCCAGCGCAGGTTGACCGTCGACGACGGACTGAGCCAGTGATCGTGCATAAAACGGCGTGTCTTCCAGGGTGCGGATGATGCGCGGGGCCACCGGCGAGGGCTCGGACCGCATTGATCGTTTGACCCCCCACGCACTGCGGCTCAGCGCCTGACGCGGACCGGGATCGAAGGGTGTGACCCGGCCGTCATGACCAAAGCGAAGGGCGAGCAGGCGTTCGTTGCCGCCCGTCTCGCGCACGTCGTACAGCAGCGTGCTGTCGCCATCGGGTAGCAGCGTCCGGGACCAGTCCCATTCGTCAAAGCGGTTCTCGATCGGTTCGTCGCCTTCGTTCGAGTCCAGGTAGCCGTGCCCTGACCAGCGGACGTCCGGTCGTTCAAACTCGACCTCGATCCGGGCCCGGGTCGAGATAGGTCCCCATCGGTGCCGACCCATCGAGTCGAGCGGGCGCTGCCAGTTGAAAAGTTCATGAGGGCGCAGGCGGATCTGTCCCCGCACGGCATACGGGATCGGCGCCGAGCGCTCGTTCAGGTCGAGCGTCAGCACGCCGGAATTCCAATTGAGCGAACTGGGACCCACCACAAATCGTTGTGCTTCGCGAAGCACCGCGCTGCGGCCGCGTTCGGTCATCGTCCAGCGTTTCTTCCCTGGGCTGTAGATCGCTACATTGATTGCGCAGTAGTGCTGCGGGTCGGCGGGTGGGCCACCCCGCAGCGCGCGTTGTCGGGCCCAGTAGTAGTAGGGCGAGAAGACGCTACCCACAAAAGCGATGACGGTGACCGCGTGCGTGCCGCAGTCGCTCACGCCATCGACATACCACCAGAGATACGCACCCCGCTGGACCGCCTGGTCGAATCGAGGTGCGCCATCACGGTCGCGGCCGCCACCCGTCCCGACAAGGTGGCCATCGGCACTCCCGCTCCCGGATGGGCACTGCCCCCCGCCAGAAAGAGTCCCGGCAGCCGAGTGCGTGCGCTCGGCCTGCGAAAGGAGGACATCCAGCCGTGAGGCGCCATCCCGTAGAGGGCGCCCGCCGAGCCCGGGAATCGCTGTGCAAAGGCGGCCGGCGTCGTGATGGCCTGCCCGGACGAGACGGTCGTCAGGTGCAGACCGCAGCGCTCCAGATGAGAGAAAGCCGAGTGTAGGCATTGCTCGATGTCCTCCTGCCGCAGCGCGACATCGTGAGTGGTTGCAGGGGCATTGATCAGGCAGAAAATGCGTTCGCCCGACGGGCGGCCGATCGCACCGCCCGAATCGCCGGTGTTCCGCCCTCCGGGCACACGGTCCTGCGCGCACACGTAGAGGGTGGGGCGAGTGGGCAGACGACCCTGTTCGAAGAGGTCGGTGAATTCGCTTTGGTAGTCGGGCTGAAAAAAGACGTTGTGGTAATCGAGCTCGAACCCTTCGACGCGGGCCCGCAGGGCAACGGTCAGTGCCGATGCGGATCGGGTGCCGACGTCTTGCGTAGTGACTGCGCGTGCCGCGGACGCGCCGAGCCGTCCGGTAACGAGCGCACCCACCTCGCCATTGAAGACGACCGCATCGGCGTGATGACAACGACCATCGCTCAGCCGGATGCCGACCGCCTTGCCCTGGTCGACAAGGATCTCGGAGACTGGCTGTGAGCATTCAATTGAAACGCCCTGGCGGACTGCACTGCGGGCGAGCCGGTTCGCCAGCGCCTGCATGCCGCCCTGAGCTACCCATACCCCGCGCATTTCGACATACGCGATCAGCATCAGGGTGGCGGGCGCCAGCCAAGGCGACCCTCCGCAATAGGTAGCGTAGCGGCCAAACAGTTGTCGTAGACGGGGATCATGAAAATGACGACCGAGGCTTTTCCAGAGGCTGGCAAAGGGGCCAAGCCCGGTGAGTGCGAGCATGCCAGAGGGGCCCAGATCAGTTGTCATCGACAACAAGCTTGGCCGTTCGGTGCGGATATAGGCAGCTTCCAGGTGGTGGTAGATCCGACGGGCTTCGGCACAGAACGCTTCGAAGCGACGGGCTTCGGCGGGACCGGAGAGCTCGCCGATGGCCTCGGTCGAGCGACGCGGGTCAGCGAACAGATCGAGCCGTTCATCGGCCGACCAGGCATGGCGGGCAAGAACATCAAGCGGGAGCAGCCTCAGGTCCTCGTCCTCGAGTGTCTCACCGCAGGCTGCAAGCAGATCATCGAAGACCCAGCGCATGGTCAGAACGGTGGGGCCCGAGTCGATGGGCTGTCCATCAACCCTCTGCTGGTGGATTCGACCCCCCACGGTGTTGGCTGATTCGAAGACCTGGACGGCCACCCCTTGTCGTGCGAGGTCGCATGCCGCGGCCAGTCCGCCGGCACCGGCCCCGACCACGATCACTGAACGCATGCGGTCAGTGCGCACGCCACGCACGCCAATCGCCTCCCTGATCGGTGAGACTGAAACGCACAAACATCGATTCGGAAAAATACTGATCCCGATAGGCGTGTCGGATCGCCTCCAGGTGCGCGCCGGAGCGCGCGTAGCCCTCCATCGCGGCGACGCTATCCCACACACTGAAGGTGGCCTGTCGCAGAAGGGGCGCCTCGCCCAGCCCGATCGCGAGCTGACACCCGGGTGCCTGCGCCAGCGCGTCTTCGGAGGGAGGGGAGTGCGACCAGAAAGCGCGGGCCTTGCCGGGCCGGATCGATGCCCGGGTCAACGCGGCGACGGGGCCCGGTTGGGCCGCAGGCAGCGTGACGGCGATCGGTTGTCCGGACCAGAGCCCACGGCTGCTCCAGGCCTGAAGCTCGAGCCAGCAAAACGCTTCGGCGCGACGTTTCCAGGCGGCGAGCCCGGCGTCCTCGGCCAGCCAGTGACGCGCCTGGTCGACGTCAGCGAAGACGCAGAGCTGGGCCAGCCGATCCCAGCCCGGGCGCAGGCCGAATCCACCTTGATGACCGCTGCCCAGTATTTTTCTCCAGCGAAGCCCCGGGAAGGATTCACGTCGCAGCGCGCCCGCCGCGAGTTGGGTCAGTCCCCAGGCGACGGAGGACGTTCGCCAGCGCGCGAGGACAAGAATGACCACCTCGCGATCCCTCTGGCCTTGGTCGGGTAGCGCGAAGATTGGGGGCGTTTCGCTCGGGATGTCTTCCCGGGCGGTCGGTACCGGTCGGGATCGGAACAGGCGCTCAGTGGCTGGGGTTGTCAAGGTCGGGGCCTTCGATGCCATAGCGTCGAAGCTTGACGTAAAGGCTTTGCCGGGACAGGCCCAGCATATCGGCCGCCGACGCACGGTTGTTGCGGGTGATCTTCAGGGCCGCCTCGATGCACAGCCGCTCGATCAGGTCGACCGTTTCACCCACGATGTCCTTCAGGGGCATTCGACCCACGAGTGCAGCGAGATCGCCTCCCGAACGGGTGACCGCGCTGGACTCTCGTTCTTCTCCCAGGCGTCGGCCGGTGTCGCGAATGACGAAGGCAAGGTAGGGCTCGTCATCGCTTGCGATCGCGACTCCGGAGATTTCGACGGGCACAGCGATGCCGCTCACGCCCACCAGTCGTGTCGAGAACAGCCGGATCGTGCCGCCTTGGGCCAGGCTGTTGATCAGGACGGTGAGGTCGGTATGGGCACGCCCCAGCCAGCGGCTGAGGGGTTCGCCGGTCAACTGGCCGGCATGCGCCATCTGGACCATTTCGACGAACGCAGGATTGGCGCTGAGGATCACACCTTTTGAGTCGGTCGTGACGATGCCGTCGCTCAATTGACGGACCGCCTCAAGGATGGCCGCGTTGTCGCCGCGGACCGCCTGCGCGGCTTCAGCCTCAAGCCTGAGCAGAATGACTGTGTCACCCTCCTGGCGCATGCTGCTTGCAAACAGATGGGCAGAATGAGGGTTGCTGCTGAAGCGAAGCGACATTTCCGCAGGCCGACCCGAGCCGCTGACCTGTTCGAACATGATCCGCAAGGCCGCCGCCGAGCGCGTATTCAGGAACCCGTCGAGCGTGCGACTCAGCAGGGTGTCGCGATCCAGGCCGAAGAACTGACACGCCGCGCGGTTGACTTCAAGGATGGCGTGTCCGGGTTGCTGGATGATCAGGATGGGATCGCGAATGATGTCGAGCAAGAGCCGGTATTGGCTTTCGGCGCGCCGCAATTGCAGGTAATCGGCCTCGAGACGCTGCTGCGATTCGATCAGCCGGGCCTGCAGCGAGGCGACCGCTCGGAGATCCCGCCCGATGGCGATCAGGGGCCCGTCAGGCTCGAGCTTCACCAGAGAAATGAGGATCGGAATTTCCTCGCCCGCGGCGTCGAGATGATTCAGGTGGCGCCATCGGGACTGGCGGACCCCTGCCGCAGCGTCGCGGAGCATCTCGTCGACCTTGGGCCGACTGTCGCTGCCCACGACGCGGGTCCAGGGCTGGCCCACCCAGGATTTGCCGAGTGCGACCGGCCAGTCGCCGTTCTGGCTGGAGACCTTGAGAATCCGGCCGTCCGCCGAAACCGTGATCGCGAGGTCAGAGGCGGCTTCGAGGATGGCCGCGCCTTCGACCGGCTCGGAATGACGTGGGGGCGTCCTGCGACCCTCAGACCGAGACAACGCCCCGCTCCTCGAGATGACACGCGGTGCGTGACAAGGCGTCGTCGGCGTCCCCGCATACGAGGTCAGCGCCCAGTCCGCGCGCCTGGTCCGGGTAGTGAATGATCGCGGGACCGCCGATCATGATTACAGTGTGATGAGGGTCGGTAACATGTCGGACGCGGAGTATAAAGGCTCGGCCTCGCTCCAGTTCGAAATCCGACCCCAGCGATAGCCCAAACAACACGGGTTGTTGTTCGCGAATGCACGACAGCAGGACCTCGTCGGAGGCCGTGTCGGCCAGCGTGCTTCGCCAGCCGCTCAAGCCAAAGAGTGCGCTGAGCATCTGCACCCCCAGACGGTGCTGGCAACCGGGCAGCGTGGCAAAAAGGGCGCGCGGACGATCGTCCGGACTCAGAGGCTGAACCGCCGCACTCGAGGCGGCACCGACGATGCGGTTCATGAGGCTCTGCAACAGGCCGACCGCAATGGTGACGTCTGCGAAGCTCAGTTCGTCGTCGCTCCAGGCCTGGCCTACGCGCCGGGCAACCGGTTGGATGAGTCCGAGTAACAGAAACTCGATTGAGCGACCCCGCTGCAACTGTTCGGCGAGGAGCGCTTCGACCCCCCGGCGGTCGTCGTTCAGCGCCCGTCGCATCAACTGTCGGAGCGTGGATTCGTCGGCCGCGAAGCGGGGGTCTTGCGCCGCCGACGGGACGGGCGCACGCGTGCTCCTCGGGGACGGCGCATCGACCGTCGCCAACGGTCTGTGGGCGGTCTCCGAGGCGCTGATATCCGATGACTTGGACGACGGCCGGGCGAGCCGAGGCAGGATTTCGCCCAGCAATAGATCAAGAAGGGGGCCGTGCGAGACGTCCTGTGGCGCGGACGGCAGGCCGTTCATGGTGTTCTCCCTGGCGTAATCCAGTCGGACCAGGGCAGGCCGACGGAAGACACCTTGACGAGCATCATGCGCCTTTGGCGCGCGCTGTCCAGCGTTTTTGTCGGTTTGGCAGGCGTGCGCCTTCATTTGGATCAAATAAAAATAGCTGTCTGTCAATGTCCAGGACAGGCACTATCGCTCAGGTGGTGGTGGGTTGTCAAGAAAACTGGACGTCACACGAAGTTGACATTTGGATGGCCCGGGCCTAGAGTCGGTTTTGGAGGTGCCCGACCCATGTCCCGAATCCTGGCAGCCGATCACTCGTCTGCCATTCACAAGCCGCCGACCCGTCCGGTCTACACCGCCGAAGAACGGCTCCGGCGCGACACCACGCG
>JBDLRB010000281.1:0-23405 GCA_039800205.1 Pseudomonadota bacterium | reverse complement strand
AAACGGCAGGGACGGGCGCAATCGCATTCCAGCGCCGAACGATCCCCTCAACCGCCGCCTTGGTCGCCCCGTAGATCGAGGCCGGTTGGACCGGATCGGTTTCGAACACTGGCCGACCACCGAAGGCCAGTTCACCTGTCGCAGCCGATGAGGAAAACATCAACATCCGCGGAACGTGATGCCGGGCAGCCAGCTCCAGCAGTCGCACGGCAGCCAGCAGGTTCAACTCAACGATGTCGCCGGGCGAGGTCCGCTCGCGCTCGATACCGGAGGTGATGGCTGCGCCGGCGATCACCGCATCGAAGCGATCCGCCCCCAGCCGTTCATCCAGCAGCCGAAGATCACGTGCATCAGCGCGCAAATCCTCGAGGCGACCGGGGAGTCGATCGAAATCCTTCAGGGCCAGCGCGGGAATCCCATCGATCGACAGTCCCAGCACCTGCCAACCGCGCGACAGAAAGCACTCGACCAGATTCAGACCAATGAAACCGCTTGCACCGGTAATCAGTACGCTGGGCATCTCGCTCTCCTTCAACATTGCCGACCCGCACGGTGACCCTCGAAAATCGCCTCGAGCGCGTTGCGCGGTGCCATGCAGTCGCCAATCAGGCTGACGCTCAGCCCCGCATCGCGCACCGCCTGCTCGAGAGGGTTGAACACGACGGGCGGAGTGCAGGCGATCAGCGCCTCGATCCCTTCCAGATGATCGGGCTCACCACAGGAGGTATCCTCCAGGACGAGCCCGCCGGGGCCCATGGAGACCGGCTTGCGCATGGGACGGATTCTGATTTTCTGTTCGCGCCATCGAGCAAAGGTCGTCGTACTGCTGTAGATCGTTGTTCGCCACAACACCGCCGCGGCAGGCGTCAACAAGGTGACTTCAGCGCCCCCGGCGGCCAGATGCTCGACCAAGCCCGCCGCGCCCCAATCGCCCGTCTCATCATAGACCGCCAGCTTGCGACCCCTGCACTCGATTCGCGTCGCCTCATCCAGGGTGAGCGCTGGCGCGCCGTCCGGAAGCCGCCAGGCAACGGGCCGCGCACCGGTCGCGAGGATCACCTGAGTCGGCGCTTCGGCCAGGAGCGATTCAAGGGTTGCCTCGTGATTCAGCCGAATCTCGACACCCAGACGCTCGAGCCGGCGATACGCGAATTGAAGCCAGAGTCCGAAATCACCGCGCAAGCGCATTCCGGCCGCAAGCGCCAGTCGCCCGCCCAGTTCACCGGTACGTTCCTGGAGAACCACACGATGCCCCCGTGCGGCCGCCGTTGCAGCGGCCTCGAGCCCTCCGGGGCCCCCACCCACAACGACCACCGAACCCGGCTGTCGAACCCGATCCAGTTCGAGCCTTTGCCATGCGCCTTCCCGCCCCGCACGCGGGTTCACAAAGCAGGTCAAACCGATATTTTTTTCGAGATTCTGGGCGCATCCCTGATTGCACCCGATGCAGGGTGCAATCTCGTCGACCCGCCCCTCGCGCCACTTCCGCACCATCTCAGGCTCAGCGAGATGCGCCCGGGCCAAGCCAACGAGATCAGCATCACCGCGCTGAATGATTTCGCCTGCTTCATCCAGGCCCCTGAATTTGCAAACGGTCAGAATGGCGGGGGGCTGCGCCACGCCTGACACGGCCTCACGGATCGCTCCCGGCAACGCCCGAAACGGCGTCTTGTCGACGCCCATGTCGGCCATTTGCGTTCCCAAAGACCGGCTCATGTGATAGGCCGAATGGGTCACGTGGATGAAGTCGATTTGCACGGCCTCCGCTGCTCGTGCCGCGATCTCTCGCGCCTGATCGAGGGTCAAGCCCTCGGCCAGATATTCCTCCGCGCTCAACCGGATACCCAGGCAGGTGTGGGGACCCAGTGCCTCGCGCAGCCGCCTGAGAACCGCCAGGGGAAAGCGCATTCGATTCTCAATCGACCCGCCGTATTCGTCGACACGCTGATTGGACAAGGGCGACAGGAACTGCTGCAGCAGATGGCCGTGACCCCAATGCAGTTCGATCCCGTCCGCACCCGCACGCATCAGGTTGTCGGCCGTACGCAGATGACCATCGATCACCCGCTGCATGTCCAGCACGCTCATTTCCCGAGGCGGATAAGAGCCCAGCGACCAGCGCAAGGCCGACGCGCTCCACGAGCAGGTTCGTTCGAACTCACCCTCGATCTGTCGCCCCATGTGACAGATCTGTGCGATGAACGCAGCCCCTTCCGAATGAATCGCGTCGGCGACAGGCCGGAACGCATCGATCGCTTCCGGCGTGTAGCCTGCAACGCCCTGGGGGCGGCCGAGCGTGTTCTCCATGACACGAACCGCCTCGAAGATGATCAACCCTGCCCCGCCGCGGGCCCGCTCGCGGTGGTACTCGACATGCCGTCGAGTGGGCAAATGATCCGCGCCGAAGTTTGTTGTGTGCGCCGGTACGAAGATGCGGTTGCGGAGCTCGAGCTGGTTGATTCGAAACGGCGTGAAGACCGTCGGGTCCACGACTGGACGAACGTTGGAATCGATCATTGACAAAGACCTCGTGCAATCGGCCGCGAGCCTACGCCGCGATTCGAACGGTTGTCAACGCAGTGCTCTTGGGAGGACAATGATGCCCCTTGAACGCCTATCCCTCGAAGCCATGCTGACCGAATCCGAACGCGCCGTTGTCTCGTGTGATCCTGAAAAAGCCGACTTGGGCCTTCGATACGCCGAACTGGCGATCGGGTTTCTCCGCACGACCGAAGCGCGCGACATCGAGCAGGCGCGCTCGATGGTGGGTCCAGGATTTTCCGCGACCTTTCCGCGCGGCCGGTATTTCCCGAGCCTGGACACCTGGTTGGAATCATCGAAGAGCACTTACGTCTGGATTGCCAAACGCTTCGAGCGCATTGACGTCTCGATCACGGGCACGGATTCGGCCATCGTGCACTGCTCAGGCACCCTGCACGGTGAACGGCTGGACGCCAAGCCCCTCGACGGCTTTCGCTTCATCGATCGCTTCGTCATCCGCGAGGGACGAATCGTCGATCAGTTGGTCTGGAATGACCTCGTTCCCTGAGACGCCCCCCAGCGGCCCGCCTCAAGCAGCCAGCGCAGAGCCTCTCGCGGAATCCGTACGTCCGGCCGTCAAACGCCCCATCGCACGCCGGCCCGCGGATGACGAATTGCCTTCGGGGTGGCAACGATGTACGGATCGCCCAGCCATCGAACGAGCGTACCGATTCCCTGATTTCAATTCGGCCTTCGCCTTCATGACCCGCGTCGCACTGCTTGCCGAGCGGATGGACCATCATCCCGAGTGGCGCAACGTCTGGAATCGGGTCGAAATCGTCTTGACCACTCATGACGCGGGGGGCGTGACTGATCTCGATCTGCGGATGGCCGGAGAAGCCGAGCGGTTCGCCCGATCACTGGGCGCGCGCTGATTCCCGCTCGGGGGCGGATCAGCCTTTCGTCGCCGCGTCCACCGCCGCACGAAGCCCCATCAGATAGCTTTCGATGCCAAATCCGCTGATCTGGCCACGAACGACCCCAGTGAACACCGAATGCTGTCTGAAGGGCTCGCGAGCGTGGACATTCGACATGTGCACTTCGACGATTGGACAACGGAGCAGGGCGAGCGCATCCCGGATCGCATAGCTGTAGTGCGTCCAGGCCCCGGCATTGATCACCACCGCATCGAAGTCTTCCTCGAGCACCCGGTGAATGCGCTCGCACAGAACGCCCTCATGATTGGTCTGAAAGCACTCGAGTTCGACCTTCAGCGACGAGGCCAGCGCCGAGAGCGCCTGATCGATGTCGGCGAGGGTCGCTGTACCGTAGTGCGTCGGATCGCGACGACCGAACATGTTCAGGTTGACGCCATGGAGAACCAGTATCTTCATTTTCAGACTCCGGAAAGACGCCCATTGAAACCCACTTGACGAAGACAGGCCGGGCCTGCGACGCTCCGCCCCTTATCCTGCCCCATTGGAGCCTAGAGCATGATCCACGTTCTTGCAGTCATCACCGCGAAAAGCGGCCAGCGCGGCCGAATTCTCGAGGCGTTCCGCGCCAATCGCCCTGCAGTACTCGCTGAAACCGGTTGCATCGAATACGCTGCGGTCGTCGATGCAGCGGTTGATTCGCCCATCCAGACGCCGATCGGAGAGGATTGCTTCATGGTGATCGAAAAATGGGCCACCCTGGCCGATCTCGAGGCCCACGCGCGCTCGCCTCACATGCGTCAGTACGGCGAGCGAACGCGCGAGTGGGTCGATCGCCGCGTGATTCACGTCCTGTCAGCAGCCTGAGCTCGCATCGGGTTCGCCCACCGACCCAGCATCCCGCGGGCCGTATCGGCGAACGCATCGGGGCAATCGTACTGCAGCCAATGGGCGCCGGGCAGCAGTACGACATGATCCTCACCGAACATTGAACGGTACTGCGGGACCCGCTCGTTCATGCGACTACGCTGGTGGGGATCGCGTTCGCCCAGAATCACGAAACGCGGCAGCGTGAGCGACTGCAAGCGCACCCTCAGGTCAACGCTGCGCGAAATTGGACGCGATTTGAAGCGGGTCTCACGCACCTGAGCGACGCCCAGTTCGATCAGCTCGGGGGTCACTTTTGCCGAGTCGGACAACATGATCTCGCGCAGGGTCAGTTCAATGGCCGCGGCCAAGCCGCGTTCCCGAGCGATCTGGGTCGCTCTGGCCTGGATTTCGACGACCTCAGGAGAGACCTCTCGCCCCAAAGGCGGGTTGACGAGCAGCAGAGCTGCAGGCGATCGGCCCTGCTCTTGCCAGCGCTCGGCGAGCGCACTCGCGACCAGTGTCCCGAATGAAAAGCCGATGATCAGGTCGGGCAGACGCCCGCCGAGCCCGTGCTCAATCGCCTGCTCAAGCACACCGGAGAGGACCGACAGATCGGCCTCAGGCGGGAGGTCACACGAGCGCCCGTAGCCGGGCAGGTCAGGCATGATCAGGTCCCACTGCGCTGAAAGCTGATCCGTATTGGCTTGCCAGTGCCGCCAGCTACCATGGCCCCCATGCAGCAGCAAGGCAAGCGGGCGGTCGCCCTGCAACACGCCCCTTGTCTCGAACATTACTGCGCCGTATTCACTAGCCCAAGCCTGCATCCGATCCCCCTGCTCCTTGAGTCAAAAGCTTACACGACTGTTCCATGCGCCTCGGAGTTTGAGCTCCGTCGCGGATCGAGCCAACCGCTCTCCGTTCCGCCTAGGAATTACCCTCGACCGCCCGACAGACCCCTTGAATGTTCCGATTCCTCCGCTACGATCCGCATCAATAAGCCGACGGGGCCGTGAGCCCCGGTCAGCGCCCACCCATCCCTGACCCATGACCGGAGGACCCTCATGTACAAGAGAATTCTTCTTGCTTACGACGGATCCGAAGCGGGCCGAACCGCCCTGCTGGAGTGCCGCGACCTCGCCGCGATGACCCAGTCTGAGGTGCATCTGATCGCGGTCGTCCAACCCATACCGGCCGCTGTGCTGTACGAGGTCGTGATCTCCGATATGCCGGATGCCGGTGAAGAAACCGAGCAGTACAGGCAGGTCCTTGACGAAGGCGTTGCGCTGCTGCGTGAACGTGGATTTCCGGCCCAGGGACACCTTGCGCGCGGCGAACCCGTCGAGCAGATTACCGAGGCCGCTCGCCGGATCGAGGCCGATCTGATCATTGTCGGGCACCGTCGTCCCAAGGGATGGGCCGACCGGTGGTGGCGCGGTTCGATCGGCGCATCGCTGATGGACGCAACACACTGCAGCGTCCTCATCGCAATGAACTCCTGCGGCGCGACGGAAGCCCAGGCCGCGTAGAAGGCGTTCCGAGCCGTCTGCGCGCCCCGGAACGATCGCTGGATCAGACCGCGGTGTAGCCCCCGTCGATCAGCAAATCGCTGCCATTCAGAAAGCGGCCACCATTCAACAGGAAGAGGGCCGCCTGAGCGACTTCGTTGACGGTCCCGATCTCTCCCGCAAGGTAGTGCCGGGCCAGTGCAGCATTGACGGCTCCCTCACTGCCGTACCGATCGGTCAGGCGAGAGGTCATGATCGCCCCAGGGGACAGACTGAGTCCGCGGATGCCCGACGCCGCGTGGTCCACGGCGATGGCTCGAGCCATTGCGATCAGCGCAGCCTTGGTCATGCCGTACACGCCGTTCCCCGGTGCAACAACGTGCCCGAGTTGTGATGCGACATTCAGGACGACGCCTCCTCCCGCCTTCGCCATGATCGGAATCGACGCGCGGGCCATCAGCCAGGAGCCGGTCACGTTGACCTCGAGCGCCCGCTGCCAGGACGCCAGATCCAGATCACCGATCGGTCCACGGGGCGTAATCACTGCCGCGTTATTGACCAGCATCTGAAGGCCCCCGAGACCGGCGACTGTTTCGCGAACGGCCGCGTCGACCTGGCTGGGATCCGAGATATCGCAGGGCGACAGCATCAGCAGGCGATGGTCGCTTGTATCCGCCGCAGAGCGATAGCGCGCACGCAGCGCTTCGCCCACCGCATCCAGCACGGCCACCCGCGCCCCCGCCTCGAGCAACTGCCCCGTGATGGCCGCGCCCAGATCACCCGCCGCGCCCGTCACGAGGGCCACGCGACCTTCGATGTTCGTGAATGCCCTGACCATCACCCTCTCCCTGACAGAATTGAATCGCAATTATCCGCCGGGCAACGCTTCGATTTGTCTTGGGCAAAAAGACGACAAGTTGTTTCTTTATGTTGACATTTTACGTTGTCACTTTAGAATGACATTTGGGGCGTCCTCTTGCAGGCCGCCCCGCAGCAAAGGCGCCGCCCGGACCCCGCGTGCGGGATTCGCACGGTCGTATCATCGACTCGCAAGGAGTTTTACCCATGTCTGACAAAGACAAAGTCTGGCCGACCGGCTTGACCGAGGCCGAATCGGAAGAGATTCATCGGCACCTGATCCAGGGCACGCAGATCTTCGGGATGATCGCTGCGCTGGCTCATCTGCTGGCCTATCTCTACTCCCCCTGGCTCAAATAAGGAGTTCGCCCATGATCTACGGAAAAATCTGGTGCGTCGTGAAGCCCTCCGTGGGCATCCCGATCTTCCTGAGTGCGGTCGCCATTGCATCGTTTTCGGTGCATCTGGCCATCACCACCAACACGACCTGGGTCAAGGACTTCCTGAACGGAAAGCCCAAGGCGGCCGCCACGGCACCCGCCAAGGCTGCAGCGGCGACGCCGTCGGTCAGGTCGTAACAGGCCTCTGCTGCACGGGATCGGAGTACTCCGGGCTTCGATCCCGACTTTTTCGACTGGAGTGCGGGTGAGCCGTCGAGCCCATCGACTGACCGCGGGACTGATTTCCGCAGGCTATCGATTTCTCCCCTTTGCGGACGCAGCCTCGGCAGAGATGCCCCTGGAGCGACTGCTTCGACTGTCGCTTTTCCAGGTGTCGGTTGGGATGGCCATGGCCTTGATGGTCGGCACGCTCAATCGCGTCATGATCGTGGAACTGGGCGTATCCGCCACGCTCGTCGCTTTGATGTTTGCGCTGCCCATGCTGGCCGCGCCCTTTCGCGCGCTTGTCGGCTTTCGCTCCGATCATCACCGATCGGCCCTGGGCTGGCGCCGGGTGCCGTACATCTGGATGGGCACGCTGCTGCAATTCGGTGGCCTGGCCGTCATGCCCTTTGCGCTTCTTGTCCTCGCCGGTGCGGGACACGCCGCGGACCTCCCCGCATGGATTGGACAACTGGCAGCAGCGCTTGCCTTCCTGCTGGTCGGCATCGGGCTTCACGTCACACAGACCGTCGGACTCGCGCTCGCCACCGATCAGTCACCGCCCGATCGGCAGCCCAGCGTCGTGGGACTGATGTACGTGACGCTTCTTCTGGGCATGATGGGCAGTGCATTTGTCTTCGGTGAACTGCTGCGAGAGTTCTCGCCCGGACGCCTGGTGCAGGTGATCCAGGGTGCCGCCATTGCGACCCTGGTGCTGAACACGATCGCCCTTTGGAAGCAGGAGGCCCGAAGTGCCCAGCGTCGCCCCGATCCCAGCGCTGCATCCCCGCGATTCGAGGACGCCTGGGCGCAATACCGTCAGGGAGGGCAGGCGCTGCGCCGGCTCTGGGTGATCGGACTGGGCACCATGGGCTTCGCGATGAGCGACGTGCTGATCGAACCGTATGGCGGAGAAATCCTTGGGATGAGCGTCGGGGCGACCAGCTCGCTGACCGCAACGCTTGCGCTCGGTAGCCTCGCCGGCTTCGGGATCGCTTCATACGTTCTGGTCCGAGGTGCGGACGCATTCAGGATCGCGGCCCTCGGTGCAGGGGCCGGTCTGCCCGGCTTTTCACTGATTGTGGCTGCCAGCCTGGCTCACGAGCCGATCTTCTTCCCCGTCGGAATCTTCGTGGTCGGACTGGGCGCAGGCCTCTTCGGACACGGGACGCTGACCGCCACAATGAGACAGGCACCCAGCGGACAGGTCGGCCTCGCATTGGGTGCCTGGGGCGCTGTGCAGGCCAGTGCTGCGGGGCTCGCGATCGCCGCTGGTGGCCTTCTGAGAGATGTCACGCGCTGGCTCGCCGGGCCCTTGTCCGGCTATCTCAGCGTCTATGCGCTTGAATGGCTGATGCTGTGCATCACGCTGTTGCTGATGGTGCCCCTGTTGAGACCCAATGCGCCCCAGTCTCGTTCAAGAGCGGTGGACGGGGTTAATGCCCAGCCACCGCCGGGCCCGATGGCACAATAGGCGCTCCGCTGTTGTCCAACATCTGCCGGGTGTCCTCATGGAAAAAGAAACGCTTGCCGTCGTCGCATTCCTGGTGTTTTGCGGTTTCATCATTGCCAACTGGATGAACCGTCCCAAGAAGTGAGGCGTCCGGGTGTCGATGCGTCCGGTCTGGCCGAGTGCTCTGTAAGGGCGGCCTGATGGATGATGCTTCAGACGCGGACCAGGCCCTGTTCGTCGGGTTCACGGCTCGGCTGATCTCCCTGGGCTCGGACGTCGAACTGATGGTTCGTACGGGCGGACAGGGGACGCCTCTCGTCCTCCTGCATGGGCACCCCCAGACGCATGCCATGTGGCATCGTGTCGCGCCGCAACTCGCCCAGCGCCACTCGCTGGTGATGATCGACCTCCGCGGGTATGGAGACTCGTCCCGGCCCATCGGGAACGCAGACCACGCCGCCTACAGCCGGCGAACGATGGCCGAGGACGTCATCGGGGTCATGGATCGGCTTGGACACACGCGTTTTGCGGTCCTGGCCCACGATCGAGGGGCGCGAGTCGCCCACCGGCTGGGGCTTGACCATCCCAGCCGGGTCACCCGGATGGTGCTGCTTGATATTGCACCGACCTTGTCCATGTATCGCCAGACCAGCGAAGCCTTCGCGCGGGCGTACTGGCACTGGTTCTTCCTGATCCAGCCCAAGCCGCTGCCTGAGCGTCTGATCGAGTCCGACCCGGCCGCCTACGTCCGGGACCTCATGGGTCGCCGCCGGGGCGGGCTCTCCCTGTTCGATACTCGGGCTTTGGCTGAATACATCCGCTGCATGATGCGACCGGGCTCTGCACATAGTGTGTGCGAAGACTATCGGGCCAGCGCCTCGATCGATCTGGTTCACGATCAGGCCAGTCTGGATGCAGGGCAGGTCCTTGAGATGCCCCTGCGTGTGATCTGGGGCGAACACGGGGTCATTCAGCAATGCTTCAACCCCCTGGAGAGCTGGGCGCCCTTTGCCCGAACGCTCAGCGGTGGAGCTCTGCCGTGCGGACATTACATCGCTGAAGAAGATCCCGAAGGGCTCCTCCAACAGGTGAGCCCTTTTCTTGAAGCCGATTTGAATCCACAATGAGCTCGATGCCGAACACCGAATGCGCCTCCGAGCATCAGAGGCTTGAGGCCCAAGCCCACCACGAAGCCCTCCGCATCAGTCTGTCTGGCCGGACGGGTCGAAGCGAAATCGACGAAGCGATCAGAGCGAAGGCCGGCCTTCTGCTCGTGGATACGATCGCATGCACCCTGGCGGGCCGACAGTCCGATGAGGTTCGTGCGGCCGAGCAGGGATTCGCCGCACTGGGCGGCGGGCCATTCAGTTTCCCTTCGGGACCGACCCTGTCCGTTCAATCGGCGGCGGCGATCGCTGCAATGGCTTGCGCATGGGATGAGGCCTGTGAAGGCCTGCCCTACGCTCATGGTCGGCCAGGTCTGGCACTGGTGGGCGCTCTGCTGCCCCTCGCCGTCGTGCGGCACACCGCTCTCGGGTCGCTGCTCGACGCACTGCACCTGGGCTACGAGATGGGGGCTCGTGCCGGAGGATGGCTGCGAATTCGCCGCGGGATGCACGTGGACGGAAATTGGCCGGCGGTCGGCGTCGCGGCCGGCGCCGCTCGGCTGATGGAATTGCCCGCCGATCAGATCTGGCACGCCATGAACATTGCAGCGTGTCAGTTACCGTCCAGTCTGTACGCACCGATCCGGAGCGGCGACATGGCGCGCAACACCTACCTGGCCCATGTTGCCCAACTGGGGCTGCTCGCGGCCGGCAGTGCGGCAGCGGGGATTACCGCCCCGGACGATTCGATGATCCTGTACGCGCTGGACCATGCGGTACCGTGCCAGACCGTAGTCCCCGATCCGGCCCATGACTTTCTGCTCGACGCTTACCTGAAGCCCCATGCAGGCGTTCGGCACGCCCACTATGGGCTCGAGGCGGCGATCCAGCTACACCGGGCCATTTCGGGCGACAGCCTGGGGATCGAGTCGATTCAGCTTCAGGTCTACGAGGAGGCTGCAACCTACGCCGGAAACCGCGCCCCGCTCCGCCCGCTGACGGGTCAGTTCAGCCTGAGCCTGGCCGTTGCCGCAGGACTGCGCTTTGGCGAGATGGGCCCGGAGTGCTATCGGCCCGAACGCTTTTTCGATCCTGAGCTCAGACGACTCGAGGCGATGACGGAGGTCTCGACGCGTGCAGAACTGGGTGCACAGGGTACGCGCGCAGCCATCCTGAAGATCGTCCACCGGGGGCGATCCTACACGCTGCGTACCGATTCCATCGCAGGCGGGCCCGAGCGCCCGCTCACTCAAACGGCGATCGTTGAAAAGTTCATCACTTATGCGCAACCCGGATGCACCGCGCCGCAGGCACGCGAATTCGCCGAGCGCTGTCTCGCCAGTGATTTGGACCAGCGCTTCGATCGACTCTGGTTGGGGCTGAACGAGACCCGAAATGGTTCTGTCCATGCGTGACGCCCCGACGACGCCTGAACCGCGCCCTCGAATACCTGCGCTGCCCGCCTGGCTCGGTGGGCTGGGATTGATCCCCTTCGTCGCGATGGCACTGATGATCATCAGTGGCACAACGACCCTTCCGATCAACCCGGTCTCCGCACTGATTTCATACGGCGCCGTCATCCTGTCCTTCCTCGGAGGCATTTACTGGGGACTTGCGCTGGCCCCACCCACCCAGAGCGGATCTCTCCCCGAACCGAAGCAGGCCTTCGTCATCGGGGTCATCCCTTCAATCATCGGCTGGATCGCACTGCTGCTGCCTCACACGATCGCCCTCAGTGTTCTGGTCGCTGGTTTTGCGGGGCAGTGGCTGGTCGATCGAAGGACCGCGCGGCACGGTCACTTCCCGGGGTGGTTCGGGCCGCTCCGCACCCGTTTGTCGGCCGTTGTCATGGCGACCTTGCTGCTCAGCCTGAGCCTACGCCCGTGAATCGGCCGGAGCCCCCGATGATCCCTGATGCAGGGCCACATGATCCACCCGACGGATCCGATCGACACTGGATGCAGGCGGCGTACGACTTGTCGGTCGAAGCCTGGCGACGTGGGGACTGGCCCACCGGTGCGGTGCTCGTCCAGGCGGGCCGGTTGCTCGCAACCGGACAGAACAGACAGGTGACGCTGGGCGATTTCACCGTCCATGCCGAAACCGACGCGATTCGACAGGCGCTGGCTGCGAAGGGGATCGACGCCTGTCGGGGGGCCACGCTTTACTGCACGATGGAACCCTGTCCGATGTGTGCGGGAGCACTCAAACTCGCAGGGATCTCGAGAATCGTCATCGCGCTCCGGCATGCCCGGCTGAGACGCACAGATCTCGGCTCGTATTGCCTCGAACGGTTTTTCGAGATGACCGACTGGCATCCCCAGTTTGAGAGTGGTGTGATGGAAGCCGAATATCTCGAACTGCGGCAGCGATGGGGGCGTGACCCGGTCAGTCCGCCGCCCTGAGCCCGTACGCCATCAGTGCATGATCGGTCGTTTCATCAAGCTGCCTCGATCAATCGACTCAACGGGAACCTGCAGCACATCGGCTCCCCGGGCAATGGTCAGGACGACCCGCACGCCGGCCGGTCCCAGACGCCAGATCGCCCGGTAAAAGCCCGCAAGCTCACTGACCTTCGTTCCCTCGACTGCGATAATCACATCATCCGGCTGAACGCCCGCACGCGCGGCGGGTCCGCCGGGCGCCAGGTGCCCCACCACCAACCCGGCGTCCCCCTCTCCGACATAGACCCCTAACCAGGGACGCGGCGCGCGCCCTGACGAACCGGTCAGAATCAGGTTGTCGAGGATCGGTTCGAGCAGATCGATCGGCACGAACAGATTGCCCTGATCCGGCTCGCCCTCCGACACCTGCTGGGTCAGCAGGGAACCAATCCCGACCAGTTGACCACGCTGGTTGACCAGCGCCGCGCCGCTCCACTCGGGATGGGCCGGCTGGGTAAACAAGGCCTCGTCGAGAAGGTATTCCCAGTAGCCCGCAAATTCGCGCTTCTCGGCGATCCGAGCCGCAAGCGCGTGTTGCCATCCGCCGAAACTGAAAACGAAGACCTCGTCTCCTGACTCAAGTTCCGCGGACCGCCCGCGCGTCAAGGGTGCGCTGTTCAGAGGCGCCAACGCGCGGACCAGACCGAAACCGGTCGCCTGATCGTAGGCGAGGGGATAGGCCGGCACGACCTGGCCCTGACGACTGGTCAACCAGATGGTCTGCGCCTCGGTCATCAGATAACCGATCGTCAGCGCCAGCCCCTGATCGATCAGAACGGCATTCCCGCCCCGCTCGGTCCCGAGCATGGCAGCCGTCGAGGCGTCCTCCGGCACCTCGGTCCGAATTTGCAGAACAGCATCCAGCACGGGATCCAGCTCAAAATCGAGTGCTGAACGCTTTGGTCGAAGCGCTTCCGGAAAGAACCATTCCTGGATGTCTGACATCGTGGGGTCGGCCGAACGCGCCCCATCTGGGGCGCAGCAGGTGTGGGCGTGCGAGCACGTGGAATGAAATCTGACCTCAAGTGTATCCCGAGGCTCGTCGATGCCCCGATCAGGACCCGGAAAGCCGGGTCCCGCGTACCGGGTATTCGGGCGACGGACCGTCGAGCATCCCGTAGGGCGGAACGATCAAGCCCTCGAATTGATTACCGCGGACGGTCACGCGAACCGCCCGCAGCGCATCCGATTCATCGATCCAGCGAAAGCTCAGTCGATCGCCATCGATTTCGAGCCCGAACAGCGGACGTACACGTCCGTCCGCGAGCAGCTGACCCGCCAGCCGCTGATAGCGCTGTTTGATGTCAATGACAACAGAGGGGCCGTGCTGGGGCCAATCGACCCGCCAGCGTCCCGCCACTTGGGCGGGGACCCGCCAGAAGTAGCCGGTGTGCTGACCCACCTCGAGCACCCGGTCCGGCTCCCAGTCACCCATCGCAAAACTGTTTGAAACGACCCGGGTGCCCGGCTTCATTCTGAGGATCGTCGGCCGAAGCTGCTGGTTCAACTCGTCCAGCAGGTAAAGCGTCAACACGGACGCCGCCGAAAAATCCTCCTTGAAGATGTCGCCCTGAATGATTCGTACGCGATCCGCGAGTCCCGCGCGCTCGACGTTACGCTGGGCGTGATGGGCGAGTTTCGCGTCGTACTCGATGCCGACCGCCCGCGCACCGTGTCGGCGGGCTGCAGCAATCGCGACCCGACCATCGCCCGCACCCAGATCGAAGACCAGATCGGCTGAGGTGATCCCGGCCACATCAAACAGCCTGAACATCAGCTCATCAGGCGTCGGTAACCACATCACATCCTTGCCCGGCTGGCCGCGAGCCGGGGGACGATCATCCCGCAGAGTCGTTGTCGCGTCCCGCGCCCCCTCTCGAGCCCATACAATTCCCGCTGGCATGATCGGGCTGACGGGTGTCAGCATGGATACGCCCGTGAGCACACTCGCCTTGATCCAGATGCGGCGCTGCACTTTGACCTCCTGATTTGATCGGATGACCGCTCACTCCCTCACCAGACAGGACCCACCGGCCGGACCCGCAGCGGTCACGCCGGCACGATCGGACCTGAGCGCGAGCCTACCGAGTTCGGCTGAAGATGCCAAACCCGTCGGTCCTCCAGCGCCCGAGACCTTCCGGGTTTCGGTGCGCGCCCTTTCGGAATTCACGGGACGATCCGGTGACCTGGACCGGCGTATGGGGCTTTCGCCCAGTGCGCGCCAGGGGATTGCCGGACATCAGATGGTCGCCCGGCGACGCGCACCCGGGCACGAACTCGAACTTCCCCTCGAGTTTGTACACGGCCCGGTTCGGGTCGTGGGCCGGATTGATATTTTTGATCCGATCAGGGCTGAGCTTGAGGAGGTCAAGACCGGGTTTGGCCCACCCGGAGAGGGCTCCAGCGCTCGTCGAGCCGCCCATCGGGCCCAATTGCGAATCTATGGGGGTATGCTCTGCGCGGCCCGGGGGCTCGAACGCATTCGCCTCACCCTGGTCCATTACGACCTGCTCGAGGACAGCGAGCATCGGGAGAGCGAGGAGGCCTCGGCGACCCTTCTGATCGCCGAACTGGAGACCCGGTGCGAGCAATACCGCCAATGGGCCCTGCAGGAGCTCAAGCATCGTGCCCAGCGAGATCGCTGGCTCTCTGAGCTTGATTGGCCGCTCGAGGACTATCGGCCCGGCCAGCATGCACTCGCAGCCGCGGTCTATCGGAGCGCGCGAGACGCCACCTTGCTCCGGATTCAGGCCCCAACCGGTCTCGGGAAGACGCTGGGCACGATCTTCCCTGCCCTGCGGGCCATGCCCGATTCCGGCGTGGATCGGCTGTTTTACCTCACGGCGAAGGGCACCGGGCGCCCCGGGGCCCTCCACGCGCTGGGCCGGCTGCTGGACGACGAATCCGTATCGCCGCCCCCCGTCCGCGTCATTGAACTGGTCGCTCGGGAGCGATCTTGCGAATACCCCGATCGCGAATGCCACGGATCGTCGTGTCCGCTCGCTCGAGGCTTTTTCGATCGACTGCCCGCAGCGCGCGCGGCAGCGATGGATTGGGCCGTGCTGGATCAGGCTCGAATGCGTTCGCTCGCACTGCAGCACGGACTGTGCCCCTACCACCTGGCCATCGAGATCCTGCCCTCGGCGGATGTCGTGGTGGGTGACTACAACTACTGGTTCGACCGACACGCGCTGCTGTTTTCTCTGGCCCTTGAACATCGCTGGGAGGTGATGCTGCTGATCGACGAGGCACACCATCTCGCCGATCGCAGTCGGACCATGTACAGCGCGGCGCTCAGCCTCGGTGAATTCGAAGCCGAACGGCACGCGGGGTCGGGCACGGATCGAATGATCGATCAATGGGACCTGTTGATCAACCAAAGCAGGGGCAGCGGCGCCGAATCGAGCATCGTGCTGGACGAGATTCCGTCCGCATGGCTTCGCGCGCTCAAGCGTTGGATCCGCCAGACCGCCCGACGAATCGAGGCAGGAGACGTCCTTGACGGGACCAGCACGCTGGTCCTTTACCTTCGTTGCCTGTCCTTTGTTGCCCTGGCCGACCAGTTCGGAGATCACAGCCTGTGCGAACTGAGGCGGGATCCGCCGAACAGCACAGCACGAGTTCCTGACCCGGTCACCGACTTCAATCCGTCCGCGACGGGCACGGTGGCGCTACGCCTGTGCAATATCGTCCCGGCACCCTTTGTCCAGGATCGCCTCGCTCAGGTTCGCTGCGCCGTGATGTTCTCAGCCACCTTGCATCCCGATGACTTCGATCAGGCCATGCTGGGGTGGTCCCGGCCCCATCGAACACTCAGCCTCGACACCCCGTTTGATCCGACCCGGCTTCAGGTCCGGACGCTTGGCCTGTCGACCCGATTCGACCAGCGACAACGCACCATCGATCGAATCGTGGCGGAGATGGCCCGACAGTTCCGGAGCGCTCCGGGATGTTACGTCGCCTTTTTCAGCAGTTTTGACTACCTGGACCTGGCCGCAAGCACAATCGCCACGCGCCATTCGGACATCCCGATCCGCAGGCAACCCCGGACGATGAGCGAGGCCGACCGAGCGCAGTTCATCAACGACTTCGATGCCGACCGTCCAAGCCTTGCTCTGGCCGTTCTGGGCGGCGTATTTTCGGAGGGCATGGACCTGCCCGGCCGTCGCTTGATCGGCGCGTTTGTGGTGACACTGGGCATGCCCCGGGTCGACCCATTGAGCGAAGCCACGGCCGCTCGGCTCGAAGCCTTGTTCGGCCGAGGCTTTGACTACACCTATCTCTATCCCGGACTGTGCAAGGTCATTCAGGCCGCCGGTCGAGTGATCCGGGACAGAGAGGATCAGGGCATCGTGGTCCTGATCGACGCACGCTGGCGAAAGGCCCGCTATCGTGCGCTTTTGCCCGCCCACTGGGGGCTCAGCCCGTCAGTGCACGCGCACGCAACTGACCGCAGCCTCCCTCCACCTCCTGCGCCGCCGAATGTCTGATCTTGGTGAGGATGCCTCGACGATGCAATTGTCGGGCCATGGCGGCCGCATGACTCCAGTGCGGGCGTCTGAAGTTCAGCCCCGCGACCGGGTTGTAGGGAATCAGATTCATCACCGCATAGCGGCCCGACAGCAACCGGACAATGCCTTCAATCTCGGCCTCGCCATCGTTCAGCCCCTCGATCAGGGTCCACTGATACTGAACGGGATAGCCCGACTGGCGGGCGTAGCGGTCCGCTGCCTCGACCAGATCCGCTGGGTCGATCCGCGGCGCACGGGGCAGCAAGGACTCCCGCAACGCGGGTTGGGTGCTGTGCAGGGAGAGCGCCAACGCCGGTTTGATCACTGCGATCGATAGTCGGTCGAAGACCCGCCAGTCACCTACGGTCGACAGGACCAGATTTTTCTGCCCGATATCACCGTGGGTGGCGAGCAGTTCAATCGCCTCGAACACCGCATCGAGATTGTGGGCGGGCTCGCCCATGCCCATGAAGACCACCTTGCGGACCGGGCGCAAACGCCGCGCCGCGACCACCTGGGCGACGATCTCTGCACTGCCCAGTTGGCGAATCAATCCGCCCTGCCCAGTCATGCAGAACACACAACCCACCGCGCAGCCGACCTGGGTCGATACGCACACGCCGCCGCGCGGAAGCAGCACCGCCTCGACACTCTGACCATCATGCAGGCCGATCAAGAGCCGCTCGCCGCCATCAGCGGCCGACTGCCTGAGCCGAATATCCGCCAGTCCATCCAGCGAGCGGATGATCGCGGGCAATGCGCGATCGAGCGCGGCGGGCAAGCAGTCCGCACTGCGTTTGCGCGGACTATCCCAGGGACGAGCCTGAGTCCACAAACGAAGCACTCGGGCCTCATGACAGGCTCGTGCACCCGATTCACGCAAGGTGCCGAGTAGCCTGCCCACATCCGTCAGCGAGGCACTGTCAGAACCTGTGGTCAAACACTCACTCCGCGGCCTCGAACACAACATCCTGCGCGCCTTCCCAGAGTGTCTTGACCCCCAGGGCGCGCAAGTTTTCCCGACCTTCCACAATCGTCAGAAAGTGGTTGCCCGCGAGTTGTCCCAGCTTGCTTGCAAAACTGCAGGCACCGTAGGCCATGATGATCTCGGTCTCGCTGTAGCCGCCCGGATAAAAGAGGATGTCACCCGGCGCAGGATGACTGGTGGCATTTTCGAAACTCACAACGCCCTGCTCGTCGGCCAGCACCCAGTCGCCCAACGGCACCCAGCACCCCTCCCCACTCCAGCGGACATGGATCAGCTTCTGCCGATACGGCAGCAGTCGGGTGAAGGCCGCGACGGTCCGGGGGGCCTCTGGATTCGTTTCAGCGATGAATTGATGGCCCCCGGCGGTGATGCGAATTCTCATGATTCAAAGACTCCAGAATGAAGGAAAGTACGCCCTGAACGTGGTCCGTTGCGCGCGCCTCAGGCGGCAGGTTGGGCGATCCATTTGCTGACGGTCGGCGCGCTCCAGCGCGCCAAACGATCCAGCAATCTCTCAGGGTCGGCCTCAATGATGATCATGTCGCGATGGGCCGCTTTCATGAACCCTTGGTCAACCGCCCGATCCAGCATCAGACTCATCGGATCGTAAAAGCCCGCGACATTCAGTGCCCCACAGGGCTTCGCCGCTCGGCCGACATGGTCGCCCAACTGGGTCAGAGTCGCCGCTTCGAACAGCTCTTCGAGGGTACCGAGCCCACCGGGCAAGGCGACGAACGCATCGGACAGTTCGGCCATTCTGGCCTTGCGGCTGCGCAGATCGGGAACGATCTCGTGGCGGGTAAGTGCGCCGTGAAGATGACCACGCTCATGCAAGCGACGGTGGATGATGCCCACGACCGTTCCCCCGGCCGTAAGCGCAGCATCGGCGGTCACGCCCATCAGACCCAGATGTGTGCCCCCGTAGACCATGGTCAGCCCTCGACGGGCGAGCGCCGCCCCCAAGGCCCGGGCCGCCTCGCCGTAGACGGGGGTCGACCCATGATTGGATCCGCAAAAGACCGCGACGGTGGTCGCCGGCGAGACGCTTGGATCGGCTGTCAATGGATGGCTCCGTGAACAAGGACGCGCAATGATGACAGATCCGAAACAGCCCCAAGCGCGGGTATGATTTCCGGAGCACGCGTGATGGAACGCGTATCAGGGAAGAGCGCACACACCATGAATCAGACCGGCCCCGAATTTCAATCGCTCCGCTCGCCGATGGTCCTTGCCGGCCGCACGCTGCGCAATCGCGTCGTCCATGCGTCGATGACCACTCGATACCAGTCGGGTGGTCAGGTCACCCAGATGTTGATCGACTACGGTGTCAACCGGGCGAGAGGCGGCGCAGCCGCCATTGTCAGCGAGCCGCTCGCCATGCTCCGGGTCCAGGCCTCGGCGCCCAAGGTGCGTGTGTACGAGGGCCTGAACGCCGACGGCCTGAAGCGTTGGGCGGACGCCGTCGAGTCACTTGATTGCCGCTTGCTGGGTCAGGTCCAGGACCCCGGTCGTGGCCGCCACGCACCCGGGCGATCCCCTTCCTCGATCGGCCCGTCCCCACTCCCGGATGACATGAGCTGGACGGTCCCGCAGACCCTGTCGACCGCCCAAGTCCGTGCGCTGATCGCTGAGTTTGCGGAGTCCTCCCTTCACCTCAAACGCTGTGGCTTCAGCGGCGTGGAACTGTCCTGCGGCCATGGTCACCTCTTTCACCAGTTCATGTCGCCGCGCTCGAACAGGCGCGACGACGACTACGGCGGCGATCGGGCAGGCCGAACCCGACTGGTGGCCGAGCTGATCGCGGCCATCCGTGAACAGTGCGGACGCGATTTCATCATCGGCATCAAGTTGCCGGGCGATGACGGGCTGGCCGACAGTATTCCGCCCGACGAGGCGGCCGCCATTGCGGATCTGCTGACCGCGCCTCGAATCGCCGATTACGTCTGCTTCGCGCTGGGCGGACATTCGCATACCCTCGAAATGCACCTGCCAGATCGCTATGGCCCGACCATGCCGTACGCCGAGCTGACCCGCCGTCTGCGTGCTCATGTCAACGACACGCCCCTCATGGCCCTGGGCCGGATCACCGACCCCGCAGAAGCAGAGGGGCTCCTGCAGCGTGGCGAAGCCGATCTGATCGGTCTGGGCCGCGCGCTGATCGCAGACCCAGCCTGGTATCACAAGGCGGTCTCGGGTCGAACCCACGATTTGCGGTATTGCGTATCGTGCAACACCTGCTGGGGCTACGGCACACTTCATCACGCGGGCTTGCGCTGCGTGAACAACCCCCGGGTGGGGCAGTCCGACGAGGCGGATTTCAAGCCCGCCCGCGTCGACCGACCCCGCCGGCTGGTGGTGGTGGGCGCGGGGGTCTCGGGTCTGGAAGCCGCGTGGCTCGCCGCGGCCCGTGGGCATGATGTCACTGTGTTCAGTCGCTCGCGGGAGGTGGGCGGCCGAACCCGCCTGCGTGCACAGCTCCCCGGAGGCGAGACGATCACTAGCATTCCCGACTACCAGTACCCGGCGGCCCTCCGCGCGGGAGCGAAGTTTCGTCTCGGCGAAGACGCCACGCTCGAGCGCATTCTGGCGCTGGAACCCGATGAAGTGATTCTCGCCACGGGCGGCCGGATGCTCCCGCCCGTCTGGCTGCCCGCCGAGGCGGCGCAGAGCGGACTGGTGCCGGATCTCGAGTCAGCGCTCTGGCAAGTCAGCTCGATGAAATCTCGACAGCCCGGCTGTGCGGTCCTCTACGATATGGATCACAGCGACGGGACCTACGCTGGGGCCGAGCGTCTGCACGAACTGTTTGAACGGGTCGTCCTGATTACCCCTCGGGATGCCATCGCGACTGATCTCTGGATCGTCGCACGCCAGGGCATCCATCGCCGCTTTGCGATCAAGGGGATCGAGGTCGTCACCCTGGTCGAACCGGTCTGGAACGATGAACACTTCGAAGACGGCGTGCTCGAATACCGCAACATCTACTCGGGTGCGACCGGACGGATCGAACAGTTGTCGATGCTGACGTGGTCGACCCCCCGTGCTCCGGAAACCGATCTGCTCGGACCTCTTCAGGCGGCCGGTATCGCTGTCCGCCTGGTGGGCGATGCGCGTTCACCCCGAGACCTGCTGACCGCCACCACCGAGGGTCATGCGGCAGGCCTCGCGGTCTGAGCGGTGCCTGTGCCATGAGCGACCATCGCCAGATCCGTCTACCCGAGCGATTTGTCCAGATCTTCATTGAGCCCGGACGTGCACGCCCGCGCCTGACCCGAAGCGAGCTCGAAGCGCGCCATGAACTCTGCGAGGACCTGTCTCAGATGCTGAGCGACACGGCCCGGGAGCAGTGCTGGTCCCTCGGGATCACCCCGGACGATGCGCTGGATCGGATCGCACGCGGCCTGCCCGACTGCGGTCTTGATCTTGAGGCCGGCGAGCACGAGTGGGTACTGGCGCGTATCGGGGAAATCCTGGACTGGCCACCGCGCATCCCCACGCACGACAACCCCGACGCCGGTGTTCCGACGCCCGCCCGGGCAAACGACAAGAGAGACTGAGATGCGCGCGACCGCTCTACCGCACATCGACAACGATCGCGTCCGGGTCACCACCTGGCGCTTTTCCGATGGTGATGCGACGGGACCCCACAGACACGAATACGACTACGTGGTCGTCCCGATGATGGACGGCGCGCTCCGGATCGAAACACCCGATGGCGAAGCGCGCACCGTTCCCCTTCGCCGCGGCGAGCCCTATTTCAGGCCTGCGGGCGTGGAACACAACGTGATCAACGCGAGCGGACACGACTTCGAATTCATCGAAATCGAGATCCGCTGATCGACGCGCGAACGTCCGGCCTCAGCGGGTGATGGGCCGGTAGCGGATGCGGGTGGGACGCGCAGCGTCCTCGCCCAGGCGGCGCTTCTTGTCCGCCTCGTATTCCTGGTAGTTGCCATCGAAAAACACCCACTGCGAATCCCCTTCGGCGGCAATGATGTGGGTCGCAATCCGGTCCAGGAACCAGCGGTCATGGGAAATCACCAGAACGCACCCTGCGAACTCCAGCAAAGCGTCCTCGAGAGCCCGCAGGGTCTCGACGTCCAGATCGTTGGACGGCTCATCGAGCAACAACACGTTGCCCCCCGTACACAGCGTCTTGGCCAGATGCAGACGCCCGCGTTCGCCCCCCGACAGATTGCCCACGATCTTCTGCTGATCGGACCCCTTGAAGTTGAACCGGCCAATGTAGGCCCGCGAGGGCATCTCGAACTTGCCGACCGTGATCAGGTCCGAGCCGCCCGAAATGGCCTCCCAGACACTCTTGTCATTGGGAAGCGCATCGCGGGACTGGTCGACCGAGGCCAATTGAACCGTTGAACCGACATCGATCTCGCCCGAATCGGGCCGCTCGATTCCGCTAATCATGCGAAAGAGCGTGGACTTTCCGGCGCCGTTGGGCCCGATAATTCCGACGATTGCACCCTGGGGCACCTTGAAACTGAATCGATCCATCAGCAGGCGATCCCCGAAGGCCTTACTGACGTTTCGAAATTCGATCACTTCGTTTCCGAGTCGCTCGGCCACAGGAACGAAGATCTCGTGCGTCTCGTTTCGCTTCTGGTGTTCGTAAGAACTGAGCTCCTCGAATCGGGCCAGTCGCGCCTTGCTTTTGGCCTGCCGGCCCTTCGGATTCTGCCGAACCCACTCAAGCTCGGCCTTCATGGTCTTGATGCGGGCGGCCTCCTGCTTCGACTCAAGCTCAAGACGCTGCTCTTTCTGCTCAAGCCAGGAACTGTAGTTGCCCTTCCAGGGAATGCCATGGCCCCGATCGAGTTCGAGGATCCACTCGGCGGCGTTGTCCAGGAAGTAGCGATCATGCGTCACAGCAACGACCGTGCCCGGGAAGCGCTGCAGAAACTGCTCCAGCCATTCGACGCTCTCGGCATCGAGGTGGTTGGTTGGTTCATCGAGCAGCAGCATGTCCGGACGAGACAACAACAGCCTACAAAGCGCAACGCGGCGCTTCTCTCCGCCTGACAAGTTGCCGATCAGGGCCTCCCAGGGCGGCAGCCGAAGGGCATCCGCGGCGATCTCCATCTGATGCTCGGTATCGGCGCCCGCGGTCGCCAGAATGGCCTCATATTTCGCCTGCTCGGCCGCCAGCTGGTCAAAGTCGGCGTCGGGCTCGGCGTAGGCGGCATAAATCTCGTCGAGCCGGTTGCGCGCCTCCATCACCTCGCCCAGACCCTCCTCGACCGCCTGTCGGACGCTACTCGCAGGATCGAGCTCGGGCTCCTGGGGCAAATAACCGATCCGGATACCGGGCATCGGCACCGCATCCCCCTCGATATCGCGATCGACTCCGGCCATGATGCGCAGCAGGCTGGACTTGCCTGAGCCGTTGAGTCCCAGGACACCGATCTTGGCGCCCGGGAAAAAGGAAAGCGAAATATCCTTGAGGATCTGTCGTTTCGGCGGCACGATCTTGCCGACGCGGTTCATTGTAAAAACGTACTGGGCCATAGCTGCCTGTTGACTTGACTGGAGGAATTGAAGATGAGTGACAATCAGGAATCGAAGTCTGACACATGGCGCGCAGGCGTGCAGGTTCGCCGACAGGTTCTCGGGGACGAATACGTCGACCGCGCCCTG
>JBDLRB010000280.1:0-67869 GCA_039800205.1 Pseudomonadota bacterium | reverse complement strand
TTACGCTGAGGACCTGCGTGTTGTCGTTTGTGATGAGATCGGCCGCGTTGGGGTCGCCTGCGTTTTCGGTCACGTCGGTGACGGTTGGGGCGGCAGGCGCAGTGGTGTCAATGGTGAACGTACCCACATCCTTACTGTTCGTCGCCGAGTCAGTGGCAACAATCGTGTACGTGCCGTCCACGCTGGAGGCCGGATTACCCGATGCGGCACCAGCGCTGGTAAAATTCCCGAAGCCCTGGGCCCCACCGGCACCCGTGTTTGCATCGAGAAGCGCAACCACATAGGTGCCGTTTGCACCGCCCGCCCCAGGTGCGTAGCTGACGCTGTATTGGCTCGGTGCCAGCAGGCTGCCATCAGCGCCTTTCAGCGTGATGGCCAGGCCTGGCTCGCCTGAGAAGGTGAGAATCGGCAGACTATTGCCGGTGTTGGTGTCATTGGCGCCCGTATCGGTTGCGGTCGTGATATCGAGTGCGCCGGTCACCGGCGGGGTGGTGTCGATGACGAAGCTGCCCACATCCTTTGCGTTCGCGGCAGTGTCCGTTACAACGATCGTGTAGGTGCCGTCTGCACTGCCAGCGGGATTGCCCGTGGCTGCACCTGATCCGTCGAAGCTGCCGAAATTTTGCGCACCTGCTGTTCCCAGATTGGCATCGACCAGCGTGACGGTGTACAGGCCGTTGGCGTAGTTGACGGTGTACTGGCTTGCATCGAGAAGCGCTCCGTCTGCTCCTCTGAGCATGACGTTGAGCCCGGGCTCGCCACTGAAGGTCAGCTCGGGTAGACCGCTACGCGTATTGGTATCGTCGGCGCCGGTATCGGTCGCCGCGCTGATATCCAAAGGCCCCGTGATCGGAGGCGTCGTGTCAATCACGAAGCTTCCCACATCCTTGGCGTTGGCTGCAGTGTCGGTGGCAACGATGGTGTATCGACCATCAGCACTTGCCGCGGGGTTGCCGCTGGGCGCGCCTGTTTCTGTGTAGCTGCCGAACCCTTGCACCCCGGCGTTTGTGAGATCGGCGTCGAGTAACGCGACCGTGTAGGTGCCGTCGTTAAAAACGACGCTGTACTGGCTCGGGTTGAGCGCCGCGCCGTTTACGCCGTTGAGCACGATTGCGAGCCCCGCTTCACCCGTAAAGTTCAGGACGGGAAGCCCATTACGGGTATTGCTGTCGTCCGCACCCGTATCGGTCGCAGCGTTGATATCCAGCGCGCCCGTGGTCGGCGGTGTGGTATCGATTGCGAATGTGCCGACGTCTTTGCTGTTTTCGGCTGAGTCCGTCGCCACAACGGTGTAGGTACCATCCAGGCTGGCCGCTGGATTGTTGCTTGCGACTCCGCCATTGGTAAAGCTCCCAAAACCTTGGGCGCCTGCCGTGCCGGTGTCGGCGTCAATTAGTGCAACCGTGTAGGTGCCCTCAGCTGCGCCTGCGCCTGGCACGTAGCTGACACTGTACTGCATTGGGTCGAGAAGGCTGCCATCGACCCCCTTCAAGGTGATGTTCAGCCCGGGCTCGCCGGAGAACGTCAGAATCGGAAGGCCATGGCTTGTTCGGGTATCGTTCGGCCCCGTGTCGGTCGCCTCAGTGATGTCCAGGGCACCGGTACTCGGCGATGTGGTGTCGATGGTGAACGTACCGACGTCGGCACTGTTGGAGGCCGAATCGGTTGCCACGATCGTGTAGACGCCGTCGGCTGCCGATGCGGCATTTCCAGTTGCCACGCCATTCAGGAAACTTCCGAATGCCTGCGCACCGTCGATCCCTGTGTTCGCGTCGACCAGTGTGACGGTGTACCGGCCAGCGGCATAATTGACGGTGTACTGGCTCTTGTCCAGGAGCGTGCCGTCCGCACCCTTCAAAGCGATCTTGAGCCCGGGCTCGCCTGAAAACGTCAGCGAGGGTGCGCCGCTTCCGGTTGTCAAATCGTCCGCGCCAGTATCGGTGGCTGTGGTGATATCCAGCCCGCTGACCACGGGAGGCGTGCGGTCAGGTTCTGGGTCGCGATGGAGCAATAGCGCTGCCCCGCCAATGAGCGCTGCCGGCCAAAGCCATGGGATCGCGGCGGCGGCAATGTCATCCCCGACAATGAACGTGCCTGGCCAAACGCTTGACTGAGTCCCTGCGGCACCAGGAGTCGTCGAAGCGCCGGTCGACGCGCCGACGGAGGAGTCCCCTCCGATGACCTGACCGGTCTCGGTACTGACCGAAATGCCCGCGCCGTCTCCGTCCTCCAGAATGAGCACTTGTTTTTCACCATTACGGAGTACGGATAGTTCAATCGTGTCTCCGTCACGGCGCACCGACACATCCGGGATCACCCTTTGGGTCTCTTCGTCGATGAGTTCTACTTTTGCACTTCTGAGGCCCTTCGTCCGAACCGCCTGCTTCGAGCTCAGTGCCAGGCGCAATACCGTTTTGCCATCGGGTTGGGCGATGCGTGCGACGACTGCCATGACACGACTCCTGTTCGATTAACGTTCTTTTCTTGGCCATGCACGCAGACGTTCAATTTGACGTTGCACGCATGCCGGGATGCGCCCCGAGAACCAGCCATGAATTGCGATTCGCTTGGTTTTTGGCGGGACGCGGTATGCTGGTCAAGTTTCTGTAAATCCAGGCATTGAGCCAATCCTTCGATCGAAGGATTGAAAACGCATCGGACGCGCTCAACAGAGAAAGCGGATACGTGCGTGACGAATGAAAACTGTGCGCCAGCCGTCAGACGCTGTCGCAACCACGCCGCGCCCTGCCTCCGAACTGAGGGCTCGCCTCTTCTCGCAGCGCCTCAATGAGTCGCTTACTCGCTGGGCCGCCCGAATCGGTGCGATGCCCCTGTTGAGCGGGGGGCCGTCACATCGGGCGTCGTCCAATGCCTTATGATCGGGAACATGAACGGGCTAACCCGACTTCTCGCTGTCTGGTGTCTGCTGCTCGCTCTGCCGATGCAGGGTATGGCCGCAGCGCTGTCGCTCGCCTGTGTGACGGGGCACGCCCCCCTGTCGTCAGCGCATTCCCGGGCCGATGCGTCCGCAGTGCATGCGGGTTCGGTGCATCGCGCGACGGACGCGACTGCATCGGATCACCTTCGTCCCGCTCACCATGAGGTTGCGATTGCAGACCGGATCCTGCGTGGCGACCGAGCCGATCCGTCGGCCGGACATGACACACCTCACCTGTCTGGGTCCACCTGCAGTGCCTGTGCGACCTGCTGCCTGATGATGCACGCTCTGCCGGCCGGGTTCGATTTTTCACACTCGCTGGCGTCGCATGGGCCAGTCGTCCCGATCGCCGCTTCGCCCCCGCCTTCTCACCTGCCGGACGGCCTCGAACGTCCTCCACGACGGTCCCTCGCCGCCTGACCGGCGGGTCCCCTGCGCCTCGGGTGCTTCACGCTGGCGCGGGCAGGTTCAGGTCCCGTCGATTCCACACCCCGTCTTCATCGATCGCTGATTGATCGGCTCACGTCGTGCCGATCAGATTCGTGGAGGATGCGAGGGATCTGTCGCGGGTCAAGCGATCCGTCGACCCACTGACCGAGAGGTTTCGATGATGTTCAATCGTGCGTTCAAGATGACGGGGCGACAGGCGGCCGCCGTCCTGTTGCTCTGTCCGCTGACTCTGGCCCATGCCCAGAGGCCTGCGGATGCGTCTCACCCGGCAGACCCGCTCGATGCCAGGGCGCCGGTGCCCCATGCGGTGTACCAGTCGCCGCTGACCGGCTATCGAGGGATGGGTAGCCAGACACCGACCCCCTGGATCGAGGCGAATGAGACGGTGAACCGGATCGGTGGGTGGCGGGCTTATGCCCGCCAGGCGCAGCAGCCCGAGACGACACCGGGCGGATCGGCGGGCACCGTATCCGCCCCAGACGTCCCCGCCGCACGGGGCGCACACAGCGGACATTGAGGAGGGGGCGATGACCGAACAGATCGAAGGCGCACCCAGGCCAGCGCTGAGCGCGGCGGCCCGCGTCCTTGGGCCGATGGCACTTGCACTCGCTTTGAGCGGCTGCGCGTCCTTGAGTACCGATGGCGGGCTGATCGCCGTTCAGCAGACCGCAGGAGAGCGGCTGGGACGAGCCGTTCCGGGCAGTTGGTCGCGCGAGGCGGGGGGCGAGGATCGAGCCCGGCAGCGCGTGGCCGTACTCCTTGAGAAGCCACTGGGAATGGACGAAGCGGTGGAGCTTGCGCTGCTGAACAATCGCGGGCTGCAGGCCGCTTACGCGGGGTTGGGCATCACGGAAGCCGAGGTCGTTCAGGCCGGGCGCTTGCCCAATCCTGGATTCAGCTTTGGTCGGGTGACCCGAGGTGACGAGGTCGAGCTCGAGCGGGGCTTTCATTTAAATCTTGCCCGTGTGCTGACGCTGCCCCTTGCGCGGCAGGTTGAGACTCGACGGTTCGAACAAGCGCAACAGGCCGTGGCGATGCAGGTCTTGTCCCTGGCTGCCGAAACCCGAAAGGCCTGGGTTCAGGCGGTCGCTGCAGAAGAGGCGGTACGGTACAGCCAGCAGGTGATGCAGGCCGCCGAGGCTGGCGCGGAACTCGCACGGCGGATGGCCCGGGTTGGCAATTTCAATGCACTGGAGCAGGCACGCGAGCAGAGCTTTCACGCCGATGCGGCGCTGGAGCATGCCCGGGCTCGGCAACATCAGCGCGCCACACGTGAGCGCCTGACGCGATTCCTGGGGCTGTGGGGCGCGCAGGCACAGTTCAAGTTGCCCGATCGCCTGCCCGGGCTTCCGAAGCAGCCGCGCGAGCTCCCCGATATCGAGCGGATCGCCCTCGCGCAGCGGCTCGATGTCGAGGCCGCACGTCGAGGCGTGGAGGCGACCGCACGCAACCTGGGGCTCTCGCGGACGACCCGATTCGTGAACGTCCTCGAACTCGGGCTGGTACGCAATGGCTCGAACGAGGCGCCGACACAGCGCGGTTGGGAGGTCGGGCTGGAACTGCCCCTCTTTGACTGGGGGGATGCCCGCGTTGCGCGGGCTGAGGGGCTTTACATGCAGGCCCTGCACAGCGCGGCAGAGCGCGCAATCAATGCCCGATCCGAAGTGCGCGAAGCCTATGGGGCGTACCGAACCGCCTGGGATATTGCCCGGCATCAGCGCGACGAAATCGTACCCTTGCGGGCCCGGATCGCCGAGGAAAATCTGCTTCGCTACAACGCGATGCTGATTGGCGTTTTCGAGCTCCTCAACGATGCGCGTGCGCAAATTGCGAGCGTCAATGCGGCGATCGAGGCCTTGCGTGATTTCTGGCTCGCCCAGGCCGATCTCGACAGCGCTCTGGTGGGTCAACCCAGCCTCACGGTCTCGGCCGCACCCAGTCGGATGGCGGCCGATCGAGGGGGCGCGGCCCACTGATCCGTACGACTGTCCACTCACCCTTTCCCAAAGAGGATCGATGTGATGTTCTCGAGAAGAAACTTTATCGGGGGCGCCGGCTTCACAGTGGCTGCAGCTGCGACGGCGACCGCTGTCAGCAAGGTCGCGCTCGCGGCGCTGCCTGAGCCCGTGATTCAGACCCGCCCCGACACCATGCCGCCGCTCATTCCGGAGACGGGCCGACCCTATAACCCCGTTGTCACACTCAACGGCTGGACCTTGCCCTGGCGCATGAACAACGGCGTGAAGGAATTTCATCTGGTGGCTGAGCCGGTCGTGCGCGAGATGGCCCCTGGGTTCAAGGCGCACCTCTGGGGCTATAACGGCCAGAGCCCTGGACCGACGATCGAGGTGGTGGAGGGCGACCGCGTCCGCCTTTTTGTCACGAACCGTCTGGGCGAGCTCACCAGCATTCACTGGCACGGTCAGCGTCTGCCCAACGGGATGGATGGGGTGACCGGGCTGAACCAGCCGGGCATCGCTCCCGGCAAGACCTTCGTCTACGAATTCGTCGCGCGTCGGCCAGGCACCTTCATGTACCACCCCCATGCCGATGAGATGGTTCAGATGGCGATGGGCATGATGGGGTTCTGGGTCACGCATCCCAAAGGCAAGCACCCCTTGATCGATGAAGTAGATCGGGACTTCTGCTTCTTGCTCAATGCCTATGACATCGAGCCGGGCAGTGCGACCCCCAGGATCATGACCATGCTCGATTTCAATCTCTGGAGCTGGAACAGCCGGATCTTTCCCGGAATCGATCCGCTCGTTGTGCGGCACGGTGACCGGGTACGCATCCGGGTCGGTAATCTGACGATGACCAATCATCCGATTCATCTTCACGGCCATGAGTTTCTCGTGACCGGTACGGACGGTGGCCCTACACCGAAATCGACCCGCTTGTATGAAGTGACCACCGATGTGGCGGTTGGGCAGATGCGGCAGGTCGAGTTCCTGGCGGACGAGGAGGGCGACTGGGCCTTCCATTGCCACAAGAGTCATCACACGATGAACGCGATGGGGCACAAGGTTCCGACGATGATCGGTGTAGACCATTCAGGGGTCGCGCGGCAGATCACGCGATTGATTCCGGACTACATGGTAATGGGCGAGCGGGGCATGAAGGACATGACCGAAATGTCGATGCCACTCCCAGACAACACTGCGCCGATGATGACCGGACAGGGACCTTTTGGTGCGGTGGGCATGGGGGGGATGTTCAGCATCCTCAAGGTTCGCAAGGATCAGCCTCGGGGCGATTACCGCGATCCGGGCTGGTACACGCATCCGCCCGGGACGGTCGCCTATGAGTTCACGGGCAGTCTTCCGGATCCGGCCCGGTTCAAGGCCGAGAGCGCAGGGGTGATGCCGGCGGTGAATCGGCCCTCCACCGACGTTGAGGTCCGGGTACGCAAGCCCTCTGGGGGGCATGGGGGGCACTGACCCCGACCGCGTCCTGTTTCATCTCAATAACCCGAGGAGTTATTTGATGACCAATGTCACAAACAAAAGGCGAGCGCTCATTCTTGCTGCCGCCGCCACTGGGCTGGGGCTGTCTGGGCGTCTCGGCGCGCATGGTAATGAACACCATCCCAAAACAGCCGGCCCGCTCGTCCGGGAGCAGAAGGACTGGGGCATTGCAGGTGATGCCAAGGCGGTCGGCCGCACCATCGAGGTTCGCATGGGCGACAACATGCGATTCGAACCGGATCGAATTGCGGTCCAGGCGGGCGAGACGCTGCGCTTTCGTATTCACAATACGGGGCGGCTGATGCATGAATTTGTCATCGGTACGCCTGCGGAAAACGCGAAGCACGCGGAGTTGATGATCAAGTTTCCGAACATGGAACATGACGAGCCGTACATGGCGCATGTGGCCCCCGGGAAGACCGGCGAGATCATCTGGACCTTCAATCGAACGGGGCGATTCGAATTCGCCTGCCTGATTGCCGGCCATTATCAGGCGGGCATGGTCGGCACGATCGTGGTTGCACCGGCGAGTCGAAAATGAGACGGCGCGAGTTGATATGGGGCGCGGCAGCCTCCGGCCTGGTGTTTGTGCCTTCGCTGCTGCGGGCGCAGGCGTACCGCGCGTCCGGGGCTGCGCCGGTCTTCAGCACTTCGGCGCAGATCGAAGTCTGGAAAAGTCCCTCCTGCGGTTGTTGCGCTGACTGGGTGACTCATCTTGAATCGAACGGCTTTCGGGTCAAGGTCAACGATGTGGGCAATGCGGCCGCTCGTGCGCGACGGGCGGTGCCTGCCAAACTTGGGTCCTGTCATACCGCGAGCGTCGGCGGCTATGCCATCGAGGGCCACGTGCCCGCGGCGGACATTCATCGTCTCCTGACCGAACGTCCTGCAGCGATCGGCCTGGCGGTACCCGGCATGCCGGTGGGTTCACCCGGGATGGACGGCCCTGAATACGGCGGCCGACGGGACGCCTATCAGGTCCTGCTGATCGGTCGAGACGGTCAGCTGTCTGTGTTCAACCGCTACCCCAGTAAAGAGGATCCATCATGAACAAGTGTCCAATCCAGGCCCTGGCCCTCCGTCTGGCGATCTGTGCCACTGCTGCGCTGACCGTGTCGGCCCAGGCCACAGGCGCCTCAGGGGGCCACAGCGCGCACGGACACGGTGCGCAGGGTCACGACCACAGTCGGCCCGCGTCGGCTCCGGCAGCGGCCCCGGACAGCATGGCGAGTGGCGAAGTGCGCCGCGTCGACTCATCGGCCGGCAAGCTCACCCTGAGACACGGTGAAATCCCGAACCTGGACATGCCACCAATGACCATGGTCTTCGAGGTCGCCGACCGGGCCTTTCTTGCTGGCCTCAAACCCGGCGACAAGATCCGGTTTCGCGCAGAGAAATCATCGACGGGCTTCGTTGTCACCGTCATCGAGCCGGCCCGCTAGCGAACACCCGCCTCGCAGGCGGGTGGCTGCTGAGTGTCTAAGTTTCGAGTGCCTTGCCGATGATCTCGCCGACATCGGCCGACAACCCTGGGTGGTCGCGGACCGACTCGAGCGCGCTGCGCATGGCAGCCTGCCGGACCGGGTCGTACTTTTTCCAGCGGTCAAGTGCCCGTGCGAGCCGCGCGGCAAGCTGTGGATTGGCTGCGTCGAGCGATCGAACTGAATCGGCCCAGAACGCATAGCCGCTGCCGTCCGGTGCGTGAAACTCGGCCAGGTTGCCTGAGCAGAAGGTACTTACCAGCGCACGAACCTTGTTGGGGTTTCGCATCGAGAAGGCCGGATGGGTGGTGAGCGTCCGCACGCGCTCCAGCACTGGGGGTTCACCGGGCAAGCGGAGCGCCCCGGCCTGCCAGGAAAACCATTTGTCCATCGCGAGCGCCTCGTCGCTGAAGGCCTGTTCGTAATGCGCCAGACAACGATCACGCTCGGCGCCCCCGGCACGAATCAGCGCCTGCAGCGCCGCCGCACGATCGGTCATGTTGTCACAGCTGTCGTATTGCGTGGCGGCAGCCTGGACGGCGGCCGGGTCACCGCTTTCGACCCACCAGGCCAGCGATGCATTCTTCAGCGCTCTCCGGCCCGCTGACGAGAAATCGCCCGACCAGGGCTCGCCATCGCTCAAATTCAGGAAACGGCGCTGCCACAGGGGCTGCAACGCTTCCCCGACGGCCACGCGCACGGCCTGACGCGCGGCGCGCAGATCTGAGGGTTCGATCCAATCGAGGCTCTCGGCGATCAGCGCCTCGCCCGGCAGGCTCAGCATCAGCTCTGCAAAGGCGGGATCGAGGGCGTCCGATTCGAGAACCTGCTGATAGACCGCGACCAATGCTTCGCAGGCCAGCGCGATCGGGTCACCTGCCATTGCTCGGCGAACGGCCCGGATCCCCAGTTGCTGTGCGGCCTCCCAGCGACTGAAGGGGTCGCTGTCATGAAGTGCGAGATGGGTGAGCGCCTGATCATCGTAGTCAAAGTCAACGATCACGGGCGCGGAGAAGCCGCGCGCAAGCGAAGGTACGGTGCCCGCCGGCACCTCGGAGAACACGACTTGGTGCGATGCCTCTCGAAGTTCGAGGATGACGGTCCCGGGCTGATCGCTCGTTCGCATCATGGCATGCGTCGCAGCGTCGGCGGCCACGAGGGCCTGATCCGTGCCGTCGGGCCCGACCAGCCCGATGGCAAAAGGAATGTGGAGGGGATGTTTCTCGGCCTGCCCGGGGGTGGCCGGCGTGTGCTGTGACAGGGTGAGCGTGAGGGTGTGCGCTCGCGCGTCGTGACGCGCGCGGACCGTCAGGTGGGGGGTACCGGCTTGGGCGTACCAGCGCTCGAACTGATCGAGGTCGATGTGGTTCGCATCGGCGATCGCGGCGATGAAGTCGGTACAGGTGACCGCCTGCCCGTCATGCCGAGCAAAATAGAGATCCATGCCCTGCCTGAAGCCTTCGCGTCCCGCAAGCGTCTGAAGCATGCGGATGACTTCTGCGCCTTTTTCGTAGACCGTCAGCGTGTAGAAATTGTTGATCGCCTGGTAGCTGTCGGGCCGAATCGGATGCGCCATCGGTCCGGCGTCCTCGGCGAACTGCATGGTGCGCAGCAAGCGCACGTCCTGGATGCGCTTGACCGCGCGTGCGCTGGCCGCCTGGGTTGGGAGCGTGCATTGCGCAGCCATCATGTCGGCTGAATACTCCTGATCGCGAAAGACGGTCAGACCTTCCTTCAGGGTCAACTGGAACCAGTCTCGGCAAGTCACACGATTGCCCGTCCAGTTGTGGAAGTACTCGTGCGCCACCACGGCCTCGACCCCGGCAAAATCCTGGTCGGTCGCGATCCTGGGGTGAGCAAACACATAGCGGGTGTTGAAGATGTTCAGGCCCTTGTTTTCCATCGCCCCCATGTTGAAGTCGCTGACCGCTACGATCATGAAGCGATCCAGATCGAGTTCAAGCCCGAAGCGTTCTTCATCCCAGCGCATGGAGCGCTGCAGCGATGCCATCGCATGAGCGGTTTTGCCCTCGTTGCCGGGCTCGACCCAGACCTGGAGCAGCGCCTGCCGACCGGACCGGGTGGTGAAGATGGATTCGGTGGCCACCAGATGGCCGGCCACCAAGGCAAACAGGTAGCTGGGCTTTGGGAAGGGGTCGTCCCAGGTGGCCCAGTGCCAGCCGGTGCGATCGATGCCGAATGCGTTCGTGTCGGCCGGGCAATCGCCGTGCGCGATCAGATTGCCGTTCGACAGCAGCACCGGCCAGCGGGATCGCTCGGCCCGGAGCGTCACCCGAAAACGCGCCATCACATCGGGGCGATCCGGAAACCAGGTGATGCGGCGAAAGCCTTCCGCCTCGCATTGCGTGAAAAAGTTGCCGTTTGAAAGATAGAGGCCCGACAAGGTCGAATTGGCTGCGGGATTCAACCTGGAAACCGTCGAGACGAGCGCGCGGCCGGGCAGGCCATGGATGCGCAGGCGAGTGCCCTCGATCGTCCATCGTGCCGGGTCGAGTACCTGGCCATCGACGGTGATCTCGAGCAGATCGAGCGTCTCACCGTCGAGTTCGAGGGGCGAGTCCGCAGGCGCGTCGAGTGAGCGTTCGACACTGAGTCGGGCGGTGACCAGCGTGGCCTCGGGCAGCAGATCGAACTCGAGTTCAACCTGGTGAACCCGCCAGGCGGGTGGGCGGTAGTCGCTGCGGTGAACAAGGGCTGCAAGATCGGTTCGCATCACACGTGTCCTCTTCGAATGTCTGTCTCATCGTCCCCAGATCCGGAGCGACCATCCCTCCAGCGAGCCCGCTTTGCCGACCACCGGATCGGTGACGGACAGCTGCCAGGTACCCAGGGCCATTTCGTCCAGATGACGCGTGACCGCGATGGGCCAGTTCACGTCGTATTCGCCGCAATCCGGGGCGACTGGGCTGTTGCGTTTGCCGCAGTCTCGCGCAAGGGCGAGTGTGCTCGAACTGCCCGATGGACTGGTCAGTTTGATGGTCACATCACCCGGGTAGTCGTGGGTGAGCGACAGGCGCACTTCGACGTGTTCGATGCGTTCAATCGCACAGTGTGCGCCCTCAATGGATAGTGGGCTGACGATGCCTGCGTTCGAGCCGTCCGGGATCGCGATCGGCCAGCCGGGCGTCTGGGTGAAGGGGCGTCCGGCGCTCGCCTCGCAACGTTTGATCTGGCGGTCGTCGCCCACGCTTTGCCAGGTTCGGGCCAGCTGAACCGCAGCGTTCGCGTCCACGACACCAAAACCGTAGTTCGGATTGTAAGGCCGCCCGCCGGATGCAGCAGCGGGTGACCATTCGATGTCATCGGCGTCGTTGCGACGGGCGCTGTGCGCAAGGATCAGACGCACATCCCGGGCGCTCAGATCGCGGTTGGCCGCAAGGATCAAGGCGGCTGTCCCGCTGACCATCGGCGCACTGGCCGACGATCCATCGAAGTGGTCGTCATACGCCGCTTCGGGTGCGGTGGTCGTGATTGCAGAGGACGGCACCGGTGCGCTGTCGTCGGCGGGTCCGGAGGGGCCGCAGACCCAGAGGTTCGCGCCCCGCTCGGCCCATTTTGGGCGCTTGCCCGTGTGATCCACGGCGCAGGCGACGATCACGCCCCGGTGGTTGAGATAACCGTCATAGGTGCTGAGCTCGCCGTTGACCCCACCATTGCCGGCAGCGAACACGTAGAGGGCACCCCGTCCAGCGCGACCGTTGGCGAGCCCGCGCTCGATCGCCGATGCAAATCCGCTTGTGGCCTTCTGCAGTGCGCCTGCACGGTCGGGCGAACTCCAACTGTTGTGATAGACATCGATCCGATCCAGATTGCGCGTGAGAGCATCGACCACGTCAGTGCCCGCCCGGCTTGTACCAAAGGCGATACCGTACGAGATGAGTTGAGCCTCGGGGGCAATCCCCGTGCCGCCCAGGCCGTTGTCCGAAACGGCCGCGAGGATGCCGGCCACGGCTGTGCCGTGCGTACGGTTCGACGCGCTCAGGTCCGCGTAGTCGAAGCTCAGGTCCGCCCGCAGATTGGCCGCTAGATCAGGATGAGCAGGATCGATGCCCCCATCGATGAGGGCGAGGGTGACGCCCGCGCCCCGGCCGCATCCGGCCTCACCCAGGCGAGCCCAGGCGTCGGTGACCTGCATGTCCTCTCCGGCGAGACCACCCGATTGCCCCGTGTTCCGTAAGTGCCATTGCTGGGCGACGAGCGGGTCGGGCAGGGCGCCCGGCAGAGGTGTGGACGGTGCCCCGGCGCAGGAGACCGGAGGCGGTCCCGGGTCGGGTGCCGGTCCGGGCGGGCTACCGCCCCCTCCGCAGGCCTGCAGCAGCAGGACGGCGAGGCAGGCCAGGACGCGCGGGCTCGCCCCTGGGGGACCGATCCCGCTCCACCGTGCAGGCGCCTGATACAGGTCTCGATGGGTATGACCGTCTCTGGCAAGATGCCGGCGTGTTGCCGCCCACGAGGAAAAGAAGGCCCTCAGCATGCGGCGTGGACCCCCGGATGAAGATGAGGAGCCTGATGATGACCGCGACCCCCGCAGCGTATCCCCGTGATCTGATTGGCTACGGCCGAACCCCCCCGCAGGCCGATTGGCCCGGCGGCGCCCGTATCGCGCTCCAGTTCGTTCTCAACTATGAGGAAGGGGGCGAGAACTGCGTCTTGCACGGGGACCATGCGTCCGAGATTTTCTTGTCCGAAATTGTCGGCGCTCAGGCCTACAACGCCCGTCATATGAGTATGGAGTCGATCTACGAGTACGGCTCGCGGGTGGGGCTCTGGCGTATTTTGCGGGAATTCGAACGGCGCGGGCTGCCGCTCACCGTGTTCGGTGTGTCGATGGCGCTCGAACGTCATCCGGAAGCCACCGCCGCCTTCGTTGAACTGGGGCACGAGATTGCGTGTCACGGCTGGCGCTGGATTCATTATCAAAACCTCGACGAATCGGTCGAGCGCGAGCATATGAAGGTGGCTGTCGACATCATCCGGCGAATGACGGGCGGACAGCCCATGGGTTGGTACACCGGTCGCGACAGCCCCAATACCCGCCGGTTGGTCGTGGATCATGGCGGTTTTCTGTATGACTCGGATTACTACGGTGACGACCTGCCCTTCTGGACACAGGTGACCGCGAGCGATGGTCAGACGCTGCCCCATCTGGTGGTGCCCTACACCCTGGATGCCAACGACATGCGGTTTGCGACCATGCAGGGGTTCAACACGGCCGAGCATTTCTTTACTTATCTCAGGGACAGTTTCGATGTGCTCTATGCCGAGGGCGAAGAAACGCCTCGGATGATGTCGGTAGGCATGCATTGCCGGCTGCTCGGGCGCCCGGGGCGCCTGGTCGCTCTGCAAAGGTTTCTGGATCACGTGGAGCGTCACGACCGGGTGTGGGTCTGTCGCCGGGTCGACATTGCACGTCACTGGTCGGTGCGTCACCCGCCGGCCGTTTAGGCAGATCCGGCAAACATCCATCATCGCACATTTCCATCGATCGGAAAGCTTCGTGCGAGGGGCGTTTTTCAAGGTCAATTCGCTGTACGATTGTCTGACCGGAGGCCTCTCGAAACGTCGTTTTTCCAGTCTGAAGGGAAAGGATCAGAGATGCGTACAAGCTTGCAGATCAATTTTCGTGGCATGGATGTTTCGCCGGCGTTGGAACAGTTGATCAGGGAGAAGACTGCCAAACTCGAGCAGTTCCACCCCAATGTGACCGGTTGTCGGGTGGTTGTCGACAAACCCCACCACCACAAGGCTCAGGGCGAGCATTTCATCGTTACCATCGATCTCTCCGTCCCCGGAGCCAGCATTGTGGCCAATCACGCACATCACGAGGACGTGAATGTGGCGCTGCGCGACGCGTTCCAGGCTGCGCGCCGGCAACTTGAGGAGCACGCCCGCAAGTTCAGGGGGGACGTCAAGTCGCATTCGCTGCCCCAGGCCGTCGCCGTGACGGCCGAGTGACGGGTCCGGCTCTGCTGAGCGTTCAGGACCTGGAGCTTGCCTTCGGCGAGGTCCGGGTCCTGGAGCAGGTCAGTATCGATATTGAGCGGGGTGCGGTCTTCGGGCTGATCGGGCCCAATGGGGCGGGCAAGACCTCGCTGTTCAACTGCATCAGTGGCCTCTACCCCTACGACCGGGGCGAGATCGTATTCGACGGTCATTCGCTGCGCGGTCTGCGCCCGGACGCGCTCGCCGCCCTGGGCATCGCCCGCAGCTTTCAGCATCCGGCCTTGTTTACAGGCCTGACGGTGCTGGATCAGATCCTGGTGGCGATCGAAGCGCGGGGCACCGACGCCCGGCGATGGTTCGGCGTTCTTCCTGGGCCGGGGACCCGCAGGCGGGAAGCGCAATCGCTGCGCGAGGCCACCGAGCTGATCGATGCGCTGGGCCTTGCGTCCTGGGCCGATCTTGCCGTCGGGCGCCTGTCGCTGGCCCAGCGACGCCGCGTCGAAATCGCCCGTGCGTTGGCGATGCGTCCCCGCCTGCTGCTTCTGGATGAGCCCGCTGCAGGGCTCGATGAGCCGGCCCAGCGCGATCTGGCCCGGCTGCTGCTCGATGCGCGCGAGCGCACTGGACTGACCATCCTTCTGATCGATCATCGAATCGGCTGGGTCAGGGCCTTATGTGACCGGCTGGCTGCGCTCCACCTCGGCCGCGTGATCGCATGCGGGGAGACGGATGCCGTGTGTGCCGATCCGGCTGTGGTTCAGGCCTACCTGGGTCCAGTCGACGACACTGTACCGCTTCATTGAGATGGCGCTCCTCGAGATCGAAGGCCTGCGCGCAGGCCGGGGTTCAGTCGAGGTCCTGCACGGACTGAGCTTCAGCGTGGCGGCGGGCGAGGCGTTGGGTGTGGTGGGCCCGAACGGTGCCGGCAAGACGACCCTGCTGAGGGTGTTGGCCGGACTTGATGAGGGTTCGGGCAGGATCCGCTTTGCCGGGCAGCCGGTGGACGCCTTACCCACCGAAGCTCGGGTTGAGCAGGGGTTGATGCTTGTGCCCGACACCCGGGGGACGCTCCTCGCGTTGACCGTCGAGGACAATCTGCGACTGGGCGCGCATACGCGTCGTGATCGTCAACGCCTGCGCGGGGCGCTCGATCAGGTGTTGCATCGCTTTCCTGAACTGGCCCGGCGCCTTCGGCAGCAGGCGGGTACGCTCTCCGGGGGAGAGCAGCAGCTGCTCGCAATTGCGCGCGCTTTGATGGCGCGGCCCAGCCTGCTGATGATCGATGAAGCCACGGCTGGGCTCGCACCCCAGATGGTCGAACGCGTGTTCGACGCCCTGGCGTCCGTCTGTCGAACCGATGGCCTCGCCTTGCTCATGACCGCTCAGGAGCCCGGCCGGATGGCCCGATTGGCCGATCGCCTGTTGCTGCTCGACACGGGCCAGGTACTGCTGCAGGGGCCGGCCGCCCAGATCCGAATCCATCCGAGGCTGCGCGAAGTGCTGCTTGGGGCGGCGCAATGACCCCGATGATTGATCAGGTATTGCCGCAGATCCTGACTGGGCTCAGTTCGGGGGCGATCTATGGGCTGATGGCGCTCGCGCTGGTGGTGATCTACCAATCTACCCACCACATCAATTTCGCCCAGGGTGAAATGGCGACCTTCAGCACGTTCATCGCGTGGGGACTGCTCGATGCCGGGCTGCCGTACTGGGCCGTCCTGTTCCTCACGCTGGCCGGCGCGTTCTGCGCGGGAATGCTGATCCAGCGGGTGATCCTGCGACCGCTGTCGAACGCGCCGGTACTCAGCCACATCACCGTCTTCATCGGACTGTTACTGATTTTTCATGCGCTGGCGGGTGCCCTGTTTGATCACACCCTCCGTGCGTTTCCCAGTCCGTTTCCAAAGGACGTCTGGGGGTCGAGCACGTATCTCTCCGCCCACGGCCTGGGAACCGTGCTGACCGTACTGGCGGTGTCGTTGATGCTCTACCTCGTTCTCAGATGGACCCCGCTCGGACTGGCGATGCGTGCCGCCGCGCACGATCCCGAAGCGGCGCGCCTGCTGGGCGTTCGGGTCGACCGGATGCTTGCGCTGGGTTGGGGACTGGCGGCCGCGATCGGTGCCCTGGCGGGTATGCTGATTGCGCCCATTGTCTATCTCGATCCAAACATGATGACCACGATTCTGCTGTATGGCTTTGCCGCCGCGCTGGTGGGGGGCATCGACAACCCGTGGGGAGCGCTTCCCGGAGGCATCATCGTTGGAGTCATGGAAAACCTGCTGGGGGTGTTTGTCACGGGGACCGAGTTCAAGCTGAGTGCGGCGCTGTTTCTGATGGTGCTGGTGCTGATGTGGCGTCCCCAGGGGCTCCTGGGGCGTCGGGTGGTGCAACGCGTATGACGGCCGCACCAGCACGTGTGAGGGCTGCACGAGCATCCGTTCGGCAGGGGGCTGTGACCGTCCTGGTCTGTGCGCTGCTTGCATTGGTCTGGCTGCCCGACGCGTACCTGCTCTATCAGGCCACCCTCTGGATGGCTGCGGTGATCGCTCTGATCGGCATGGTGCTCCTGACCGGCATCGCCGGTCAGATCTCGCTGGGGCAGGGGGCCTTTGTGGCGCTCGGAGCCTACGTGGGCGGCATGCTGCTGCAGCATGCGGCTGCGCTACCGGGTGCCCTGGGGGTCGCGCTCGCCGGCGCGGTCGGTTTTTTTGCCGGCGGTCTCCTAGGCTATCCAGCGTTACGCTGGTCGGGCCATCTGCTGGCGCTTGCCAGTTTCGCGTTGGCGATCGCCGTGCCGCAGTTACTGAAACTCCCGTTGCTCGCTGGCTTGACCGGAGGCAGCCAGGGGCTGGTCATCGATCGTGCGCCGCCGCCCGCTTGGCTCGAGACCGTGGGAATCGCAGGTGGGCTCGACGCATGGGTGTACGGCTGGACCCTCATCTTCACGATTGGCGCCGTCTGGCTGGCCCGGCGTGTGCAGCGGGGCCCCCTTGGTCGCGCGTGGGGGGCGGCCCGCGATCATCCGCTTGCTGCGCAAAGCATCGGCATTTCGATCACCCGGGTGCGCGCGCTTGCGTTCGCAACGGCTGCGGCGCTGGCCGCTGTTTCGGGTGCGCTTCAGACCTGGGCGAGCGGCTTTCTGGCTCCAGACAGCTTTCCTGTTTTTCTGTCGATCAGCTTGCTGGTGGGCCTGGTGATCGGCGGTGTCCGCTCGGTGGGCGGTACCCTGATCGGTGCGGTATTCATCCAGGTGCTGCCCACGTTCCTGGCGGATCTGTCGACGGCTGCGCCCTGGGCAGTGTATGGTGTCCTGATGATCCTGTCCGTCTGGCTGATGCCCGAAGGGGTGGCTGGTCGAATCCACGATGGGCGAAGACGGGTCCAGCGATCCAGTTCCCGGGGCAATCATGTAGGAGACCCAACGAATGAGCGGTAGAAGGCAAGTACTGCACACGGCACTCGCGGGCGGGGCGCTCGCCCTGACGGCGGCTGCTGGTGCGTCGAGAGCGGCGGGGCGCTACGATCCGGGTGCGAACGACCGCGAGATCCTGATTGGTAATGTTGTGCCGTACTCCGGGCCGGCCGCCGCCTATGGGGTGGTGGGCAAGGCGCTGGGCGCTTATTTCGACATGATCAATGCCGACGGCGGGATCGGAGGGCGCCGGCTGAAGCTCCTCAGCCTGGACGATGCGTACTCGCCGTCCCGTACCCTGGAGCAGGTGCGTCGCCTGGTCGAGCGCGAGCGAGTGCTGCTGATTACGCAGGTGCTCGGGACCGCACCCAACCTGGCCATCCGCAAATACCTGAATCAGCGAGCGGTGCCGCAGCTTTTTGCAGCGTCCGGGGCCACGCTGTGGGGCGACCACCAGAACTTTCCCTGGACCATGGGCTGGCAGCCCAGCTATCAGTCCGAGGCCGGCATCTACGCGGCGCATATTCTTGAAACCCGCCCGGGCGCCCGGGTGGCGATCCTGCTCCAGAACGATGATTACGGGCGCGATTATCTGAAGGGGTTCACGGATGGATTGGGGGCGCGCGCGTCCAGCATGATCGTGGCGCGCGCCACCTTCGAGGTGGGCGATCCCACGATCGACAGCCAGATGCTGTCGCTCAAGGCCTCGGGTGCGGACACCTTTTTTAATATCAGCACCCCCAAGGCCGCGGCGCAGGCGATCCGGCGTTGCGCCGAGATGGGCTGGCGACCGGTGCATTACCTCAACAGCGTGTCGAGCACCGTGGGCGGCGTACTCGCCCCAGCAGGCCTGGAAAATGCATTGGGGCTCATTTCTGCCGCCTACAACCGCGATCCGACCGATCCACAGTGGCAGGGGACACCTGAATTCGAGGCCTGGCTGGCCTGGATGAGACGCTGGCAGCCGGGCGCTGACCTGCGCGACAACCTGAATGTCTACGCGTACTCGGTCGCACAGACACTGGTCCAGGTCCTGCGCCAATGCGGTGATGATCTGACCCGTGAAAATGTCATGAGGCAAGCGCGCAATCTGGATCTGGCGCTGCCGATGTTGCTGCCCGGTATCCGCCTGAAGACTGGATCTGCGGATCACTTCCCGATCGAGCGGATGCAGCTGATCCGCTTCGATGGTCGGGGCTGGGCCCGCTTTGGTCGGGTGTATGGGGCCTGAGGCGGGCAGAGCGCGCTGGGGCGTCTAGCGCGCGAGCCGCCAGTAGTCGAATTTCATCATCGCGACGGCCCCCGCGATCATCGATGCGGTCGCGATGAGGGCACCGAGCGACAGGGTGGACAGCCCCGACAGGCCTTGTCCCACCGTGCAGCCCATTGCCAGAACGCCTCCGGTACCCATCAGCGCAGCCCCCAGCAGATGCCGGCCGAAATCACTCGCGCTCGGGAAGATTTCGGCGCGCCAGCGCCCTGTCATTCGGGCGTGCACGAACGCGCCGACAACGATGCCCAGCGCAGATGCAATGCCAAAGGTGAGTTTGCGCGATTGATCGCTCCAGAGCGTCAGGAGTTCGATCAGGTAAGCATAAGGTGCAGCCAGAGAGAACGACTCCGGTCGGTTCAGCTGCGTGCTGATGTAGGCGGGCTCCAGCGTATCCGGGTGCTCGGGAACGAAGGCGAGCCATCCGGTCGTCCACCAGCCCGCAATGATCACCCCGCCGATGGCCAGACCGCCCCACACGGCGCTTCGCTCCTCGCGCCAGAGGGTACGACTGGCCAGCGAGAAGGTCAGCAAGCCGGCTCCGATCACTGGGGCGATCCAGCGTTCGAACGATGCGCCCCCTGCGCCTGACGCCGATGCAATCAGAGCCGGCAGCGTCTGTGCCGCTTCGAGTTCGAGAAAGACACGGTCGATCGTCGCGACTCGCCAGACGCCAAACACCCCTCTCAAGGTCATGTAGGCCGTCAAGCCCAGGACCAGAAACACCACCAGCGATTTCAGATTGCCTGCACCCAGGCGGATCAAGGTCTTGCCGGTGCAGCCTGAAGCGAGCACCATGCCTGCCCCGAACATCAGACCGCCCACGATGATCGACAGCCAGGGCAGTCTGGTCCCGGCGTAGATCGATTGTCCCGGATCGACCCATCCGCCCGCCTCGAGGGCCCAAAGGCCCATACAGGCCGTGGCGACCGCGAGGAGCCACATTCGTGCCCGGGTCCAGCTGCCCATGTTCAGAACGTCGGCAATCGAGCCGACTGCACAGAAATGGGTTCGATGCGCGACGATTCCGAACACCGTTCCGATGACGAAACCGACCGTGTTGATCAGCCAGGGGTGTATGGGGAGGTCCTGCATGAGTTCCGAAAAGCCCTGAGTTTGGCTCGTGATGCTGAAAACTGGATATTAGCGGCTCGGGTACCCGTCAGACTCAGACGGTCCTCCTTTTTTTGCGGACCCGCGTCCCCGACGGATGCCGTGCGGTCCGTGCTCATCTTCCGGAGATCACCATGTTCAAGACTGCGATTGCAGGCAGCCTGCCCAAACCCGGCTGGCTTGCGGAGACCGGCAAGCTCTGGCCGCGCTGGCAGAGCGAGGGCGAGGCGTTGCAGCAGAGCAAGGCCGATGCGACGCTCCTCTGGATCAAGATGCAGGAAGACGCCGGTGTTGACGTCATTGGCGATGGCGAGCAGTTCCGTCAGCACTTCGTCCACGGCTTTCTCGAGGCGGTCGAGGGGATCGACTTCGACAACAAGGTCAAGATGGGGATCCGGAACAACCGCTACGACGCGATGGTGCCGCAGGTGGTGGCGCCGCTGCGGCTGCGCGGGCGGGTCCATCAGACCGAGGCCCGGCTGCTCAGAGCGCATACCCAGCGCACCGTGAAATTCACCCTCCCAGGGCCGATGACCATCGTCGACACCGTGGCCGATCGCCACTACGGTGACCGTGTGGCGCTCGCCATGGCTTTTGCTGAACTGTTGAACCAGGAGGCTCGGGCGCTCGAGGCGGACGGGGTCGATGTGATCCAGTTCGACGAACCCGCGTTCAACGTCTACATGGACGAGGCCGCCCGTTGGGGGATTGATGCGCTTCATCGGGCGATCGAGGGCCTGCAGTGCACCACGGCAGTCCATATCTGCTATGGCTATGGCATCCAGGCCAATATCGACTGGAAGAGCAGCCTGGGCGATGCCTGGCGGCAATACGAAAAGGTGTTTCCTGCCCTGGCGGCCAGCCGGATTGACCAGGTTTCGCTCGAGTGTGCGCAATCCAGAGTGCCCGCGGATCTGATGCAGCTGCTGGCCGGAAAGGACGTGATGGTCGGCGTGATTGATGTGGCGAGCGACCGGATCGAGACCCCTGAGGAGGTCGCGCAGACCATCGAGAAAGCCCTGGCTTTTGTGCCGGCTGCGCGACTGATGCCCTGCACCAACTGCGGTATGGCGCCCATGGATCGCGAGACGGCCCGGCGCAAACTTGAGGCGCTCGCCGCCGGTGCCGCGCTCGCGCGCGAGCGATTCGCTTAGGCAGGCGGGCTCGGAACGCGTGCCCTATGTCAGCGGTGGGTCGTCGAACAAGGGCAATTCGTAGTTGGCCGAGGGTTCGCCCACCCGCGCGGTCCGGCCTGCGGGCGGGTCGATGCGTGACAGCGAGCCCACCCGGACACCGATCAGCCTCAGCCGACGGTCGAATCGCACCCGTTTCAGACACTGGCGTGCGGCGTTCAGGATGACCGCGGCGTCCGCAGTGGGCTCGGAGACGGTCAGATCACGCGTGATGGTCTCGAAATCCTCAAAACGAAGCTTCACGCCGATGGTCCGTCCGAGATAAGCCTTGGCCTGCAGGTCCTCGGCGATGCGCTCGCACAAACCGGTGAGGCGAGCCGACAGCTCCTGACGATCCTCGCGCGGGTGCAGGTCGCGTTCGAAGGTACTCTCGCGGCTGACCGAACGCGGCTCGCTGCAGGTCACCACCGGGCGGTCATCGCGGCCGTGCGCGGCGTGGTGAAGCCATTGGCCGTACGAGCGGCCGAATCGCGCGATCAGCTCGTCCATTGGCCGGGTCGCGAGTTCGCCGATCCGCTCGATGCCCATCTGCTTCAGTTTCTCCGCCGCCTTGGGCCCGACGCCATTGATCCGTCGGACGTCCAGCGGCCAGATTCGGGGTTCGAGGTCGGATGCGGTCAGCACCGTGAGGCCATCTGGCTTCTCCAGCTCGGAGGCGATCTTGGAGAGCAGCTTGTTGGGGGTGATCCCGATCGAGCAACTCAGACCGCAGGTCTCCTGAATGCGCGCTTTGATCGACTGCGCGATCGCTCGCCCGCCATCGAGCGCCACGCCCGGACAGTCGCTCAGGTCGATGTAGATCTCATCGATCCCCCGGTCCTCGATCACCGGGGCGATTTCGGCGACCGCCGCCTTGAAGCGCTTGGACAGGCGCCGGTATTCATCAAAATCGGCGGGCAGCAGCAGCGCGTCGGGACAACGCACAGCCGCCTTCATCAAGCCCATGCCCGAATGGATGCCGAAGGCGCGCGCCTCGTAGGTGGCGGTTGTGACCACGCCCCGTCCGGCATAGTTTCGCAGCCGCGCGATCCCGTCGTCGCGAAGGGCCCTGCGGCCACCGATGACCAGTGGCAGGCCGCGCAGGTCCGGGCGGCGCAAGAGCTCCACTGACGCGTAGAACGCATCCATGTCCAGATGGGCGATACGCCGTTCAGGAGAGCTCTCGCCAGGCGACATGGGCGGGCAGGACCGGGGGGCTTTCGAAGAAACGTATTATGTCGGGTTGATAAAAAACAGGGAAAAGTCGATGGCACTGATCTGGCTCGTGCGGCACGGGCAGGCCAGCTTTGGGGCTGATCACTACGATCGGCTGTCTGCGCTTGGGCGCCAGCAGGCCCGGTGGTTGGGGGAGTACCTGCTGAATCGCGGTCTCAGGCCGACCCGCGTGGTGAGCGGCGCGCTCGAACGGCAGCGCGATACCGCCACCGAGTTGCTGGCGGGCCTGGGCCTCGAGATGGCCCCTGAGCTGGACGCGCGCTTGGACGAGTACTCGGGCGATGCCCTGTACGCCGCGCACACCGGCGGGGCGCACGCGCGGGCGCACCAACAGCGCGATGCGAAGGACTTCTGGAGAACCTTTCGCGAGGCGATGCTGGCCTGGGCCGAAGACCGCCTGGACGGTGTTCCGGAAAGCTGGTCGGCGTTTGGCGAACGCGTGCACGGTGCGATCCGTCATGCCGTCCGGGACACGACCCGCGATGAGGTCGTGGTGGTGGTCAGTTCAGGGGGACCGATCGGCCGCCTGGTCGCCGACACCATGGCTGCGCCGCCGTCGACCGCCATCGAACTCAACCTGCAGTTTCGCAACACGGGAGTCTGCGAATTGATCGCGGGTTCCAGCACCCTGCGCCTGCTCAGTTACAACAACGTGCCCCACCTCGACTCCCCCGAGCGACGGTCCGGCATCACCTTCGCCTGAACCACGCCCGAGCCGACTCAAACCCTGGACCTGTACGGACCCCTCGCCCGTTTCAATTCACGTTTCCTGGAGAAGTTGCCCATGTCCGAGCGCATCGAAAAATTCGGTCTCAGAATTGACCCTGCCTTGTTTCAGCTGATCGAGGAGCAGGCGCTGCCGGGGACCGGCATCACGCCCGAGCGGTTCTGGCGCGGGCTGTCGGAACTGCTCCATGGCCTGGGTCCGCGCAACCGTGAATTGCTTGCCCGTCGCGACGCTCTGCAGTCGCAGATCGATCAATGGCATCGTGCCCGACAAGGGCAGGCGTTCGATCGCGAGGCCTATCAGGCGTTCCTGCGGGACATCGGTTACATCGTTGATGAACCGGCCGATTTTCAAGTGCAGACTGAGGGCGTCGACCCCGAGATCGCGCGCATTCCCGGACCTCAGCTGGTCGTACCGGTGATGAACGCGCGCTATGCGCTCAATGCGGCCAATGCCCGTTGGGGCAGCCTCTACGATGCGCTCTACGGGACCGACGCGCTCGGCGATCGACCGTCAGGGGCCCCGGGCTACGACCCTGAGCGGGGCGCTCGTGTGATTGCCTGGGCCAAGGCGTTTCTCGATCAGCATGTCCCCCTTGCGGGTGCGTCGCACGCCGATGTGCTGGGCTGGCGAATCGACCAGGGTCGCTTGCTGGCCAGGATGCCGCAGGGCGAGGTCGCGCTGGCGGACCCCTCCGCCTTTGCGGGGCATCGGGGCGATGCCGCGGCGCCTCAGGCTGTGCTGCTGCGGCATCACCACCTCCACATGGAACTCGTGATCGATCGGCAGCATCCCGTCGGGGCGTCCGATCGGGCGGGTGTCGCCGATATCCTCCTTGAGTCAGCGATCACCACGATCATGGATTGTGAGGACTCGGTCGCGGCGGTGGACGGACCCGACAAGGCGCTCGCTTACGGCAACTGGCTGGGCCTCATGGCCGGTACGCTGACCGAGACGGTCAAGAAGGGTGATCGCAGCTTCGTCCGCCGTCTGAACCCCGATCGTGCCTATGTCGGACCCGACGGCCGCACCTTCTCGCTGAAGGGGCGTTCGCTGATGCTGGTCCGAAACGTCGGTCATCTGATGACCACGCCGGCCGTTCTGGATCGCGATGGCCGGGAGGTCTATGAGGGCCTCCTCGATGCAATGTGTACCACCCTGATCGCGATGCATGACCTGCGTCGCGAATCGGGGCTGCGCAATTCGGTGTGTGGGTCGGTCTACGTTGTCAAACCCAAGATGCACGGGCCTGAAGAAGTCGCGTTTGCAGACCAGGTGTTTGGCCAGGTCGAGCGCACGCTGGGCTTGCCTGCGCACACCGTCAAGCTGGGCATCATGGATGAGGAGCGGCGCACGACGCTCAACCTGAAAGCCTGTATCCACGCCGCTCGGCATCGGGTTGCGTTCATCAATACCGGCTTCCTGGATCGAACCGGCGACGAGATTCATACCTCGATGGAAGCCGGTCCCATGGTCCGCAAGGGCGACATGAAAAAGCAGGGCTGGATCGCGGCCTACGAACTCTGGAACGTGGATACCGGACTGGCCTGTGGCCTGGCTGGTCGGGCCCAGATCGGCAAGGGTATGTGGGCGATGCCCGATCTGATGGCGGCCATGCTCGAGCAGAAGGTGGGTCATCCGCAGGCCGGTGCGAACTGCGCCTGGGTGCCCAGTCCCACCGCGGCCACGCTGCATGCCACGCACTACCATCAGGTCGATGTACTGGCCCGGCAGTCGCAGATCGCGGCGCAGGGCAAGCGCGCCACGCTGGATGAACTTCTGGCGATTCCGCTCGCAGCAGGGGGCTGGTCCGCCGAGGACATCAATGCGGAGCTCGAGAACAATGCGCAGGGCATCCTGGGCTATGTCGTGCGCTGGGTCGATCAGGGGGTGGGCTGCTCCAAGGTCCCCGATATTCACGACGTGGGGCTGATGGAGGATCGCGCCACCTGCCGCATTTCGTCCCAGCACATCGCCAACTGGCTGCGTCACGGTGTGGCCACCGCCGATCAGGTCATGGGGGTGATGAAGCGGATGGCCGAAGTGGTCGATCGCCAGAATGCGGGGGACCCGCTTTATCGTCCGATGGCACCATCCTTCGACGGCGAAGCGTTTCGGGCGGCCTGCGATCTGGTGTTCAAGGGCTGCGAGCAACCGTCCGGATATACCGAGCCGCTCTTGCACGCCGGACGTCTGCGTCACAAGGCGGCGCTCGCGCGCTACGCTTGAGTCCGCGCGGGGGTGTGTGATCAGGGCCGCACGCCGGGTCCCTCGTGGGGCATCCCGGCGGCCCGGTCGCGCAGGAACAGTTCCAGCGCGACCATCACTTCACTGATCGGCTCGGGCGCCTCGGCGCGAACGCCCGTGAAACACCCGCGCAACCGCCTGGGCAAGGATCCCATCGCCTGCCACTGCAGGCGGTAGATCGGATAGGCGGTCGGGTGCGCCTGAGGGATGGGGCTCCCGCCCAGCCGCGCGCCCGCGTTCTGGTCATGGCAGTGATGGCAGGCGAGCGCCAACTGACCGATCCGACTGAAAAATTGAGCACGCCCCTGTTCCAGGGCTGCGGCCAGCCGGGGGTCGCGGACGGGTTCGATCGCGACGCCTCTCGACTGCAGGGCGATCAGCGCTTCCAGGCTCAGTTGTTCATCCGTTTTAAGCGACGCGGGTGCCGTTTGCTGGTAGCGCTGACGGCACAGGCTGATTCGATGATTCAGGCTGACCGGACGGCCCAGGGCCTCATCCCAGGCGGGATAGCGTGCGGCGACCCCACGCAGGGCCGTGGGTGATGCCCCGTGGCAGGTCAAGCAGCTTTTGCCACTTGGGGCGATCGGCTCGCGCCAGAGCCGCTCTCCGTCTCGAACCCACAGCATGGCCGGGTTCTGATCGTCGTGGCGTTGCAGCGTCTGGGTGGCCCGGCTCATGAATTCGAAGCCTGAGCGGCGGGTGTCCAGGGATGAGGCGCGCGCCAGGTCCTGAACGTGCTGCCCATCGCGTTCTGAGCCGGGTGACCGATCGGCCTCGCGTTCGGACGACTGTCCGAGGACGGGCAGCGCGGCCAGAGTCAGTACGATCAGCGCCCGGGCGAGGCGACTCGACCGTTTCCGGTCGAGTCTCTTGTCAACGGGATGGATCATCCGGGCAGGCTCGAGCGGCTGTACGAAGGAGTCATTGGGCGATCAGCGAGACCCGTTCTTCATGGGCAAAGCCCTGATCGCCGCGCCAGCTGAAGACCAGTTCGCCCGAGGCGCGCACCCGGTGATGAAAAACGAGGTAGGGATTGGCCGAGACCGCCGGAAACAGATCCGCCCTGAAAATTTCACGGTCGCCGATCCGGCAATGGAAGCTACGGATGATGTTTCGGGGGAGTCGGACGCCGTCCGAGCCGCGTCTGTAGCCTGTTTCCATTGGGTGGGCAATCGTTGCGCGGATCGTGATGATCTCTCCAATCCGCGCCGCGCGCGGCATATCGATCAGGGTTCGGATACGCATGATTGGATCGCCTCAGGGTTCGCCTTCGATACATGCAGCCAGTGTCACGATCACATCGATTTCGTGCGACCAATGACTGCCGTCGGACAGTCGAGCGACGGCCATCAGTTTCTGTGAAGTGGCGAGTCGAATCCGGGTGCTGATCTCCGCGCGGCCACTGTCGGGCCCAAGTTGAACCTGCAACACCTCGTGCTGTGGATTGCGCTCGCTGAAGACGGCGATTGAACGAACGTGCTGATCCGGGTCCATCGGGTGCTCGACCCGAACCGAGAGCGGTACCGTATTGCCATTGTCGATCAGGACCGCCACGTCAAGCGTCACCTTTCCTGGACGGGGCAGTGGCCCACCGGTAAAGCGTCGAATGGCTTCATCGTACGAGCGCGCGGCGAGCGGCTCGGTCGCCGGATCGCGCTCGTTGGCCCGTGCACTTCCTGCGCCGAACGCAGCCGGAATCAGCGTCCGCTGGACGCAGGATGCAGCGCCCGCCAGAGGCCAACACAGCGATTGGGCGAGGATCATCCTGCGCTCCGGCGCGGGGATGCCGACGCGGTCAGCGCGCGGGCTCTCCGAGTGTACAAGCAGGGAACGGGGTGATGGGTTGGGGCGGGGCATCGCGAAGCGTCAATCCTTGAGGGTCGATAAATAGGCGACGACGTCCTCGATCTGCTGTTCTGAGAGTATCGGCCGACCCCTGAAGCGGGCTGCCACGGACGGTGCCGGGTCGGCCACACCGTAGGCCGGCATGATCGAATCCGGATGGATTGCGCGACTGTTGCTGATCCGCATGCGCAGTTGATCCGGAGTCCAGCGGGATCCCGCGCCCGCCAGCGACGGTGCGATCGTTCCCTGCTGCTTCACGTCGGGGAAGGGGCCACCATGACAAAGCAGACAGAGCCCTTGGTTGCGGTTGACAACGATCAAGCGTCCCCGTTCTGCATCTCCAGGCTGAACCTGTGAGGGCCTGGGCAGTGCGTCGCGCGGCTGCGCGACGTCGGGGAGCACCAGCGCACCAGAGACCCCGATGACGCAGAGTGCGACCCGTCCTGCCCGCTTCATCAGGCCCGTCGCAGGCTCTGCGCGCCGATTGGCAACTGGCGGATCCTTTTGCCCGTAGCCGCGAAAATTGCATTCAGCACCGCTGGCGCAGCGACCGCAATGGTGGGCTCGCCCACTCCGCCCCAGAACCCGCCCGATGGCATCACGATCGATTCGACCTTCGGCATGTGCCGCATCTGCATGACTGGGTAGGTGTCGAAGTTGCTCTGCTCGATCTTGCCGTCCTTGACGGTGCATTGCCCGAAGAGCGCGGCAGACAAACCATAGGCGAAGGACCCCTCGATCTGCGCCTCGATCTGCTGTGGATTCACCGCATAACCGCAGTCGGTCGCGGCAACGATGCGATGAACGCGCAGTTCGCCTGCAGTGCTGACCGAGACCTCGGCGCAGGCCGCCACATAGCTGCCGAAGCCGTGGGTCTGAGCCAGGCCTCGGAAGACCTTCTGACCGTCGATGTCGGGCGCGGGGCGCCCCCAGCCGGCACGTTCGGCCACGGCGTCCAGCACGGCCCGATGCTTCGGATGGGCCGCCATCAGCGTTCGCCTCAGCGCAAGCGGATCCTGTCCGGTCGCCGCCGCAATCTCGTCGATGAAACACTCGAGGTAAATGGTGTTCTGATTGAGATTGACCCCTCGCCAGAAGCCCGGGGGCACGTGCGGGTTTCGCATCGCATGGTCGATCAGCAGGTTGGGGAACCCATAGCCGATCATGGCTTCGCCGCCGCCCGCATTCAGGCCCTGGAACACGACGGGGTCCCGACCATTCCGGATATTCTGCGGAAAGATGCCGGCAAGAATCGATTGACCGGCGATGCGCATGTGCAGACCGGTGATGTTGCCCTGTGCGTCCAGACCCGCCGTCATCTTGCATTGCGTGACGGGGTGGAACCGCCCATGCAGCATGTCCTCTTCCCGGCTCCAGAGCAGCTTGACCGGTGTGCCCGGCAGCTGTCGGGCGATGGCGACCGCCTGACGCACCCAGTCGTGGACCGCACCGCGACGGCCAAAGCCGCCGCCCAGATGGATCTTGTAGACCTCGCACTTTGAGGCCGGCAGGCCCGAGGCCTCGGCCGTCGCAGCCAGCGCGGCCTCGCCATTCTGGGTGGGCGTCCAGACCTCACAACGATCGGCCGTGAAGCGCGCGATCGCGTTCATCGGCTCCATCGTTGCGTGGTTCTGATGGGGATAGGCGTAGACCGCCTCGATTCGTCGGGCGGCGCGTGCAATTGCGGCCGGGGCATCGCCCTGACGGTTGCCCTCCACCGCCTCGGGTGCATTGAGGGCATCGCGCAGAACCTTCCCGAATGCATCGCTCGATGCCTGTGCGTGCTCGCCGAGATCCCACTTGACGGGCAAGGCATCGAGTGCGGTCTTGGCCTGCCACCAGGTGTCGGCCACCACTGCGACCGCTGAGTCACCGACCCGAACGACCTTGCGTACGCCCTTTCGGCTGAGGATCGCCGACTCGTCGTAGCTGAGCAGCTTGCCGCCAAACACGGGGCAATCGCGGATCGCTGCATTCAACATGCCGGGCAGGCTCAAGTCGGCGCCGTAGACCTGACGGCCATTGACCTTGTCGACCGTATCGAGTCGCGCGAGGCGCTTGCCGATCACCGTCCAGTCCTTCGGGTCCTTGAGGCTGACGCGTTCAGGGACGGGCAGCTGTGCTGCTGCGGCTGCGACCCGGCCAAAACTCGTCGAGCGGCCACTCGCGGCGTGGCGGATAATCCCTTTCCGGACCTGCAGTTCCGCCACCGGGACATTCCAGCCTGCGGCGGCCGCTTGCACCAGCATCGCTCGTGCGGTCGCGCCGCCCCGGCGAACATACTCGTGCGAGTCGCGGATCCCCCGGCTGCCCCCCGTGGAAAAGTTCCCCCAGATGCGCTTTCGGGCCAGATTCTGGCCTGGGGTGGGGTACTCGGTGGTCACCTTTGACCAGTCGCACTCCAGTTCCTCCGCAACCATTTGAGCCAGTCCGGTCAGCGTACCCTGGCCCATCTCGGATCGTGCGATGCGGATCACCACGGTGTCGTCCGGGCGCACGACCACCCAGGCATTGACTTCGGGGGCGGTGGCCGCTTGCGCCTGCGCACTGGTCGAAAAGGGGATGTGAAAAGCAAGCGACAAGCCGCCGGCCGCCGAACCGACCAGGAAGTGACGCCGGTTGATCCGGGCGCCCAGGACTGCTTCGTTCATGTCGTGCTCCCGTCTGCGTGCTGGATCGCAAGCCCCGCGAGTCTGGGGTTGCCGCCCTGGGCGACCACCTTGATTGCCGCGCGAACCCGGTTGTAGGTACCGCAGCGGCAGATGTTCGTCATGGCCTCGTCAATCTCCCGATCGGTGGGCTGAGGTTTCTCCTTCAGCAATGCGACGGCCGCCATGATCATGCCGCTCTGGCAGTAGCCGCACTGAGGGACATCGAGCGCCACCCAGGCCTTCTGGACCGGGTGCGAGGCGTCGGGCGACAGGCCCTCGATCGTTGTGATGGCCTGGCTCGGCTCAATCGTCGAGAGGGGCCGCACGCAACTCCGGACGGGCACGCCATCGATGTGCACCGTGCACGCGCCGCACGCTGCGATCCCGCACCCATACTTGGTCCCGGTCAAGCCGAGCTGTTCCCTCAGCGCCCAGAGAAGCGGGGTGTCCGGGTCGGCGTCCACCTGCCGAATCTGCCCATTGACCGTGAGTGTCGCCATGAAGTGAGTCTCCTCGTCGAATGACGGGAGATTCTTCGCGAGCCGACAGGGGGCAGACTCGATACCCGGTTTACCAGTGTGGGAATTCAAGCGTCCGCCTTGATTTGGGGCCAATCCGCGCGGCGCTTGAGGTTTCTTGGTAATGTTGCGGCGCGAAATACCGGGAGACGTCCGACGGATGGGCGTTGTGCACCCGGGGCCACCCTCCGCCGGGCCCCAATGTTCCGTTCACTTCTCTGATGCGTCATGATGCGCCGTCTGGTCTCTTTGTTTGCTGTCGTTCTGATCGTGCTGGTTGCCTGGCTGGGCGCCCGGGTATTCCTGGCTGTCCCCGAGCCCGAGGCGGATCTCGAAGCGCGCTTTCGCCTGCAACCCCTCTCCACGGGTCCGGTCATCCAGTCCGTCAGTGCCACCGGTACCCTCAACCCGGTGGTTCTGGTCAATGTGGGGACCCAGATCTCGGGCCGGATCCGCAATGTGTTCGTTGATTTCAATCAACCGGTCAAAGCGGGGCAGCTGCTTGCGGAACTCGATCCCTCGCTGATCGAGGCGCAGCTGGCGCAGCTCCAGGCCAACCTGGCCGAGGTTCGCACCCAGCATACGGTGGCGCGCCGCAAGCTCGCACGCAGCGAGGACCTGGCGGCGCGGGGGTTCATTTCGCCCGCACAGGCCGACGATGACCGCCAGTCGGTCGAACTCACCGCCGCGCGCATGCGCGCGATCGAAGCCCAGATCTCGCGCGAGCGCACCAACCTGTCTCTGACCGCGATCCGGTCGCCGATCGACGGCGTGGTGATCGCCCGAAGTGTCGACATCGGCCAGACCGTGGCGGCGAGTTTTCAGACGCCGACCCTGTTCATGATCGCGCGTGATCTCCGCGATATGCAGATCGACACCAATGTGGCCGAGGCCGACGTGGCGCGGCTCAAGGTGGGGATGTCGGCGAGCTTTCGGGTCGATGCGCTGGGCGAACGGAGCTTTTCGGCGAAAGTTCGACAGATCCGTCTCAATCCAAAGATTGAACAGAACGTTGTGACCTACAACGTTGTGCTCGCAACGCGAAACGACGATGGGCGACTGCTGCCTGGCATGACTGCGAATGTCAGTATCGAGGTGGCGCGGCGCGATGAGGTGCTCAGGGTGCCGAACCTGGCCCTTCGGTTCCGTCCTTCGGACGCGTCTTCCGTTGTCGAGGACGAGACGGGTGCTTCGGTTTCATCGGTGACGGGCTTCGTCGGTTGGGTGCATCTTGCCACCGAGCGCGAGGGCCGACCCGTATTGTTGCGCCGGCCGGTCTCACTGGGGATCAGCGATGGTGCGCTCACCGAAGTGCTCGCGCCGGGCCGTTTATCCGATGATGATCGGGTCGCCGTGGGCGAGCGGGTCGAGGGCGCCGGTGCGTCACGCGGCTTCCGTTTGCGTTTGTTCTGAGCGCGGACGGGACGCGTATGGGCATGTTTCTGACGCTGGCCGCGCAGGCGTGGAAAGCGCTCGCGATTCATCCGCTACGCACAGGTCTCGCGATGCTCGGGATGATCGTGGGGGTGGGGTCGGTGGTCGTGATGCTGGCCGTCGCGCAAGGGTCGCAGGAGCGGGTCAAGCAGGTCATGCGTTCGCTCGGCAGCAACGTGCTGGTGGTCACCTCGGGCGCACCGACCAGTGGCGGGGTTCGGCAAGCCTCCGGTGCCACGCCGACCATCACACTGGGCGATGTGGCTGCGATCGCGGCCACGCCGTCTGTGCGAGCCGTCTCGCCCACCACCTGGAACTCCGTCCAGATGGTGCATGACGCCCGGAACTGGTTGGGTCCGGTCCAGGGCGCGTGGCCCGGCATCATCGAGATCCGTGACTGGCAGGTGGTGGACGGTGGGTTATTCGATGAGCAGGATCTGAGGACCGCTGCCCGCAAGGCCGTCATCGGTGCAACCGTTGCCGAGAAGCTCTTTGCCGGGCAACCGCCCGTCGGTGAAAGCTTTCGTATCCGAAACGTTCCCTTCACCGTGGTGGGGGTTCTGGCGCGCAAGGGGCATTCGCTGGATGGGTGGGATTTCGACGACATTGTCTACGTGCCCTTGACGACCGTCCGGCGGGATCTGTTCGGCAGCGCCTTTCCAGACCGTGTCCACCGCGTGCTGGTCGAGGCCGATCGTGCGGATCGACTCGCTCAGGTGGAGGCCGACGTTCGCCTGTTGCTTCGGACCCGGCACCGAATCGGGGAAGGGCTTGAGGATGATTTCATGATTCGCCGGCAGGACTCGTTCTACGAGAGCGAGCAGCGTACGGCCGGAGCGATGAGGACGTTGCTCGCCACGATTGCGTCCGTGAGCCTTCTGGTTGGGGGGATCGGCATCATGAACATCATGCTGGTGACCGTGACCGAACGCACGCGAGAAATCGGTCTGCGGATGGCGATTGGCGCGCGCAGGCGCGATATCGCGGTGCAGTTCCTGCTCGAAGCGATGACGGTCTGTGTGGTGGGCGGCGTGGTGGGCCTGGTTAGCGGTATCGCGGTTGCCTGGATTGCGGCCGCTCAGTTCGGGGTGGATGCCATCGTGACGCTGCAGGCAGCGGGTGCTGCACTGGCGGCCAGTGCGCTGGCTGGGATCTGCTTCGGTTTGTATCCGGCGCTACGGGCTGCGCGGCTCACGCCCGCGCAGGCCTTGCGTGCGGAGTAGGGGCCAGGCGCAGGTGTCGGTGGTGTTCTAGAGAAAGCGATCGAGGAGCTTCCGGCTCTGACGGTCCAGACCGGTCAGGTCGCGAAGCAGGTAATGGATGCCTTGATTGTCGGCAATCAGAAGGGTGTGGGCGTTCAGTCTGCGGATATCTTCCTCACCCTTCAGTACAAAACGGGTTTCGCCCCGATCGCTGTCGACGGTCCACGTGCACGGTGTGACAAAGCCCGACACTGCGACCAGGCGCCTGATCTCGGGCATGAATTCACGTCCCGTCAGCGCCGTTTCGATCAGTTCACGTTCATCATCGGGGAGGTCGTCCAGCGAATCAATCCAGAGGAGCTCATGGCCGTCCGCGCTCAGCAGTGAGAATCCCAGTTTCGGCGACGAGATCGGAAAGGCCCGGACGGGTGTGACGGGGTCGTGCGGTTGTCCGTCCGGATCGACGTAGCGCAGGCGTCCATCGGGCATCTTGATCAGTCGGGCACTCATGATTGAGCTCAGTTGTGGGTCGTGATCCGGCCGCCTTGTGGCGAAACGGGCCAGGGCGGAGGGTCTTCGGTATCGACGTTGCGTAACTGCGCCTGATACAGGCGGTAGTAGTGGCCTTCACGCTGCATCAGCGTGTCGTGCGGACCTTGTTCGACGACACGCCCCCGGTCGAGTACCACCAGCCGGTCGGCCTGCCGCAGCGTACTCAGTCGGTGCGCAATCGCGATGGTCGTCCGACCCCGAACCAGATTGTCGAGCGCCTTCTGGATTTCCGTTTCGGTCTGTGTGTCGACCGATGACGTCGCTTCGTCCAGGATCAGCAAACGGGGGTCGATCAGGAGTGCGCGTGCAATCGAGATTCGCTGACGCTCTCCGCCCGAGAGCGCCTGACCGCGCTCGCCCACCAGTGAGTCGTAGCCATGCGGCAATCGGAGAATGAACTCATGAGCATGGGCGGCCCGCGCTGCGGCAATGATCTCGTCTCGACGTGCGTCGGGCCGGCCGTATGCGATGTTGTCGGCAATGGTTCCGAAAAACAGGAAGGGCTCCTGAAGCACCAGCCCGATGTTGCGACGGTAATCTGCAAGCGCCAGTGACCTGATGTCGACGCCGTCGACCAGAATGGCGCCTTCGGTGACGTCATAAAAGCGGCAGATCAGATTGACCAGGGTGCTCTTGCCCGAGCCACTGTGACCGACCAGGCCAATCATCTCGCCGGGCTCGATGGTCAGGTTGATGCCGCCCGCGACCGAACGACTGCCGTAGCGAAAGCCGACGTTGCGCAGTTCGATCCGGCCGCTGATCGGTCCGATCCGGACGGGTTGGCTGGATTCCGGCACGCTCGACACATGATCGAGAATATCGAAGATCCGTTTGGCGCCGGCGGCGGCTTTCTGCGTGAACGAAACGATCCGGCTCATCGAATCGAGGCGGGTGTAAAAGCGTCCGATATAGGCAAGAAACGCTGTCAAGACGCCCACGCTCACCTGGTCTCTCGAAACCAGCCAGATGCCGAAGGCCCACACCACCAGCAGTCCGATTTCGGTCATCAGCGTGACCGTGGGCGAAAACAGGGCCCAGACGCGGTTCACCCGATCGTTGATCGCGAGGTTGTGCTCGTTGGCCTCGCGAAATCGTCCGGATTCGCGCGATTCCTGAGCGAAGGCCTTGACGACTCGAATACCTGGAATCGTGTCGGCGAGAACGTTGGTGACTTCGCCCCAGATTCGGTCCACCTTCTCAAACCCGTGGCGCAGGCGGTCACGGACCAGATGGATCATCCAGACGATGACCGGCAGCGGCGTCAGCGTCACGAGCGCGAGCCAGGGGTCGATCGAGATCAGGATCGCGGCGGTCATCGCGATCATCAGCACATCGGTCAGAAAGTCGAGCAGGTGCAGCGACAGAAACAGACAGATTCGGTCGGTCTCGTTGCCGATCCGCGCAATCAGATCACCGGTGCGTTTGCCGCCAAAGTATTGCAGCGAGAGCTTCATCAGATGGTCGTAGGTGCTGGTGCGCAGGTCCGCACCGATGCGTTCGGAGACCAGCGCGAGGATGTAGGTGCGTGCCCAGCCGAGCGCCCAGGCGATCAGCGCTGCGGCGAGCAAGCCCGACAACAGCAGAGTGACCTGTCCAATGTCGATCGGCGTGCCGTTCTGATAGGGGATCAGGACGTCGTCCATCAGCGGCATCGTCAGGTAGGGCGGAACGAGTGTGGCTGCCGTCGAGGCGATGGTCAGTATCAGACCGAGCAGCAACTGACCGCGGTAGGGTCGGGCGAAACGCCACAACCTGAACAATGTCCAGGTCGACGGTGCCGTACTGGTTTCGGCTTCGCAACGGGGGCACTCCTCGGCTTCGTCCGGGATATCCGCGCCACAGCGCTCGCAGCGTACAGCCGATGTGGCCGACTGCAGCGGTGAGCCCCGGCGCAAGGCCTCGAAGGACTCGAGGAGGCGCTGCGCGGCGGGCAGCGCACCCAGCGTAAAGTGCCAGGCGGACTGCAGGGACGGGCCCGCGCTGAGTTCGAGGTGACCCACGCCGGCATGATCGCTCAGCGTCAGTGCGCTCGATTCGACGATCGGCCAACTCGACCAGGCATCCGATGCGGTGCGGGCAAGGATGCGGCGATCCGTCAGGACCACCTCGCCTGCCCGGTAACGCATGCGATCATCGAGGTCGGTTTCGATGCTTGCGATGACCTGTTCGTCCTGCTCGATCGGCGCGGGGCGGGCCGGATGACCCGACGCAAAGGCTGCGTCGTCAATGGGGGCATGGGCCTGAATAGGCAGGTTCACGAGACAGGAGATTTCCGTTATTCGGTCGACAAGCGTACAGTATTCCGTGAAGCAATTTTGACGACACCGACAAACCGCCCGTCAGCCCCTCAAGCCCAGCACCGTCCGCCCTCCGGCGATCGCCCCCCCCCGCACCGCTTCCCACCCCCCGATTTCAGCCGTGAAACGCCTCATCGAGATTGTCTCGGTCGTCTACCTGCGCGGCCCGAACATGTGGACGTACGACCCTGCCCTGGAGGCACTGATTGATATCGGTGATCTCGAGGATTTCCCCTCAAACCTGATCCCCGGCCTGCCGGATCGCCTGGTCGACTGGATGCCCGGTCTTGAGGCCCATCGGTGCAGTTATGACGAGCCGGGGGGATTCATCCGCAGGCTCAGGGAGGGCACCTGGCCCGGTCATATTCTTGAGCATCTCACTCTGGAATTGCAGGCGCTGGCGGGCATGCCCGGCGGCGGCTTTGGACGAGCCCGAGAGGTCTCCGCCCGCGGGATCTACAAGGTCGTCGTGAGCCTCTGGCACGAGCGTGTGACCCTGCGTGCACTGGAAGGGGCTCGGGACGTGTTGATGGCAGCGATCGAGGATCGGCCGTTCGATCTGGCGGGTCTGATCGCGGACATCGAGGATCTGGCCGACCGGCATTGCCTGGGCCCCAGCACGGCGGCGATCGTACAGGCCGCCGACGATCGGCGGATTCCGATGATCCGGCTCAACGAGGGCAATCTCGTACAGCTGGGGTACGGCAGCGCGCAGCGCCGAATCTGGACGGCTGAGACGGATCGGACCAGTGCCATTGCCGAGGGGATCTCGACCGACAAGGACCTGACCAAACAATTGCTGTCCGCGTGCGGCCTGCCCATTCCCGAGGGGCAGGTGGTCGCAGATGCCGCACAGGCCTGGGAGGTCGCTCAGGAGATCGGCCTACCGGTCGTGGTCAAGCCCATCGACGGCAACCATGGCCGGGGCGTTTGTCTCGATCTTCAGACCCGAGAACAGGTCGAGGCTGCGTTCCCGGTTGCGGCGCGCGAGGGCTCCGCCGTGCTGGTCGAACGTCATGTTCGAGGCAACGAGCACCGGCTCCTGGTGATTGGGGGGCGCCTGGCCGCGGCTGCGCGAGGCCAACCCGCCTATGTCACCGGCGATGGACGTTCCAGTATTCGAACCTTGATTGACGAGCAGCTGAATTCCGATCCTCTCCGGGGCGTGCAGCGCGATCGCCCCCTCAATCGGGTGGGGATCGACTCTGCGACCCGTATCGATCTGCGCACTCAGGGTTATGAGCCTGAATCGATTCCGCCCGCAGGCGAGCTTGTGCTGGTGCAACGTAACGGGAACGTGTGCTTTGACTGCACGGCACTGGTCCACCCCGAGGCCGCCCGAGCAGCGGTGCTGGCTGCGCGGATCATCGGCCTGGATATTGCCGGGATCGACCTCGTGGTCGAAGACATCTCCAAATCTCTGAGCGAGCAGCGCGGCGCGATTGTTGAGGTCAACGCCGGACCGGGGCTGACCGTACACGTCACGCCCCCGGGCGTGCCGCCTTACCCGGTCGGGGACTCGGTGGTCGATGATCTCTTTCGCGAGGGCGCGACGGGCCGCATCCCGATCATTGGCGTGGCAGGTACGTCAGGCACGACCGAAACGGTTCGGCTGATCGACCACTTCATGAGACTTGGGCCGGCCCGAACCGCTTGCGCCTCCAGCGAAGGGCTGTTTGTGGGCTCGCGCCGGATTGCGCAGGGCGACAGCACGGGTTGGGAGGCCGGGCGGCGATTGCTGATCAATCCAGCCGTTGATCTGGCCATATTCGAGCATTCCGTGCGGGCCTTGATCGATGAGGGGCTTGCTTATGACCGATCGCAGGTGGGCGTACTCACCTGCGTCGAGGCCCACGCGATGGTGCCCGCGCGATACATTGATTCAGAGGACCTGTTGTGGCGTGTGCTGCGGACGCCGATCGATGTGGTCTTGAAGAACGGTGTGGCCGTGCTCAATGCCGAAGATCCACAAGCGGTCGCGATGGCGGAACTCGCCGATGGCGAAATCCTCTACTTTGCAATGGACGCCGATTGCGAGGCACTGATCGCCCACCGCGCGCAAGGGCGCCGCTGGGTGACGGCCGACGCGTCCCATGTCCTGTTGATGCAGGGCGATGAGCGGGTCGCTTCGTTGACGCTTCGCGAGGATCTGAGCGCCGTCCGGGCGTTGCGCTTAGGCGGCGCTCGTGGGGCGGCGTCCCCAGCTCCGGATCAACGGCCGGTTGATCCGCTCGTGGCCGCAGTGGCGGCTGTCTGGGCGGCCGGCCTGGCGGTTCATCTGATCGAAGCGGGCCTGGACACCTTGAATGGTGTGGATTGGGCCCGCTGATCCCTTTTTTGTCGATTCATCCAAACGTTCACCCACCTTTCTTTCGCCGGCAGGTCCCAGACGATGGAAGTCAGCCGCATCCGTGTCCTTCGAGGTCCCAACCTCTGGAGTCGTCACCCCTCGATCGAGGCGGTCGTTCGATGTTCGCATCAGGAATCATCCATTGATTCGATGCCCGAATTCGAGAATCGCCTGCGTGCGCTCTTCCCCCAGATTGGGTTGCTGCGACCCGCCGGGTTTGACGGGCCGGTCAGCCTGGCCCACGTGCTGGAACAAGCGGCGCTCGCGCTTCAGGCCGAGGCGGGCTGTCCGGTCTCGTTCGGACGGACGGCGGGCACGCACGAGCCGGATGTCTTTCAGGTTGTCGTGCAGTACTCCGAGGAGCCCGTAGGCCGCATGGCCATGGATTTCGCAATTACCCTCTGTCAGGCCGTGGCATCGAATACCCGCTTCGATTCCGTTGCGGCGCTCAGCGCGCTCCGAACCCTGGATGAGGATATCCGGATGGGACCGAGCACGGCATCGATCGCTCAGGCCGCTGCCGCCCGGGGGATCCCGATGCGGCGACTGACTGAGGGCAGTCTGGTTCAGTTTGGCTGGGGGGCCCGGCAGCGTCGGATACAAGCGGCCGAAGTGGATATCAGCAGCGCGATTGCGGAGTCGATTGCGCAGGACAAGGAACTCACCAAGCAGTTGCTCGATGCCATTGGCGTGCCGGTTCCGCATGGGCGGGTGGTGCGCAGCCTCGAGGAGGCTCGCTCTGCCTTTCTTGACCTGGGTGGGGCGGTGGTCGTCAAGCCGCGAGACGGCAACCAGGGCAAGGGGGTGACGGTCAACATCACCGATCTCGCAAAGCTCGAGAGTGCTTACGCCGCCGCACTCGAGTTTGGCTCGGGCGTGCTGGTCGAGCGCTTCATTCCTGGGCATGACCATCGGGTTCTGGTGGTCGGCGAGCGCGTGGTTGCGGCCGCTCGGCGCGACCCGCCGCATGTCATCGGGGACGGCGAACGGCGTATCACCGAACTGGTTGATGAGCTCAATCGCGACCCCCGTCGCGGCGAAGGCCACGCGTGTTCGCTCACCCGGATCCGCTTCGACGATATTGCCGTCGCCCGATTGCGCGAACAGGGTTTCGAGCCGCATTCCGTGCCGCCCAAGGGCGCTCGAGTGGTACTGCGCAACAACGCCAACCTCAGTACGGGCGGGACAGCGACCGATGTCACCGACGACGTGCACCCGGATATCGCGGCGCGTGCCGTCGAGGCGGCGCGTGTGGTCGGCCTGCACATTGCGGGGATCGATCTGGTCTGCGATAACGTCCTGAAGCCGCTCGAAGAGCAGGGGGGGGCGGTGGTCGAGGTCAACGCGGCACCGGGTTTGCGCATGCATCTGAGTCCGTCCTACGGTAAGCCCAGGGATGTGGGCGAGGCGATCGTCCGCCTGATCTTCGATGAGGGCGATGACGGGCGAATCCCGGTCGTTGCCGTCACTGGAACCAACGGCAAGACAACGACCGTCCGGCTGATTGCGGCCATCCTTGCGCAGGGCGGCGCACGGGTCGGCATGACCAGTACCGAGGGCGTTTTCGTCGACGGTCAGTGCGTCGATACGGGCGATTGCAGCGGACCCAAGAGCGCGCGCAACGTCCTGATGCACCCTGAAGTCGATGCGGCCGTTCTGGAAACGGCTCGGGGCGGTATCCTGCGTGAAGGTCTGGGCTTTGACCGATGTGACGTCGCCGTGGTGACCAACCTCGGGACCGGGGATCATCTGGGCCTCAATTTCCTCAATACGGTCGAGGAACTGGCCGTACTGAAGCGTGTGATCGTCCACAACGTCTCACCCACCGGCTACGCTGTACTCAATGCGGGCGATCCGCACGTGCTCGCGATGCAGGACAGTTGCCCGGGAGCGGTGATCTTGTTTGCATCCGACCCCAGCATCGCAGCCATGACCCGACATCGCGCGCTCGGACTGCCGACCGTCCATGTCGCTGAGGGCCAGATCGTGGCCCTGCGTGGCTCGGACGAGATCTGCCGGATCGATCTGGCGGGGGTGCCGCTGACTCGCGGGGGACGCATCGCATTTCAGGTCGAGAATGTGCTGGCGGCTGTGGCGGCCGCCTGGGCGCTAGGGGCCGATTGGTCGGTCATCCGACGGGCGCTCGCCGAATTCGAGAGCGATGTCGCGACCGTACCCGGGCGTTTCAATGTCTTCGACTATCGGGGGGCCACCCTGATTGCCGATTATGGTCACAACGCGGATGCCATCCTGGCCCTGAGCCAGGCGGCTCAGGCGATGCCGGCCCAACGCCGTCTGATCGTGATCAGTGCCGCCGGGGATCGACGCGATCAGGATATTCGCGATCAGGCCCGGATCGCTGGGCAGTACTTTGACGAGGTCATTCTGTATCAGGATGCGGCCCAACGCGGCCGTGCAGACGGTGAGGTCATCGCCCTCTTGCGCGATGGGCTGGCCGGTGCGCCGCGCGCAACGCGGGTGGATGAGATCCGCGGTGAGTTCGCCGCGATCGATGAAGCGCTCGCCCGCCTGCAGGCGGGTGATCTCTGTCTGATTCTGATTGACCAGGTTCAGGAGGCACTGGAGCACCTGAGCGCTCGGATCGCTCAGGGCTGAAGGGCCGCCCGCCCGGGCCACAATTGCAGCAGCGCACGAGGGTGATCGATCAGGTGATCGGCACCCCACTCGTGAGGAGGCGCTGCATCGCCGCAGTAGCCGTAGCGTGCTGCGACCGTCTTCATGCCGGCCGCGCGCCCGGCCTCGATGTCCCGGGCGTCGTCACCCACGTAGACGCAATCGGCCGGATCAACGCCGGCCAGGCGGGCCGCGAGACGCAGGGGCTCCGGGTGCGGTTTGGCGAAACCGGCGGTGTCCCCGCCGATCGCACAGATCGAGCGCTCGAGCAGGCCCAATCCGGCCAGGATGGGGCGGACGTAGCGTTCAACCTTGTTGCTGACCACACCCCAGAGGATGGCTTGCGATTCGAGCGACTCAATGACGGTTTCCATGCCCTCAAACAGTCGGGTGTGGCGCAGCATGGCCTGCTCGTAGCGGGCCAGGAAATCGATGCGCAAGGTCTCGTATTCGGGGTGATCAGGCTCGATCCCCAGGCCGCAGCCGAGCAGGCCCCGCGCACCCCGTGAGGTGAAGGGCCTCAGCCGGTCAGCCGCGATCGGTGACAGACCGCGCTCGCGTCTCATCTGATGAATGGGCTCGGCGAGATCGGCCGCCGTATCGGCGAGCGTGCCGTCGAGGTCGAAGAAGACGGCCCGGGGCGAGGGTCCGATCATGACTCCGTCCTCCGGAAGGCGCACATGTAGTTGACGCTCAGATCCCTGGGCGCCAGGCGATAGACACGGGTGAGCGGGTTATAGGTGAGCCCGCAACTGGACTGCAGCATCAATCCGGACGCCCGCGCGGCTGCGGCCATCTCGGAGGGGCGGATCAGCCGGGCATAGTCGTGCGTACCCCTGGGCAGCAGATTCAGGATGTACTCGGCGCCCACGATCGCAAAGAGGAATGACTTCGGATTGCGATTGATCGTCGAAAAGAACACCCACCCTCCGGGTCGCACCAGTCGTGCGCAGGCCTCGATCGTTGATGCAGGATCCGGGACATGCTCGAGCATTTCCATGCAGGTGACGACGTCGAATTGCTCGGGGTCGCGCTCAGCCAGGGCTTCGGCCGCAATCTTCTCGTACTGCACGCGAGCGCCGGATTCGAGTGCGTGCAGTTCGGCGATCCTGAGCGATCGCTGGGCGAGATCGATGCCCAGGACCTCGGCGCCCCGTCCGGCCATGGCTTCGGCCAGGATGCCTCCACCGCAGCCGACATCGACCACCCGCAAACCGTTCAAGGGGCGGAGTGCTTCGATCCAGCCCAGGCGGAGCGGATTGATTTCATGAAGCGGCCGGAACTCGGATTGGGGATCCCACCACTTCGCGGCCAGCGCCTGAAACTTGGCCAGCTCGGCGGGGTCGACGTTGCCGGATTCGGCGGAATGTGCACCAGTCATGACGGCATCACGCGAAGAGACAATCGAGCATTGTGCCCGAACACAAATGACAAACCCCGCCTGGTGGGCGGGGTTTGTCGGGGCTCCGCCGGTGGGCGGAGCGCAGCAGACTCGGTACGCCGATCAGCGCTTGACCGGACGGGTTCCGATGACTTCAACCTCGACGCGACGGTTTTTGGCCCGACCCGCGCTGGTCTTGTTGTCCGCCACGGGCTGCTTTTCGCCCTTGCCTTCGGTGTAGACACGGTTGGCTGGGACCCCTTTGCTGACCAGGTAGGCCTTGACCGCCTCAGCACGCCGCACAGACAGGCGCTGGTTGTATGCGTCGGTACCGATCCAGTCGGTGTGACCCACGGCGATGACGACCTCGAGCGTGATGCCCTTGATCTGACCGACCAGGCCGTCGAGCGCTGCGCGACCCTCGGGCTTGACCACGGACTTGTCGAAATCAAACAGCGCTTGAGCCGAGAAGGTCACTTTCTGGCTGATCGGCGCGGCCGGGGGCGGCGCGGGACGCTTGGCCGGGGGAGGCGGCGGAGCGACCTTGGGGGCCGGGGCCGGTGCGGGCTTCGGCTTGGGCAGAAGATCGTCGTCACACCCCTTGATCGCCTGGGCCGGGGTAAACGAACTGGTCCGCCAGCACAGGCCTGCGCCACTCTTGACGACGTGAGCGTCCGGGCTCAGCACATAGCCGATGTTGCTGGGGTCTGCTTTTTGTGCGAAGGACGGCGTGGACACAAGGGCCACAGCGGTCGCGGCGGCCACGATGGCCATCTGAAGCTGCTTTTTCATATTGCTCCTCTCTTGGGTGCACTGAGGCACAGAAATTTTCGGGCACCACCCCCGACCCACATGGGTCGACGGCCAGACACCCGGACACGGCAGGGACTCAGGGCGCCGAACGGATTCGATTTTGCCACAGCGGCGCTCGCCCTACTACCTCGAGCAGGGCATTTCGGGCGGGTCTTGATACAAGTTGTCGTTTGGCGACAACAGGCCGTCCGTGGATCCAGACATCCGAGAGATGTTCACGACCCGCCGCATAAATAAGCTGAGCGACCGGATCGTAGACGGGTTGTAATTCAATCGCCTGCAGATCAAAGCTCACCAGGTCTGCGAATTTCCCCGCTTCGATGCTTCCGATTCGGTCGTCGAGTCCCAGGGCCCGGGCCGCCTCAAGGGTCATGCTGCGCAGTACCCGTGAGGCCGGCCAGCAGTCGGCGCGACCACTCGCGCCCTTCGCGAGCAAGGCTGCCGTACGAGCCTCAGCGAGCAGGTCCAGGCGGTTGTTGCTGGCCGACCCATCGGTTCCCAGCGCAACCGGAACGCCCGCGTCGAGCAACTGGGCGATGGGCGCAATCCCGCTCGCCAGCTTCAGATTCGAGTGTGGGCAGTGCGCGACCGTTGCCGCGCTGCCTGCGAGGCGCGCGATATCCGTGGCATCCAGGTGAACCGCGTGGACCGCAATCAGGTGCGGGGTCAGCAGCCCGAGCCGATCGAGCCGTTCGAGGGGCCGCAGGCCATGCTGTCGAAGACTGTCAGAGATCTCCGACGCGGTTTCATGGACGTGGATGTGAACGGGCAGTTCGAGTTCGTCCGCCAGTACGGCAACATGCCGAAGCGCCGCATCGTCGACCGTGTACGGGGCATGCGGGGCCAGGCAGAAACTGAGCATCGGGTCGTCCGACAGGCGATCGCGCAGGGCGAGGCCCTTGGCCAGATAATCGTCCGGGGTCGTGGCCCACGCGGTGGGGAAGCCGATGACAATCAAGCCCAGCGCCGCGCGCATGCCCAGTGTGCGGGCCGATACAGCGGTGGCGTCTGGGAAAAAATACATGTCATTGAAGGTGGTGACCCCGCCCATCAGCATTTCGTAGGCGGCAAGGAGCGAACCGTCGGCCACGAAATCGTGACCCGCGACCCGGGCTTCGGCCGGCCAGATGCAGTCTTCCAGCCACTGACGCAGAGGCAGGTCGTCGCCGCTGCCGCGCATGAGCGCCATGGCAGCGTGGCTGTGGGCATTGATGAAGCCGGGAACCAGCACATGCCCGGGTTGCTCGACGCGCTGCGCTTCGGGGTAGCGCACCAGCGCCTGATCGCGCGGCAGTACCGCAGCGATCCGGTCCCCGGCGATCACCACGCCGTGCCCAGTGAGCACGGTCTCGCCGGGGGTGACCGGAGCGATCCATTCAGGAAGTATCAGCGTCGTGTCATTCACGCGGCGATTAAATCACGGAACCGCAAGGAACCGTGCAGGGCGGGGCGATTCGAGGCGGTGGGGCCCCAGGCGCGCGCCCCACCGACCGGTCCCGAGTCCGCAGGTTCGGGGGTCGATGTTAAAATTCAAAGGTTTAGCTTCCCAGACCAGTCCGTCTCGCGTCTGGTCCGTTTCACCTTCAAGCAAAGGCAACCCGCCGCATGGACTCGTTTGCCAAGGAAACCCTGCCCATCAGCCTCGAGGAGGAGATGCGGCGGTCTTATCTCGACTACGCGATGAGTGTCATCGTGGGTCGGGCGCTGCCTGACGTGCGTGACGGCCTCAAACCCGTTCATCGTCGCGTGCTGTTCGCGATGCACGAGGTCAACAACGTCTGGAACCGTGCACACGTCAAGTGCGCGCGAGTCGTCGGCGACGTGATGGGTAAATATCACCCCCATGGTGACAGCGCCATCTACGACACGCTGGTCCGGATGGCCCAGGATTTTTCGCTGCGATACCCCTTGGTGGACGGTCAGGGCAACTTCGGTTCGATCGATGGCGATAACCCGGCCGCGATGCGTTACACCGAGTGCCGGCTCGAGAAGCTCGCAGGCGAAATGCTCGCGGACATCGATCGCGAGACCGTCGACTTTCAGCCCAACTACGATGGCAAGGAGCACGAACCGACCGTCTTGCCGGCGCGCATCCCCAATCTCCTGATCAATGGCTCGGCAGGCATTGCGGTGGGCATGGCCACCAACATCCCGCCGCACAATCTGGGCGAGATCGTCGACGCCTGCCTCTTGTTGTTGCGGCGGCCCGAAGCCGTGATCGACGAGTTGATCGAGCTGGTGCCTGCGCCCGATTTCCCGACCGGCGCCACCATCTATGGGGTCTCGGGTGTGCGCGAGGGCTATCGCACCGGACGAGGACGGGTCCTGATTCGGGCCAAGACTCATTTCGAGGAGATCGATCGCGGGCACCGCATGGCGATCATCGTTGACGAGCTGCCTTATCAGGTCAACAAGCGATTTCTCCTCGAGCGTATTGCTGAACTGGTCAACGAGCGCAAGCTGGAAGGCATCTCGGACATTCGCGACGAATCCGACAAGTCGGGCATGCGTGTGGTCATCGAGCTCAAGCGGGGTGAGTTGCCCGAAGTCGTGCTCAACAACCTCTACAAGCAGACGCAGCTCCAGGATTCGTTCGGCATCAACATGGTGGCGCTGGTCGATGGGCAGCCGCGGCTCCTGAACATCAAGCAGATGCTCGAGGCGTTCCTCGCGCACCGACGCGAAGTGGTGACGCGCCGCACGATTTTCGATCTGCGCAAGGCGCGCGATCGCGGACACCTGCTCGAGGGGCTGGCGGTCGCCATCGCCAACGTCGACGAGATGATCGAAGTGATCAAGGCCTCGCCGACGCCGCCGATTGCGCGCGAGCGTCTGATGGCGCGCAGCTGGCGGGCGGGCATTGCACGCGAAATGCTCGAGCGGGCGGGTTCGGATATCGGCGCATTCCAGCCCCAGGGCTTGCCCGCGGGCTGCGGCCTCGAGGGTGACCAGTACCGCCTGTCAGAGACCCAGGCCCAGGAAATCCTGCAAATGCGTCTGCAGCGGCTGACGGGACTTGAACAGGACAAGATCGTTCAGGAATATCGTGAGGTCATTGGACAGATCGTCGATCTGCTGGACATCCTTGCCCGACCCGAGCGCATCACGACGATCATCGCCGAGGAACTCTCCGCCGTTCGGGCCGAGTACAACAATCCCCGCCGGTCGGTGATCGAGCTCAACGCAACCGAACTCGACACCGAAGACCTGATCACGCCGCAGGACATGGTCGTCACGCTGTCGCATTCCGGCTACATCAAGAGCCAGCCCATCAGCGAGTACCGCGCCCAGCGCCGGGGTGGGCGCGGTAAGCAGGCGACTGCAACCAAGGAAGAAGACTGGATCGAGCAGCTGTTCATCGCCAATACGCATCACTTCATCCTCTGTTTTTCCAACCGCGGGCGGGTGTACTGGCTCAAGGTCTGGGAGGTTCCGCAGGGCACCCGCAATTCGCGCGGGCGCCCCATCGTCAATCTGTTTCCGCTGGCCGAGGGCGAGAAGATCACCGTCGTGTTGCCGGTTCGCGCGTTTGATGAATCGCACTACGTGTTCATGGCGACCAGCCTCGGCACCGTCAAGAAGACGCCGCTCACCGACTTCTCCAACCCTCGCAAGGCCGGCATCATCGCGGTCGATCTCGACGAGGGCGATTACCTGATCGGCGCAGCCGTCACGGATGGCGCACACGATGTGATGCTGTTTTCGGACGGGGCGAAAGCCGTACGCTTCGACGAGAACGACGTGCGCCCGATGGGGCGGGCCGCCCGGGGTGTGCGCGGCATGATGCTCGAGGAGGGTCAGCAGGTCATCGCGATGCTGGTGGCGGGCAGCGAGACCCAGAGCGTTCTGACTGCGACCGAGAATGGTTATGGAAAGCGAACGCCGATCACCGAGTACACGCGCCATGGTCGCGGCACCAAGGGCATGATCGCCATCCAGGCCTCCGAACGGAATGGCCGGATGGTGGGTGCCATTCTGGTCGATGAACAGGACGAGATCATGCTGATCACGACTGGTGGCGTACTGGTGCGCACACGCGTGGCCGAAATCCGCGTCATGGGGCGGGCGACGCAGGGCGTGACCCTGATCGCAGTCGACGATGGAACCCGCCTGTCGGGAGTGCAGCGTGTGGTCGAGTCTGACGCTTCGGCCGACCCCGAGCCGGATGCTGAGACGCCTGAGGGCGGGCCGACCGAAGGCGCCTCGCCGGGGGCAGAGCCGACTCCGTAAGCCGCGCGAGGGCGAGATCCTGACCGCTGACCGAATCCTTCCAGGAGACCTTGAACATGACCGAAGCCGACCGAAGCTCGGCGGGTGATCTGGGCGTGTTGCGCGAGCAGATCGATGCGGTTGACCGCAAGCTGCTGGAGCTGCTCGCCGAGCGGGCACGCATTGTCCAGCAGGTCGGTGAGCTCAAACACCAGACGGGCGCTCCCGTTTATCGTCCCGAGCGTGAAGCACAGATCTTTCGCACACTGGGGGAGCGCAACCCCGGACCGCTGCCGGATGAGGCCCTCAAGGCGATCTGGCGTGAAATCATTTCGGCCAGTCGCGAGCTCGAGCGGCGCGTCCGGGTGGCCTACCTCGGCCCGCCCGGTACGTTTTCCGAAATGGCGCTGATCGCACACTTCGGGACGCGGGTCGAGCCCGTGCCCTGTATCAGTATCGATGAGGTCTTTCGCAGCACCGAGGCCCGACAGTGCGATTTCGGCGTGGTGCCGGTTGAGAACTCGACCGAGGGCGCGGTCAACCGCAGTCTCGACCTGCTGTTGCTGACGCCCTTGCAGATCATCGGCGAGGTCTCGATCCCCATTCACCACAACCTCATGAACCAGTCGGGTGAACTCGCGCAGATCCGCACGGTCTGCGCGCATCCGCAGGCGCTGGCCCAATGCACAGGCTGGCTCGACCGAAACCTGCCCGGGGTGGAGCGAGCGCCCGTTTCAAGCAATGCCGAGGGCGCGCGCCTGGCCTCGATCGACCCGCAGACCGCCGGCATCGCGGCAACCAGCGCGGCTGAGCGCTACGGGCTCTCGATTGTCGCGGCTGGTATCCAGGACGATCCCCAGAACCGGACGCGTTTTGCCGTCATGGGTGACTACCGCTGCGGGCCGTCGGGACAGGATCAGACCTCATTGATCCTCTCGGTGCCCGACCGGGCCGGTGCCGTACATGCGTTGATCGAGCCGCTTGCGCGGCACGGCGTCTCAATGAAACGGTTCGAGTCGCGCCCGGCGCGTCAAGGGCAGTGGGAATACTACTTTTACATCGACCTGATCGGACATGCCGACGATCCGGCGCTGGCGGCCGCACTCGCCGAATTGCGCGACCGGGCCGCTTTTTTCAAGCTGGTGGGGTCCTATCCCCGCGCCGTGGCCTGAGCCGGCGCGGTCCGCGACCGATGAGACGGAGAATGCACACATGAAATTCCAGTCCCCTGAATACGTTCGACGGATGGCGCCCTACCAGGCGGGCAAACCGATCGGTGAACTCGCCCGGGAATATGGCCTCGATGAGGCCCGCATCGTGAAGCTTGCTTCAAACGAGAATCCGCTGGGCATGCCGGATTCGGCCCGCGCCGCCATGATGGCCGCAGCGGGCGATCTGGGTCGTTATCCCGACGCCAATGGTTTTGAACTGAAGGCCGCGATCAGCGCGCGATACGGCGTGCCGGCGGACTGGATCACGCTGGGGAATGGTTCCAACGACATTCTGGAGCTGGCGGCGCATGCCCTCTTGCAGCCCGGCGATTCGGCGGTGTATGCACAGTATTCGTTCGCCGTCTATGCGTTGGCCACCCAGGCGGTGGGCGCCCGGGCGATCGTGGTCCCGGCGCGTGACCATGGTCATGATCTCGATGCCATGCTCGCTGCAATCGACGACAGCACCCGGCTGCTCTTCATTGCCAACCCCAACAATCCCACCGGCACCTTCCTGTCGGCCGATCGGATCGAGGCCTTCATTCGCAGGGTTCCCGAGCGGGTCGTGGTCGTCCTGGATGAAGCCTACAACGAGTACCTCGAACCAGCTTTGCGGTTCGATTCATGCCAGTGGCTGCGCGAGCATCCCAATCTGCTGATTTCCCGAACGCTCTCCAAGGCCTACGGTTTGGCGGGTTTGCGCGTTGGTTTCGGGCTGGCCCAACCTGAACTGACCGACCTCCTGAACCGGATCCGACAGCCGTTCAACGTCAATTCAATTGCGCAGGCGGCTGCGATGGCGGCGATTCGCGACGATGAGTTCCTCGAACGCAGTTATCAGTTGAACCGCGCCGGGCTCGCGCAACTGCAGGCAGGTTTCAGTCGCCTGGGCCTCGAATACATCCCGTCGTTCGGCAACTTTGTGCTGGTCCGGGTCGGGGATGCGGCAGCGATCTATGAGGGTCTCCTCCGGGCGGGCGTCATCGTACGGCCGGTGGCCGGCTACGGCTTGCCGCAGTGGCTGCGCATTTCGGTGGGTTTGCCCCAGGAAAACGAGCGATTGCTCGAAGCCCTCGAGCCCCTCGTTCAGCGAGCCAGCCGATGAATGAGGCTTCGGATGGCCTGCGGGTTGCGGTCATCGGGGTCGGTATGGTCGGTGGATCGGTCGCGTCGGCGCTGCGGCAGGCCGGGACCTGCCGCGAGGTCATCGGCTACAGTCCCGAACCCGATGGTCCAAGAGCGCTTGAACTCGGGCTGATCGATCGATTGGCCACCGGCGTGGCCGACGCGGTCCGAGACGCCGACCGCGTCGTGTTGGCGGCCCCGATCCCAGCGCTCCCCGCAGTTTTTCGCGCCTTGCGCCCGGCCCTGCGCGCTGACGCGCTGGTCACGGACTGCGCGAGCGCCAAATCATCGGTGATCGAGGCGGCCCGTCACGAACTTGGACCCGCCTTCGAGCGCTTTCTACCCGGGCATCCCATTGCCGGGTCTGAGCGCAATGGTCCGGATGCTGCGCGCCCAGACCTGTTTCGCGATCGCCGCTGGCTGTTCTGCCCCGCGATCCCCGAGCAGGTCCGCTGGTGCGAGGGCTGGCGTCGGGTCCTGGGCGTGACCGGGGCGCGATTTTCCGAGGTGGAGCCCGAACTCCATGATCGGGTCTTTGCCGAAGTTTCGCATTGGCCGCACGCGGTGGCCTTTGCGCTTGGGGCGTCGATTGCGCGCGGCGACCTGGCTGAGGAGGCGATCCAGTATGCCGGAGCGGGACTGCGCGACACCAGCCGTATTGCGGCCTCACCGGCCGATCTCTGGGCAGGTATCCTGCTGGATAACGTGACGCCTGTACTCGAGTCGGCGGCCCGTTTCAGGCAGGAAATCGAGCGCATGATTGACGCCCTCGAGCGGCGCGATCGTGGGGCGCTCGTCGAGATTCTCGACACTTCGAGCCGCTGGCGGCGGCGGATCGATTGAGCCCAACGGGGCAAAGGAACACCATGGCGGCATGTTTTGAGGTTGGAGCGGGCGGATGCCTGACGGGGCGCGTTCGTGTACCCGGTGACAAGTCAATCTCCCACCGGTCGATCATGCTGGGCGCGATCGCCGATGGACACACCGAAGTGAGCGGCTTTCTCGAGGGCGCTGATGCGCTCTCGACGATGAACGTGTTTCGCAGCCTCGGCGTTGCCATTGAGGGCCCGGAGGCCGGGCGCGTTACGGTCGAGGGGGTTGGGCTCCACGGTTTGCGTGGGGCATCGCATCCGCTCGATTGCGGCAACGCGGGGACCGCGATGCGACTGCTGATCGGCCTGCTTTCCGGGCAGTCTTTTGCGTCAACGCTGATTGGCGATGAGAGTCTGAGCAAGCGGCCGATGCGTCGGGTCGCTGATCCGCTCGCGCGCATGGGGGCGGACATCCGGACTCAGGAGGGGCGTCCGCCGGTCCGGATCGAGCCCGTGAGCGGCCTGAAGGGTATTCGCTATGAGATGCCGATGGCCAGTGCCCAGGTCAAATCCGCGCTGCTCCTTGCGGGCTTGTATGCCCAGGGGGTGACCGAGGTCACCGAACCCGCGCCCACCCGCGATCACACCGAGCGGATGCTCGAGGGGTTCGGGGTCACGATCGAGCGCGAGGGGTCAAGCGTCCGGCTTCGTGGGGGCCAGCGCCTGCGCGCCACCCAGATCGATGTTCCGGCCGATATTTCATCAGCCGCATTCTTCCTGGTCGGCGCATCGATTTCGCCGGGCGCTGACCTGCTGCTGGAGCACGTGGGCATCAATCCCACGCGAACGGGCATCCTGTCCATTCTTCGCTTGATGGGTGCAAAGATCGAGCTGCTGAATCACCGGACGGTTGGCGGTGAACCGGTGGCCGATCTGCATGTGCGTCATGCCCGTCTGCATGGGATCGATGTGCCCCCCGAACTCGTCCCGCTGGCAATTGACGAATTTCCAGTGCTGTTCGTTGCTGCGGCCTGCGCTGAAGGCCGAACGGTCGTGACCGGAGCCGAGGAGCTTCGAGTCAAGGAGTCCGACCGGATCGCCGTGATGGCCGACGGCTTGCATGCCTTGGGAGTCGAGGCGCGCGCCACGGACGACGGGATGGTGATCGCGGGGCGCCCGCAGGGCGAGGATGCTGCTGCGCCGGTCTTTCGCAGCGGCACGATCGCCTCGCACGGGGATCACCGAATCGCCATGTCCTTTGCGATGGCTGCGCTGCGTGCGGCGGGCACCATTCGCATTGAGGACACGGACAACGTGGCCACCTCCTTCCCGGGCTTTGTCGAACGTTCCTCTGCGAGCGGGCTCCGGATCGTGGCGCGATCATGACCGCACGGGCCGCACCGGTCATCGCGATCGATGGCCCGACCGCCTCGGGCAAAGGCACGGTTGCGCAGCGTGTGGCCCGAACCCTCGGTTGGCATTACCTGGACTCGGGGGCCCTGTATCGGCTGACGGCGTTGGCGGCGCAGTGGGACGGCGTCGGGCTCGAGGACGCCGAGCAGCTTGCCGCGCGGGCGGGTGAGCTGGATACGGTGTTTGCCGATGGGCGAATCCTCTTGCGTCGTCGAGACGTGACCGATGCAATCCGGGCCGAATCGGTCGGTGAAGCCGCCTCCCGGATCGCGGTGCGCCAGGAGGTCCGCCAGGCCCTGCTCGCGCGGCAGCGTGCGTTTCGCGTCTGGCCTGGGCTGGTGGCGGATGGGCGAGACATGGGGACGGTGGTGTTTCCCGACGCCTCGCTCCGGATCTTTCTGACCGCTGACGCGCGCGCCCGAGCCGAGCGGCGGTATAAACAGTTGATCGAGAAAGGGTTTTCTGCTAATCTTGATGGTCTTTTGCAGGACCTCGAACAGCGCGATGCGCGGGATCGTTCCCGAGCGCACGCGCCGCTTGTGGTTCCGCATGGGGCACTGCAGATTGATTCCTCGTCGCTTGATATCGACCAGACGGTTCAGGCGGTCCTGGAAGCATGGCGCAGGATCGAAGCATCCGGATCAGCTTAGCCGATTCGGTATGTTTTGGCTGGGGGCTGGTTTGTCCGCACGAACCGGTCGTCGTTCAACTCCGCTGGTCTGTCGTGATCAGGACGATGCGCAAAAGCATCGCCTGGGGTGGTTTTTTCTGCGCCCAGATGTTCTGCACGACTGTTCGGCGTGTTTTTTTGACAATTGGAAAACCACTTGACTACTGCAACCGAAAGTTTTGCCGCCCTCTTTGAGGAATCCCTCAAGCGCCAGGAAATGCGTCAGGGCGAAGTGATCACCGCAGAGGTGGTCCGCATTGATCACAACTATGTCGTTGTCAATGCCGGTCTCAAATCCGAGAGCTTCATCCCCATCGAGGAATTCCACGACGATCGGGGCGAACTCGACGTCGGCGAGGGCGATTTCGTCACCGTGGCGATCGACTCGCTCGAGGACGGTTACGGCGAAACGCGTCTGTCGCGCGACCGCGCGAAGCGTCTGGCCGCCTGGATCAACCTCGAAAAAGCCCTCGACTCGGGCGAGCCCGTCACGGGCACGATCACCGGCAAGGTCAAAGGGGGCCTGACGGTGATGACCAATGGTATCCGTGCCTTCCTTCCGGGTTCGCTGATCGACACGCGCCCGGTCAAGGACACCTCGCCCTTCGAGGGCAAGACCATGGATTTCAAGGTCATCAAGCTCGACCGCAAGCGCAACAACGTCGTGTTGTCGCGTCGGGCCATCCTCGAACTGACCCAGGGCGAAGAGCGGGCCAAGCTGCTCGAGACCCTGCGCGAAGGCGCAATCATCACCGGTCTGGTCAAGAACATCACCGATTACGGCGCGTTCATCGATCTGGGCGGCATCGACGGCCTCTTGCACATCACCGACATGGCATGGCGTCGCGTTCGCCATCCGTCCGAGGTCCTGCAGGTGGGTCAGGAAGTCACCGCCAAGGTGCTCAAGTTCGACCAGGAAAAGAACCGGGTCTCGCTGGGCGTCAAGCAACTGGGCGACGATCCGTGGGTCGGCATTGCCCGACGCTATCCGCAGGGCACGCGTATTTTCGGCAAGGTCACCAACATCACCGACTACGGCGCGTTTGTCGAGATCGAGCCGGGGATCGAAGGCCTGGTCCACGTGTCCGAGATGGACTGGACCAACAAGAACGTCAACCCCGGCAAGGTCGTTGCCCTGGGCGACGAGACCGAGGTCATGGTGCTCGAGATCGACGAAGAGCGCCGCCGGATTTCGCTTGGCATGAAGCAGTGCCGACCCAATCCCTGGCAGGAGTTCGCCGAGAATCACCGCAAGGGCGATCGCGTGCGCGGCATGATCAAGTCGATCACCGACTTCGGCGTGTTCATCGGTCTGCCCGGTGGCATCGACGGGCTGGTCCACCTGTCCGATCTGTCCTGGAGCCTGACGGGCGAAGAGGCGGTTCGCAACTTCCGCAAGGGCGACGAGATCGATGCAGTGGTGCTGGCGATCGATACCGAGCGCGAGCGCATCTCGCTGGGCATCAAGCAGCTCGACGGAGACCCCTTCAACAACTACGCCGCCAGTCACGAGAAGGGCGCTGTGGTCAAGGGAACGGTCACGAGCGTTGACGCGCGGGGCGCCACCATCAGTCTGGGGGGTGACGTCGAGGGTTACCTGCGTGCCTCTGAAATCTCCCGTGATCGCGTCGAGGATGCGCGCAATCACCTGAAGGAGGGCGACGAGGTGGATGCGATGGTGATCAACGTCGATCGCAAGAACCGCTCGATCAGTCTGTCGATCAAGGCCAAGGATACGGTCGAGACCGCCGAAGCCCTGCAGCGGATGCAGGCCGAAAGCGGCGCGGCCAGCGGCACGACCAATCTTGGGGCGTTGCTGCGGGCCAAACTCGATACGGCCAAGGAGTAAGCGGTGCGAAGCGTCTCTCCGGCGTTGCCGGAGGACGCCGCCGGCGGCCGCGAGCCGCCGGTCGGCGACGCGTCTCCGGAGGTCGATCCGATGACCCGATCGGAATTGATCGAGCGTCTGGCCGAGCAATTCCCTCAACTGGTTGCGAAAGACGCCGAGTTTGCGGTGCGGACCATCCTCGAAGCGATGGCCCGAACCCTTGCTGCAGGCCAGCGGATCGAAGTGCGCGGCTTTGGCAGCTTCGCGGTCTCGTACCGGCCCCCTCGGGTGGGTCGAAACCCGAAATCCGGCGAAAAGGTCATGGTCCCGGGCAAGCGGGTGCCCCACTTCAAGGCCGGCAAGGACCTCCGGGAACGGGTCGACCTGGCGGTGGGCGAGCCCTCCTCAAACCGTTGATCGTCCGAGACGGTCGGGTGAGCCTCCCGTTGCGGCCTGTGCTGCGTCCGGATCGGTCAGTCTGTCGTATGCTGAAGCCCTGAGCCGTCGGATCGTTCAACGGTCTGGCAACCGAGTCGTCTGCCTCTGCATGCTGTCCGCTGGAGCCCTCGCCCATGCGCATCCTGTCGTGGATTTTCTATCTCCTCCTCTTTGTCCTGGCGCTCGGGTTTGCGCTGTCCAACACCGATCCGGTCGAGCTGAGGCTGTTTTCCGGATATGCGCGCACCTGGCGTGCGCCGCTCGTCGTCTTCCTGCTCGTCTTCATGGGTGTGGGAGCGGTGCTGGGGCTGCTCGCTGCAGTGCCGGCCCTGTTCCGTCTGAGGCGTGAGATCGCCCACCTGAAAAAGGAGCTTCGGCTTGCGACTCGCCACACGGATGGGTCGGCGACGGATCGTACGTCGAACGAGCAGGCCCCTGTGATCGCTCCGCCCCCGGCCAGCGCGTCCACGCCGCTCGGAGTCTGATCTCTTGAACGGTCCGGTGGACGGTGGGGGACGGGCCGCAGTGCGTTCGATCGCCCCAGCCTGAGTACCCATGGAATTCGACGTCTACTGGCTTCTGGTGCTGCCCGTCGTGTTTGCGCTGGGTTGGTGGGCTGCGCGGCACGAATCCCGTGTCCGGGCGGCCCGGCCGACCCTGCCGGACGCCTATTTCCGCGGTCTCAATTTTCTGTTGAACGACCAATCCGACCGAGCGGTCGACGCTTTCGTCGATGTGGTCCGGATCGACCCTGAAACCATCGAATTGCACTTTGCCCTGGGTAAGCTGTTTCGGCGCCGGGGGGAGACCGACCGTGCGATCCGTGTCCATCAGAATCTGCTCGATCGTTCGGATATCGATCCAGCCCTGCGCGAGCAGGCGCTCTTTGAACTGGCTCAGGATTTTCTGAAGGCGGGACTGCTCGATCGGGCCGACCAGGCCTTCGAGCGGCTGGCGGCCGGCGGTCAGCATCTTGCGGCTGCGCTACGGCATCGGATCGATATCGCAGAAATGATGCGTGACTGGCCACGAGCCATTGAACTCGCGTCGATGCAGGCCCCGGGCGATCGCACGCATCATGATCGACTGCGTCTTGCCCAGTTCCACTGCGAGGAGGCAGAGCGTCTGCTGTCGGCACGGCGAACCGTTCCGGTGAGCGCTCCGACCGGCGCAGATCCCATTCGTACTCATCTCGATCAGGCCGACCACGAGATGGCCGGCGTTGGGCATCCCCGAGTGGCCTTGCTGCGTGGTCAACTCGCCGAACTTGAATCCCGTTTCGCCGATGCGATTGTGGCCTGGGATGCGCTGCGTCGGTCGGAGTCAAGCCATTTCAACCTGATCGTCGCACGCTGGGTGCAGGCACATGCCCACCTCGGACGGATCGCCGAGGCGATCGAGGGCCTGCGTGACCAGTGGCATCGGCACCCGACCACTGCGGTCTTTCTCCAGTTGTTCGAGGCCCTGCGGCGCCGGGACGGCGATGAGCAGGCGGCTGCCTGGGCGGTCCATGCCCTCGAGGACAAGCCCAGTCTGGCCGGGCTTTCGGGTGTGATCGCCTGGCGGACGCAGGTGGGGCCGTCCCGATTCGACGCGGCGATTCTTTCGCTGGCGGGGGGGCTGCTGGATGCGCAGGCCAAGCTGCAGTCGCCCCATTTGTGCACACAGTGCGGGTTCCGGGCGCGCCAGTATTACTGGCAGTGCCCTGGATGTGCACGCTGGGATACGGTTTCGCCCTTGCGTGCCGAGGATCAGAGCTCTGGATGAAAGCGTGGAGGGAGACCGATGAAAATGAGTTTTGTGGGGGGCGGCAACATGGCCAGTGCGTTGGTCGGGGGCTTGCTCGCACGCGGGGCGGACCATCCGCCGGAGATTGCGGTCATCGATCCATCGGCGACGCAGCGCGAGGCCCTTCGAGCCCGGTGGCCTGCCGTCCGCGTCTTTGAGGCAGCGGTCGCTGAAGCGTTCGACGGCGCGGAGGTCATCGTTCTGGCCGTCAAGCCGCAGCAGATGCGTGAGGTAGCGCTCGGTCTGGCCCGGACGCTGGGCCAACTCTGCGGTCCGCGTACGCCGCTTGTGATCAGCGTCGCGGCGGGTATTCGAGCCATCGATCTGTCCCGCTGGCTGGGGGGCCACCGGCGAATCATCCGAAGCATGCCGAATACGCCCGCACTGATTGGACGCGGGGTCACCGGTCTGTACCTGTTTGATCCCGGTCAGGGCGAGGCGGATCGGGCCGTTGCCGAGTCGATCATGGCTGCGGTGGGTGAGGTCGTCTGGGTGGACGACGAGGCCTTGATCGATGCAGTCACCGCCCTGAGTGGCAGCGGGCCGGCCTATGTATTCCGGTTCATGGAGGCGATCGAGCAGGCGGGGATTGCGCTCGGTCTGGATGCGGCACAGGCACGCCGTCTGACGCTGGCGACCTTCAGTGGTGCGGCCGAGCTCGCGAGTCGCGCGACCGAGCCGCCATCGGTCCTGCGTGAGCGAGTCACGTCAAAGGGCGGGACCACGGCGGCAGCGCTGGCGGTGATGGATGCGCACGATCTCACCGGCCTGATGCGCGAGGCCCTGAGCGCAGCCGCAGCGCGCGGTGCAGAAATGGGCCAGGCCTTCGGTACCGACGCACCCTAGGCGGGGTCGGTCGTCCAGAGGGCTCGTGCATCAAAGCAGACGATCGATCACGATCCCCGCAAAGACCGCCGCACCGAACCAGGTGTTGTGGTTGAAGGCCTTGAAGCACCCCTCGCGGGTGCGCGTGCGAATCAGCCCGTAGTGATAGAGGGCAATGCCGCCTGAAGCGACCAGGCCTGCAGCGAAGGCCGGTCCTGCATCCAGCATTTGACCCGCGATGCCCAACAGGACCAGGGTGCTCGCGTAGCAGACCATCACGGCCGTCACGTCGAACCGGCCAAAGGTGATGGCCGAGGTGCGAATACCGATCTTGAGATCGTCATCGCGATCGACCATCGCATATTCGGTGTCGTAGGCGATGGCCCAGGCGATATTGGCGGCCAGCAGAATCCAGGCGACCGGCGGTAGTGCGTTCTGGATCGCAGCAAACGCCATGGGAATGCCAAAGCCGAAGGCGACGCCCAGGTAGGCCTGCGGGATCGCAAGAAAGCGCTTGGTGAAGGGGTAACTGCCCGCCAGAAATGCGGCAACCACAGCAAGCCCCCAGGTGAGCGCATTGAAGGGGATGATCAAGGGCAGGGCCAGCAGGGACAGCACGCAAAAGAGCGCGATCGCCTCCCAGGGCCGAATGCGTCCGGACGTGACTGGGCGATCGACCGTTCGGGCCACGTGCCGATCGAAATCGCGGTCCGCATAATCGTTGATGGCACAGCCCGCCGAGCGCATCAGCAGCGTACCCAGACAGAAGGCAAAGACAGTGTAGGCGTCGGGCCAGGGATCGCTGGCCAGGACCAATGCCCAAAGCGTGGGCCACAAGAGAAGCAAGGTGCCAATGGGCCGATGCAGGCGGACCAGTCTGAAGTAGAGCACCAGACGCTCGCCGATTCGCGAGCGGGGGGACGAGTCGGCGATCATTGCGGGCTGGGGTCCCTGCGGAGCAGTCGCTAAACCGCCAGTGTAACGAACCTGCGCAACGCCCAATGGGTGATCGAAGCGTACGGGCCAACACGGACGAAGCACCGGGGGCTAGCGGGGATGACCGGGCGGGGGCAGGGCGATGATCATTCCGCGTCGTGGGTCCCGCTTACCGGGCGCTTGTCCAACGACAAGCTCGACCCGTTTCGAGGTCTGGCCGGGCATCAATGGATCGCGTGCGCTGGGCAGGATCAAGCCTGCGGTGCGCATGGTTTTGAGCCGGGCGGGACCGACGCCCGAGACCCGTTTTCTGAAGTCGTCTTCGTCGCGAAATCGGCCGCCCCGTTCGCGGGCCTCAACGATGCGCTCGGCCGTGCGTGGGCCGATCCCCTTGATCTGTTCCAGCTCGGGGGCGCTCGCGGTATTGGCATCCACCTGCAGGCGCGCGGCGAGCGCGGGTGGGTCTTCCGCGCCCTTGAGGGCTTGGGGCCCGCGGTCTCGGGCGTGGCCGTCGGTCAGGAGCGCGGGAAGGGCCAGCAGCAGGATGCTGAGGGCTGCAAGGATCGGGGGGGGCGGACGCTGTTTGACGGGGGCGGTGGGCATCGATTCATCCTGTGGTGGGGGCTGGGCGCCTGCGCGAATGGGAACGGATCAGCGCACGCGTGGGGTTTCAGCGGGATCGAACGCCAGATTGAACCGTCCGTCCGCAAGCGTGCCGCCACGCGTCCCCCTTCGCGCTGATCCGACCGGATCAGTCGAAGCGCCTTGTCCGAGCTTGACAGGCTGCGCTAGAGTCGACCTGGCGGTCGGGGCAACCTCGCTTCGCCGCCGCAGTCTGAAGACGCCCCGCAGGAGTCCTGAGCGATGAACGACGTTGTGTCCCAAGTCTGGTCGGCAGATCGTGCACTGACCCGTGCGGATCTGCTTCATGCCCGCCCACGCGAGATCCGTGCGCTGGTTCGCGAGGGTCGATGGACACAGGCGACGACCGGTATTTCGCGCGGCAACCTGCAAGCGAACCTGGCCATCGTTCCGCGCGATTACGCCTTCGATTTTCTGAGCTTCTGTCTGCGAAACCCCAAGCCGTGCCCGATTCTCGAGGTGCTTGATCCGGGTGACCCGGTCCCCCGGATCGCAGCCCAAGGCGCGGATATCCGGACCGACCTGTCCCGATTCAGGATTTTCAGGCACGGCGAACTGGTGGATGAAGTGCCCCATCTGCTCGAACTCTGGCGGGACGACCATGTCGGTTTTCTGATGGGCTGCAGCCTGTCGTTTGACCAGGCGATGCTCGATGCGGGCATTCCGCTGCGTCATCTTGACGATCCCAATGGGCGGGTGACGGTGTACGAGTCGAACATTGCCTGCGTACCGGCCGGGCGACTGCGGGGCAACATGGTGGTGAGCATGCGCCCGGTCCCTGCAGCGCTCCTGATGCGGACGATCGAAGTGACCTCCCGTTATCCGATTGCGCATGGCGCGCCTGTTCATGTGGGCGATCCAGCGGCCATCGGTGTGACCGATATGACTCGCATCCACAGTGGCCGGTACAACGCGCCGGCCGAAGGCGAAATCCCCGTGTTCTGGGGCTGTGGCGTCACGCCGCAGTCGATTGCCCTCGCCTCGGGGATCCCCGAAATGATCACCCATGCGACGGGCCATATGTTCATGACCGACCTGACGCTGGCCAACGCAGCGGCATTGCGCTGACGTCGCCCCTGTTTTTCGGCACAATCCCTGCCCGTGACTGAGATCGGGCGGCCTCAAGGCTGCCCGGATCCTGTAGCGTGACTGCCATACCCCATCGCTGGAGACAGATATGAGTGCGACCGACTCGTCGAGTCATGCGAGCCCATTCGAGTTTGACCTTGTCATCCGGGGGGGGGAGATCATCGATGGGACCGGATCGGCGCGCGTTCGGGCCGATCTCGGTATCCGTGAGGGGCGCGTGACTGCGATGGGCCGGCTCAGTGGCCGCGCGCGCGAGACGATCGAAGCCGATGGGCGGGTGGTGTGTCCGGGCTTTGTCGATATTCATACCCACTACGATGCGCAGGTCCTATGGGATCCGGTGCTGACCATCTCGCCCTGGCATGGCGTCACGACCGTTGTCATGGGCAACTGTGGCTTCGGGATCGCGCCGACCCGCCCTGCGCATCGGTCGCTCATCCTCCAGACGCTCGAGCGGGTCGAAGGAATGAGCCTGTCTGCACTGCAGGCGGGCATCGGACCCGAATGGCCCTTCGAATCCTTTCCCGAATTCATGGACACCCTTGAGCGATTGCCCTTGGGCATCAATGTCGCGGCAATGGTGGGTCATACCCCGCTCCGACTTTGGGTGATGGGTGAAGAGGCCACGCAGCGCGCCGCGACAGCGACCGAACGGGCCGAGATGAGACGCCTGGTCGCGCAGGCGATGGCCGCCGGCGCCGTGGGTTTTGCCACCTCGGTCTCGAAGATTCATATCGGCTACGGCGGCCTGCCGGTGCCCAGCCGGCTGGCCGATTTCGATGAGATGCTCGAAATCGCCGATGCGCTCGCCGACGCGGGCCATGGCGTGTTTCACTACAACGTGGGCCGTGACCCGCGTTGGGACGAATTCGAGGCGCTTCACCATCGTTCGAGCCGACCCGTCGTCTGGACCGCGATGCTTGCCGGCTCATTGGGTCCGGGGTCCCATGTGGCCCAACTGCAGAAAGCGGCAGCGCAGCGGGCCCGGGGCCTGCCTATTTACCCGCAAGGTGCCTGCCGTCCGATCCTGGTCGAGTTTGATTTCCGCTCGCCGGTCATTTTCGACACCTGGGCGTCCTTCGAGCCCCTGCGCAAGGCCGATAGCGATGCGGCACGCCGCGCCCTCTACGCCGATCCGAGTTTTCGGGCGAGGGTCCGGCGCCAGGCCGAAGCGGCCGGTCCGGACGATGAATGGTTCATGGGCGGGGTGGCCGAGGGCGATAGTCGGCGGGCATCGCTTCGTCGTGCAGTGGTCGCCTGGAGCGGCGGGGAGCCCGCGCTTGCAGAACGACCCCTCTACGCACTCGCTGCCGAGCGGGGCCTCGATCCCATCGATCTGATGTTTGATCTGGCGCTGCGTGACGACCTGAAACTGCGGATGCGCACCGCGCTCCTGAATTTTGAGGACAACGAGGTGCGCGACATCATTACGGCGCCCGAGGTGCTGATCGGCCTGGGGGACGGGGGCGCGCATCTGAGCCAGCTCTGCGATGCCTGCTATGCCACCCACTTGCTGGGCTACTGGGTCCGCGAGCGCGCTGCCATGAGCCTCGAGGACGGCATTCACCAGCTCACGGCCAAGCCCGCATCGATTTTCGGGCTGAACGATCGGGGCCGCCTCGCAGTCGGGCTCCCAGCCGATGTGGTGGTTCTTGATCCCCAGACGGTCGGTGCGGGTCCGCTCGAGCGGGTGCATGACCTGCCTGCAGGCGAGGACCGTCTGATCAGCCGAGCCTCCGGGATCGAGGCGGTGATCGTGAATGGACGCCGGCTGCCGCCGGTCGGTGCGCCGGTGACCCAGCCGTCGGGTCGGCTTCTGAGATCGTCCAGGCCGGCAGCGTGAGCCCGGCCCGGGTCATGCCGTCGATCGCCTGAAGTCTCTGGGCCGGACGCCCATCAGACCCAGCGACCCAAAATACACCGCGGCTGCCGCGGCGACCAGGCCGAGTGCGAGGCCTGCACGGCTCAGCGGCGAATCGGCCAGCGTCAGCCAGTCGATCCGAGGGGCCAGCGCCGCGAGCAGCCCGGCCATGGCGAGGCTGGCGCTCAGGACCTTCCCTCCCCAGGCGGCCCAACCGTTCGAGGGGCGCCAGGCACCATTTTTCAGCAAACCCCGCATCAGCAAGCCGGCGTTGATCCACGCAGCGACGGAAATCGAGAGCGCTAATCCGGCGTGATCCAGCCAGGGGACGAAGGCGATATTCATCAACTGTGTGGCAACCAGCACCAGCAGGGCGATCCGTACAGGCGTGCGTACATCGTGGCGCGCGTAAAAACCGGGGGCCAGGACCTTGATTGCGATCAGACCCAGCAGGCCCAGGGCGTAGGCCTGCACCGCACGCGCGGTCATGGTCACATCGTGGGCCTCGAAACGCCCGTAGTGATACAGCAGGGCGGTGAGGGGCTCGGCCATCAGGGCCAGGCCCACCATGGCGGGCAGCGCGAGCGCAACCGTGAGCCGCAGCCCCCAGTCGAGCAATTCGCTGTAGCCCGCGTGGTCCCCGCGCTCGCCGGCCCGGGCAAGCGAAGGCAGCAACACCGTGCCGAGCGCCACGCCGAGTAGTGCAGTCGGAAACTCCATCAGGCGATCACCGTAGTTGATCCAAGAGACGCTGCCTGGGGCCAGTCTCGACGCGATATGGGTGTTGATCATCAGGCTGATCTGGGCGACCGAGACGGCAAGCACCGCCGGGGCCATCCGCGCGAGCACCTGGCGCGCATCAGGATGGGCAAAGGAGCGGAAGGGATTCAGCGCGATGCGCGGCAACAGGCCCAGGCGATACAAGGCCCAGGCCTGCAGACCGAGTTGTGCCATCCCGCCCACCATCACCCCGGCGGCCAGCGCCAGAACGGGCGGGTCGACATGGGGCGAGAGCAGGCTGGCCGCGCCGATCATGGACAGATTCAGCAGGACGGGAGTGAACGCCGGAATGGCGAAGCGCTGCCAGGTGTTCAGAATGCCGGCGGCCAAGGCGGCGAGTGAGATCAACAGGATGTAGGGAAACATCAGACGGGTCATCACGACGGCAGCGGACAGGGCATCCGGCGTGTCGGCCAGCCCCGACGCCATCAACCACACCAGTACCGGCGCACTCAGCACCCCCAGGGCGGTGATCAGCGCAAGCGACCAGAAGAGCGCACTCGCGACGGCATCGATGAAGCGTCGGGCATTGACCTGAGAAGCGGCCTCACCGTCGCCCAGCGGGCGATGGCGGGCCAGCATGGGAATGAAGGCCTGGGAGAATGCGCCCTCGGCGAACAGCCGTCTGAGCAGATTGGGCAGGCGAAAGGCCACAAAGAACGCGTCGGTCATGGCCGAGGCACCGAACAGGGCGGCCGTGATCATTTCGCGCACAAGCCCCGTGATGCGTGACATCAGGGTGAGGCCGCTGACGGTCGCTGCAGCGCGCAGCATGTTCATCTGAGCAGAATCCTGGGTAAGCTTGCGTCGAAAAGCTGAACCATAATAGAATTTAAGGCTTTCCCAAAAGAATACTCTTTGGATCATTCATGGCCAATATTGCTTCAGCTCGCAAGCGCGCCCGCCAGGCGGTTATTCGAAATGCGCACAATTCCAGCCAGCGGTCTGCGCTTCGCACCGCCATCAAGGCGGTTCGCAAGGCCATCAGCAAAGGCGACAAGGCTGCCGCGACCCAGGTGATGCAGGCATCGCAGTCGATCATCGACCGCATTTCGGATAAGAAAATCATTCACAAGAATGCTGCCTCGCGTTACAAGAGCCGCCTCGCCTCGGCCATCAAGGCGATGGCCTGACCGGGCTTACGCCTGAGATCAGTCGCGCCGCCCGAACAGGGCGGTGCCGACCCGGACGATCGTCGATCCCGCAGCCACCGCAGCCTCCAGATCGTCCGACATGCCCATTGAAAGCGTGTCAAACCGAGCCGCCTGATCAGGCGCCTCGGCTTTTAGCATGTCTCGAATCGCTTGGCGCAGTTCATCGAGACGCTCGAACGGCCGGTCGCGGAGCAGCGCTGAGGCTCCGGGGGCCGGAAGGGTCATCAAACCGCGCAGTCGGAGGCCGCTCAAGCCCGCGAGGGTACGGCACAAGGCTGGAGCTTCTTCGGGCGTACAGCCGCTCTTGCTGGACTCGCCCGACAGATTGACCTGAACGCAGATCTCGAGGGGCGCGCGTCCCGCAGGGCGTTGCTCAGCCAGCCGACGGCCGATCTTTTCCCGGTCGACCGAGTGCACCCAGTCAAACTGTTCGGCGATCGCGCGGGTCTTGTTCGATTGAATCGGACCGATGAAGTGCCAGACGAGTTCGAGCGCGGGCGCCTGCAGCCGGCATTGTTCAATCTTCTCGAGCGCTTCCTGCAGGTAGTTCTCCGCAAAGGCCCGCTGACCGCAGGCAGCGAGTGCCAGGACCCGCTCGGGGCTCACGGTCTTGCTGACCGCCAGCAGCAGGACGTCGCTTCGGGGCCGTCCAGCCAGGGTGCACGCGCGTGCCAGCCGGTCCTCGACCGCGCGCAGCCGCTCGATGGTGTGCGGGTCGGCAGACGGCCGTGCGGCTTCCGGACTCACGATGGCGTCGACCCGGGGAGGTCGAAATGGTAGTACTGGCAGGCCAGGGCACCATTGAACAGGTGATGAAGGTCACGACGGGGGGTGAGCTGTAGCTGCGAGGGCAGATCCGGGTCGGTCGTGATCAGGTGAAGTGACCAGCCCGCAAAACAGCGCCGGAGGGTGTCGCCGCATCGAGCCATGACTTCGACATGCCGCCGGTCACGCTCGCCGCTGGGGGGCTCCGATCGGGGGCTGAACGACTCGCCCCGAGGCGGGCGTCGATCCTGCCGCGCACTGCTTCGATCGTCTCGATGGCCGGGCGACCGCTCGGCCGCCATCCTCGCGCCGTAGGGGGGGTTGCCGACGATCACCCCGCGTGGGCGTGCGCCTGGCGCGGCCGGCCCCTCCGGTAGATTCCGCCAGGGGGCCAGGTACTGATCGGACGCCAGATCAGTCACTCCGACCCGGATCAGGTCCGCGGGCAGACCCGCGTGCTCGATGTTTCGCTGGGCACGCAGGACCGCTCGGCCATCGATGTCGGACCCCGCCAGATGCAGCGACCATTCCCCAGCGCGAAGCGCCGTCTGGCGAGCTTGCGCCTGCAGGGCCGCATCCCGGCGGAGGTCGGCCCAGGCGACCGCGTCGAACATTTTCAATCGCTCGAACCCGAACGCGCGAGCCTGCCCCGGCGCGATGGCGAGCGCCTGCTGAGCGGCCTCGATCAGGAGCGTTCCGGAACCACAGAAGGGGTCGTAAAAGGGCAGATCGGCGTGCCAGCCCGCCAGAGCGATCAGGCCGGCGGCCAGATTTTCCTTGAGGGGTGCCTCGCCCTTGTCGTCATCGCCGCCCCGCCAGCCGCGCTTGAACAGGGATTCGCCCGACAGATCGAGATAGACGGTCGCTTCCCGCGGACCCAGAAAGGCCTGCACCCGCACGTCGGGATCCCGCGTGTTGATCGACGGCCGGCGACCCGAGAGATCGCGGAAACGATCAACGATTGCGTCCTTGATGCGCAGGGTCACGAAATTGAGGCTGGTGATGGGCGAGCGCTGAGCGCCCACGTCCACGCGCAGGCTCATCCCGGGGTCGAACCAGTGCTCCCAGGCGACGCTGCGCGCCAGTCGATAGAGATCGTCCTCATTACGATAGCTGCCCTGGGTCAACCAGAGCAGCACACGGCTCGCGATCCGCGAGTGCAGGTTGACCCTCCAGGCCTGAGTGAGGCTCGCACGAAAGTGGACGCCGGCCGACGCGACCCGGATTTCGCCCACCCCCAGACGTGCGAGTTCGGTAGCCAGGGGAACTTCGAGACCACGCGGACAGGTCGCAAACAGCGCGCGGGGATGGGTGAAGGCCGGCGTGTGAATGTCTTGCATCAGAACGGCTTCACGACGACAAGAATGACGGTGACGAGCAGTGCAATCACCGGGGCCTCATTGAACCACCGGAACCAGACGTGACCTCGCCGGTTCAGTCCCTGTCTGAACTGGCGCAGGACTCGCCCGCAGAGATGGTGGTAGACCAGCAGCAGCACGACGATCAGTAATTTCGCGTGCATCCAGCCGTTTCCGGCCCCCAGCCCCACACCGTAACCGAGCCAGAGCCACAGTCCGAACAGCAGTGCAAGCCCCATCAGGGGTTGCATGAAACGCCAGAGCTTGCCGGCCATTAACAGGAGCCGGTCCCGTTCGGCGCCCGCCTCAGGCACCATCGCCAGATTGACGTAGATGCGGGGCAGGTAGAAGAGGCCAGCAAACCAGCTGGTGACGAAAACGATATGCAGGGACTTGACCCACAGATAGCCGCTGTCCATGGTTCAGGTCCGGATCTGACCCGTGCCCAGCACGACGTACTTGAGTGAGGTGAGGCCCTCGAGTCCGACCGGTCCCCGGGCATGGAGCTTGTTGGTCGAGATGCCGATTTCGGCTCCCAGGCCATATTCGAAGCCGTCTGCGAAGCGGGTGGACGCATTGATCATGACCGATGAAGAGTCGACCTCTCTGAGAAAGCGCATGGCTCGGCTGTGGTCGTTGGTGATGATCGCATCAGTGTGTCTGGAGCCATACCGCTCGATGTGCTCGATGGCCTCGTCCAGCCCGCGGACCACCCGGATCGAGAGGATGGGCGCCAGGTACTCAGTCTGCCAATCTTCCTCGCTTGCAGGCATCCAGGGGAGGTCGGCCGCGGTCAGGATCGCTGCGCTGGCCGGGTCAGCGCGCAGTTCGACGCCCTTGTCCACATAGATGCGGCCGAGTTCGGGCAGCAAGCGCCCGGCGATGCCTTCGGCGACCAGGAGCGTTTCCATGGTGTTGCAGGGCGAATAGCGCTGCGTCTTGGCATTGTCCGCAATCCGGATCGCCATCTCGAGATCGGCCGCGTCATCGACGTAGGTGTGGCAGATGCCATCGAGGTGCAGGATCACCGGGACCCGTGCATCGCGAGCCACCCGTTCGGTCAGTGACTTGCCGCCGCGCGGTACGATCACATCGATCCAATCGGTGGCGAGCAACATCGCGCCCACCACAGCGCGATCGGTGGTGTCGATGACCTGTACGGCATCGGCCGGAAGCTGGGCGCGTTCGAGCCCTTGACGGACGCGATCGGCCAGGGCCTGATTGCTGTGAAAGGCTTCCGAGCCCCCGCGCAGGATCGCCGCATTGCCCGACTTGATGCACAGACCCGCGGCATCGATCGTGACGTTGGGTCGTGACTCGTAAATGATGCCGATCACACCCAAGGGCACCCGCATACGACCGACCTGAATCCCCGAGGGGCGATAACTCAGGTCCAGCATCGCACCGACCGGATCGGGCAGCATGACGATCTGCTCGAGTCCCTGAGCCATCGCCTCGATGACTTTGGGCGTCAGCGCAAGCCGGTCGACGAAGGCCTCATCATGGCCTGCGCGGCGCGCTGCCTCGAGGTCGAGCGCGTTGGCCTCACAGAGCAGCGCCTGATCACGGCGCAGCGACTGTGCAATTTCGAGCAGCGCTTGATCGCGCGCGGCTCCCGATGAGCGAGCCATGGCGCGGCCGGCGGTGCGGGCGCGACGGCCCAGTGGGGCCAGCCACGCGGCGGGGTCCGTCAGGTCTTGAGGCACGTGTTCAGGCATCCGTGGTTGCACATTCGAGCCCGGCAAGGGCGAGGATCAATCGTTCCAGCGCGTGCCAGGGAGAGCCCGGCGCGGCACCTTTGACCATTT
>JBDLRB010000279.1:0-25918 GCA_039800205.1 Pseudomonadota bacterium | reverse complement strand
CGCGGCAGCCGTACAGATTGTCGAACTTGCTCTTGGTGACCGAGTCGTTGACGTTGATCGCCCGGAAGGCGAGTTGACCTTGCGCGGCCATTTGATAGAGCCGCTTCACGCCCGTGGTGGTTTCTTCGGTCACGCCAACGACCGACTGGAGCTGACGCGCATACCAGCCCGGATCCTTGGCCAGGCGGGCCTTGATCGAATCGAACAGCGCCACCTCTTCTTCGCTGCCCGGGTGTGCGAGCACCGACGGGTCTGTGGCCGCGCGACTGCCCAGGTGCAGCAGCAGCGTCGCATCACCGCCATCGTCCAGGATCATGTTGCTGGGCTCACCATCGGCCCATTCGAAAATGCGATGAGTGTAGTCCCAGTATTCGGTGAGCGTTTCGCCCTTGTAGGCAAAGACCGGAATGCCGGCGGCCGCAATCGCCGCAGCAGCATGATCCTGCGTCGAAAAGATATTGCAGGAGGCCCAACGAACTTGAGCGCCGAGCGCAGCGAGGGTTTCGATCAGGACAGCCGTCTGGATCGTCATGTGGAGCGATCCGGTGATTCGGGCGCCCTTGAGCGGCTGGGCTGCCGCGTACTCGTCGCGGATGGCCATCAGCCCGGGCATCTCGGTTTCGGCAATACGGATTTCCTTGCGGCCCCAATCGGCGAGCGACAGGTCGGCGACGTGGAAATCGTTGAATGGGACGGGTTTCAGAACAGCAGACATGGCAACTCCGTGATGGAAAAGGCGTTGCATGCGGTCGGGCTGCCGGGGGCTCGCCAACCGCGGGTCAACGCGAATCAGCGAGCGCCGTTGAAACGGGACGGTGACGACGGATGCGTCACCGCTGCATCGAGCCTGGCAGCAGTACGGCGAGGGATCCGGTCGGATCAGCCGTGTTGCGTCGCAGCGCTCCTCGAAGCAATCAGATATCTTACCAGTCTGTCCGGGCGACGGCGGATAAGGCCCTCACAACTTCAGGGCTCCTTGAGGTCGCGCTCGTTGCTGGCCGCTTCGATGGGCCCCACCACCCCTGCGAGCACTGCAGCATGGCCGGCAAAGCCAAGCGTTGAGCGTTGAGCCTGGTGACAGCCCCGGCCACACGCGAGACCAAAGCGACACTCGGTCTCGATCATGCGGAATCGTTCGGCAAATCCCAGGCGGCAGTCGCCCGACAGGGACTCGGCGGCCAGGCAGCAGGCGGATTGTCCGGTGAATTCCGCCTGCTTCGGAGACTGTGGCAAATGTTTGGCTTGCGTCGACATATCTCGCATTAACGCTCAAGTTTGCGCCGGTCGCCTTGACCTGTGTCAGACCGGATGCACCCGTTCCTGATTCAGGTCAGGTCCGATCCCGTGGGCGATACGCACCCCTCCCGCGGGCGGACCCGGCACGCTCGATCAGACCGCCGCACGCAGCGCTTCGGCCCGGTCGGTGTGTTCCCAGGTGAACTCCGGCTCGTCACGACCGAAGTGTCCATAGGCCGCCGTCTTGCGGTAAATAGGCCTCAGCAAATCGAGCATCCGGACGATGCCCTTCGGACGCAGGTCGAAGTGTTCGGCGACCAGTTGCGCGATGCGCTCGTCGCTGATCTTTCCGGTGCCTTGTGTGGTCACCCACACCGAGGTGGGCCGTGCAACGCCAATTGCGTAGGACACCTGGACCAGGCACCGGCTGGCCAGGCCTGCCGCGACGACGTTCTTGGCCACGTAGCGTGCGGCATAGGCGGCTGACCGGTCCACTTTCGACGGATCTTTCCCGGAAAACGCGCCGCCGCCGTGAGGGGCTGCGCCGCCATACGTGTCGACGATGATCTTTCGACCGGTCAGTCCGCAATCGCCCTGCGGACCGCCCACCACGAATCGCCCCGTGGGGTTGATCAGGTAGCGGACGTCGCCTTTGAGCAGTGCCTGCGGAATCACCGGCTTGATGATTTCTTCGATCACGCCTTCGCGAATCGTCTCGTTCGAGACATCCGGCGCATGCTGTGTGGAGATCACCACAGTATCGACCGATGACGGTTGACCATCGACATAGCGCAGCGTCACCTGGGATTTGGCGTCCGGACGCAGCCAGGGCAGCCGGCCGTCCCGACGAACCTGGGCCTGACGCTCGACCAAGCGGTGCGAATAGTAGATCGCAGCGGGCATCAGTTCGGGCGTCTCGTCGCACGCGTAACCGAACATCAGACCCTGGTCACCCGCGCCCTGCTCGAGGTCGTCATCGTGGGCAGCGTCGACCCCCCGCTTGATATCAGGGGATTGCTTGTCATAGGCCACCAGCACGGCGCAACCCTTGTAATCGATACCAAATTCGGTGTTGTCGTAGCCGATGGACTTGAGCGTGTCGCGCGCGACCTGGATGTAGTCCACGTTGGCGTTGGTGGTGATCTCACCCGCCAGGACGACCAGACCCGTATTGCAGAGCGTTTCCGCGGCAACGCGCGAGTATTTGTCCTGGGACAGGATCGCGTCCAGGATGGCATCCGAGATCTGATCGGACACCTTGTCCGGGTGACCTTCGGATACGGATTCGGAAGTAAACAGATAATCGTTGGCCATGCCAATCTCCAAGTTGAATCGGTCGGGACTGGGGCCCCGGGCTGCATACCGGGAAACACCCCGCGCAGCCGATCCTGGAGAACGGCGACGCTTTAGCGGCATTTACGGACGGTTCGAACACCGATCCGATCGCCCCGCAAGTTGTCCATTAAGTCGGCGATGGGGTTGATTATATGATGGTTGCTGCAGCCCGGGCCCATTTCAGGTTTTCTGGTGGCTGGCGTTTTGCGAATATTGGGGTGTCCCCTGCCGCCGACCCGATCCTGGGCCGGTTTTCTTTGGTGAGAGTCTTCGTCTTGCAGATTCCGAGCGAATCGTCCGGTTCATCCGGGACGCCACACGGTCCGGCGCCGCTCCCGGCACCGGACGCGATCCGACGTGCCGGCCGTGCGGGCGTTGCGGTCGCGCTCTGGGCGCGCCTGCCGCTGCGCCTCGCTCGTTTCCTGGGTGGACTTGCGGGCTGTGCGACCTACCTGCTGTCGCCGCGCTACCGCAGAAAGATCCGCGAGAACCTGGGCCAGGCCGGCCTCGACGCACGCGCGCTCCGCTGGCGTGTGGCCGCACACACCGGTCAAACGCTTGCCGAGTTGCCGTATGTCTGGGTGCGCCCCGCTGAGCTTCTGAACCAATGCGTGGTGACCGAGGGCTTTGACCTGATCGCCCGTGCGCAGACGCGCGGAGAGGGCATCCTGTTCCTGACCCCGCATCTGGGTGCCTTCGATCTGGCCGCCCGATTCTTCGCGGGTCAGGCGCCGATCACCGTGATGTTCAAGCCCCCGCCAACGCCTGCGCTCGCTCGCGTGCTCGAGGCGTCCCGGAACACCGGTCAGATGCGTGCTGTGCCGGCGTCGGTCGCGGGTGTCCGCGCGATGCTGCGCAGTCTGCGCGAGGGGGAGGCGGTGGGCTTGCTGCCCGATCAGGTGCCGACCGCTGGCCAGGGCGAGTGGTCCCCTTTTTTCGGGCGTCCGGCCTTTACGATGACGCTACCCGCGCGGCTGGCGCGAAGCGGCCCGGTCTGTGTGCTCCTCGCGGTGGCCCAACGACGCGCAGGCGGCTGGCTGCTGCGAATCGAGGCCATGCAGGCAGCCCCCTATCCGGATGCCCTGAACGCTGCAATGGAGCGACTCATTCGGAGCTGTCCCGAGCAGTACCTGTGGGGGTACAGCCGCTACCGTCGTCCTCCGGGAGTCGATCCCCCGCTCGAGGGTCTTCCTGCGCCTCGATTCAGCGGAGCGGGCTCGGCCGTCAAAGGCGATCTCGAAGGCGGGGCGCGGTGATGCGAGAGCCCCTGATTCGCGTCGGTCTGGCCCTCGCACGTGGGCTGTCCCATCTGCCGTTCGGACTCCTGCGCGGGATCGCCGACGGTCTGGGTGGCCTCGTCTGGCTGCTTGCCTCCCCCCGGCGGCGGGTGACGCTGATTAACCTTCGACTGTGCTTTCCCGATTTGAGTGAGCCGCAACGACGGGCGATTGCCCGTGCCCACTTCAGGGCCTATGCGCGCAGTTTCCTGGATCGGTTCGTTTTCTGGCACGCGCCGCCCGAACGGATTCGGCGACTGTGCCGACTCGAGGGCATGGAACATCTTCAGACCCTGATCCGGGATGGCCGGCCGGTGATCGTCCTCGCGCCGCACTTCATGGGGATTGATGCGGGAGGGATCCGATTGCTGCTTGAGCACCCGCTCGTGTCGATGTACTCACCCCAGCGAAGCCGGGCGCTGACCGAGGCCATGACGACCGGACGGGCCCGCCTGGGCGCCCGGATGATCGCGCGGCGCGAGGGCGTGCGACCCCTCGTTCGCGCGCTTCGCGACGGGGCCGTGCTGCACTACTCCCCCGACATGGATCTGGGTCGACGCGAAGCGGTGTTCGTCCCGTTCTTCGGGGTCCCCGCAGCAACGGTGACGGCGCTGCCCCGCCTCGCCCGCGCCGCGGGCGCGGTGGTCTTGCCCATGGTGACCGAGATGACCCCGGAGGGCTATGTGGCGAGGCTGCACGCGCCCTGGGCCGAGGCCGATGACCTGGATCCCCGGCCGATGCTCGTGCGGATGAATCGGTTCATCGAAGATGAAATCCGCCGGATGCCCGACCAGTACCTGTGGTCGCATCGGCGATTCAAGACCCGTCCCGAGGGCGAGCCTGCCCTCTATGGTCGCTCGAGCGCTGCGGATCGGCGATAATCCGCGAATGAGACTTCGATTTACCAAGATGCAGGGCGCCGGCAACGATTTCGTGGTGATCGATGCCACGCGCGAGCCCTTTTCCCTGACGACAGCGCAGCTGCAACACCTGGCCGATCGCCACTTTGGCGTCGGCGCCGACCAGATTCTGGTCGTCGAACCTTCGCCGGGTTCCGGAATCGATTTCAGATACCGGATATTCAATGCCGATGGGGCCGAGGTCGAGCACTGTGGCAACGGTGCCCGCTGTTTTGTGCGCTTCGTGCTCGACCGCGGGCTCACCGATCGGCGGTCGATTCGGGTACAGACCCTCTCGGGGATCATCGAGCCCTGCGAAATCGGCGGGGGCCGGGTTCGGGTCGACATGGGGGCGCCCATTTTTGAGCTGGATCGGATTCCGTTCGACGCGAGCGATCTGCCCGCCCGCGAAGCCGGGCAGGGCCGCCTCTGGCCCATCGAGCTGCCGGCCGGCCCGCGTTGGGTCAGCGTGCTCTCGATGGGTAACCCCCACGCCGTTCAGTGGGTCGACGACGTGGATGTTGCGCCCGTCGCCACCGAGGGCCTGCTGATTGAGCGGCATCGCCGCTTCCCCCGCCGGGTCAATGCCGGTTTTGCCCAGCGTCTGGACGCACACCAGATCCGCTTGCGCGTCTTTGAGCGCGGTGTGGGCGAGACGCTCGCGTGCGGCACGGGGGCGTGCGCGGCGGCGGTGGCGGGAATCCATCAGGGGCTCCTGCAAACGCCGGTACGCGTTCACGCACGGGGCGGCGAGCTCGAGATCGACTGGTCGGGCGAGGGCTCCGTATTCATGACCGGCCCGGCCGAAACCGTTTTCGAGGGTGAGATCGAACTATGACTGATCCGGATCACACCTCAACGAAGGGGGGGGCCGTGGCGCCGCAGCTGGACGAACACGGCGTCGCGGCCTGGCTGAGCGAGCACGCCGATTTCTTCTCCCGACGACCCGATGTGCTGTCGATGATGCGCCTGCCCAGCCCGCATGATGGCAAGGCGCTCTCGCTGCAGGATCGACAGATCGAGATCCTCCGCGAGCGCCTGCGCCAGATGGAGCGCAAACTCGGCGAATGGGTTCATATCGGGCGCGACAACGAAGCCATTACGCAAAAGCTCCTGCACTGGGTCAGAGGGCTTCTCGCGGCGGAGCGGGTCGAGCAGCTGCCGGGTATCGTGGTCAATGCGATGCGGACCGAATTCGCGGTGCCGCTGATCGCGCTCAGGTTGTGGCGGGTCGATGCCCGTCGTCTGAGCCCCGAATGGTGCGAGCCGCAACCGGATGGCCTGATCGATCGGGTCGACCAGATGATGCTGCCCTACTGTGGCCCGTCGGCCGATCAGGCCTTTCGCGCCTGGTTGCCCTCGGGCGGGGTCGACGCCCGGTCACTCGCGCTGATCCCGTTGCGCCGCGGGATCGAGCCGGCCAGCTTTGGCCTGCTGGTGCTGGGTTCGGGCGATCCGGATCGCTTCGGACCCACGATGGGCACGGCCTTTCTCGAGCGGATCGCGGAGATCGCCAGCGCGGCTCTGGGACGGCTGGTTGACGCCGAGCCGAGTGCATGAGGTCCTCGTCCGGTGACGGCGATGGGGTCTCGCTGTCCGCCGAGCCCCCTGTCGCTGAGCCGATCATCGACCGCTTTCTCCAGGCGCTGGCGCGCCAGCGCGGGTATTCGCCCCGTACCGTGCTCGCCTATCGCAGGGATCTGGACGATCTGGTCCATCGCGTGCGCAGCGATCGGTCAATCGGCGGTGACGGTTCCCGGACGCCCATTGAGTGGGCGGCGATCGACGAACATCTGATCCGTCGGTGGGTGGGCCGTCAGAGCGCCGAGGGTCTGTCGCCCCGCTCGATCGCGCGCAAACTGTCTGCCTGGAGAGGGTTTTTTGACGGCCTGCTCGAAGCGGGCCAGGTCAGCACGAACCCGGTTCGCCGGGTCCGTGCACCCCGCGCGCCGCGCCTGCTGCCGCGCGCGCTGACGCCTGACCAGGCGGTTCGACTGGTTGCCGAGCCCGACGCCGATCGGCCCGGCGCTGCAGGCGATGGGCCGTCCGTCGAGCGGACCCGATCAGCCGCTCAGATCTTCGAGTCCGCGCGCGACCGGGCGATGTTCGAATTGCTCTATTCAAGCGGCCTGCGCCTGTCCGAGCTGGTCAGCCTGGACATTCACTATTTCGATGCGCCACCGGCGCGCTCGGTGAGCTGGCTGACGCTCGCAGAGGCCGAACTCACGGTGACGGGCAAGGGCGGGCGGATGCGGCGGGTGCCGATCGGTCAGGCCGCCCGGGCGGCCATCCAGGACTGGCTGCCTGTTCGCGAGGCGTATCTCGCGCGCCAGCCCCAGGCGGATTCGCGGGCACTGTTCCTGGGGCAACGGGGCGCCCGGATCGCGCATCGGGTGGTTCAGGAACAACTGCGCAAGCGCAGCGCCCAGACCGGCCAGTCCGTGCCTGTCCACCCCCACATGCTCAGGCACTCCTTCGCCAGTCATCTGCTCCAGTCGAGCGGTGATTTGCGGGCCGTCCAGGAGCTGCTGGGTCACGCGAGCATTGCCAGTACGCAGATCTACACCGCGCTGGATTTCCAGCGGCTGGCCGCGGTCTATGACGCCGCGCATCCCCGTGCCCGGCGCGATTCGGGAGGGTCCGGGCCATGAGGAAAGAGTCGCGGGTGGTGCTGCGCGCCGGCAAGGAGCGGTCCTTGATCCATCGCCATCCCTGGATCTACCCGGGATCGATTGCGCGGGTGGAGGGTCAGCCGGATTCGGGCGAGCTCGTCCGGGTCGATGCCTCGGATGGGTCGGTCCTGGGCTGGGGGGCCTTCAGCCCAAGCTCCACCCTGCGCGTCCGGATGTGGAGTTTTGCCGAGGACGAGTACCCGGACGATGACTGGTTGTCTCAGCGTCTGGCCGAGGCGGTCGCGCGTCGTGCGGGGCTGGCGGTGCGCAGCAACGCGTTGCGCCTCGTGTTCGGCGAGGCGGATCGCCTGCCTGGGCTGATCGTCGACCGCTACGACACACAACTGGTCGTGCAGTACCTGGCTGCCGGCATTGAAGCGCGCCGAGAGGCCCTCCTGGATATCCTGCCCCGCGTGACGGGATGTTCGGCAATCTACGAACGTTCAGATGCGGCCAGTCGTCGTCGAGAGGGTCTCGAATCGCGTGAGGGGCCCGTGGCCGGACCGGTGCCCAGCGGTCCGATCGAGGTTCACGAGGACGGCGTGCGCTATCAGGTCGACGTGGTTCAGGGGCACAAGACGGGGTTTTACATCGACCAGCGCGACAATCGCAGGCGGCTCGCGTCGATCGCCCAGGGCCGCAGCCTGCTCAACTGCTTCTGTTATACCGGAGGATTCACGCTTGCCGCGCTCAAGGCGGGCGCTCGTGAGGCCTGGTCGATCGATTCGAGCGCCGACGCACTCGCGCGCGCCCAGGCTCAGCAGGGCTTGAATGCGATCGATCAGCCCTCACATTGGATCGAGCAGGACGTGTTCGAGGCGCTGAAATCCCTGGTCCACGAGGGGCGCCGCTTTGACCTGATCGTGCTGGATCCGCCAAAATTTGCGCCGTCCGCGCAGCATGTTGACCGGGCGGCACGGGCCTACAAGCAATTGAATCTTCACGCCCTCAGGCTGCTCGAACCCGGCGGGCACTTGCTGACGTTTTCCTGCTCGGGTGCGATTGACGTAGACCTTTTTCAGAAAATTGTCGCAGGCGCGGTGTTTGATGCGAAGGTCAACGCGCAGATGATCCAACGATTGCAGGCCGGCGAAGACCATCCGGTGTTGCTCACACACCCGGAGGGTGAGTATCTGAAAGGGCTGCTGGTGCAGCGCATTTGATTGAAACGGGCGCGCCGGTCGCGCCCCCTCTGGGAATATTCGATGTCTACCAACCTGATTCCGGTCACCATCCTCACGGGCTTTCTGGGCAGCGGCAAGACCACGCTGCTCAAGCGCATTCTGACCGAGCAGCACGGTCACCGTATTGCGGTGATCGAGAACGAATTCGGTGAAGAAGGTGTCGATAACGACCTGCTTCTCCAGGAGCGTGAAGAGCAGATCGTTGAAATGAACAATGGTTGTATCTGCTGTACGGTTCGCGGCGATCTGATCCGCATCCTGGGCGATCTGGCCGAGCGCCGCGGTCGCGGCGAAATCGATTTCGAGCGTGTGATCATCGAGACGACCGGGATGGCCGACCCGGGCCCGGTGGCCCAGACCTTTTTTGTCGACGAGGACATCGCCGACCGTTATCTGCTCGACGCCATCATCACGGTCGTCGACGCCCGTCATGGCAACGCGCAACTCGATGAGCGGCGCGAGGCTCAGGAGCAGGTCGGCTTTGCGGACCGCATCCTGATGTCCAAGGTTGATCTGGTGACGGCCGAAGAGCAGGAGGCGCTGAAGCTGCGCTTGCGGCGGATGAATCCTCGTGCCGCGATTCGCCCGGTCCACTTTGGCGACGCTCCGATTGCCGAAATTCTGGATATTCGCGGTTTCAATCTCAATGCCATTCTCGAGATCGACCCCGAGTTTCTCGAAAGCGACGAACACGAGCACGACGACAGTGTCCAGTCTTTCGTGTTTCGGGCCAGTCGTCCGTTTGATCCGGCCAAGCTCGAGGATTTTCTGTCCGGGCTGATCCAGGTTTACGGTCCGGACATGTTGCGGTATAAAGGCGTGCTTTTCATGAAGGGCTCGGATCGCCAGACGGTGTTCCAGGGCGTTCACATGATGATGGGGGCGGATCTCGGGCGGAAATGGCAGCCCGGCGAAAAGCCCTCCAGCAAAATGGTCTTCATCGGGAAAAAGCTCCCGAAAGACCTCTTCATCAAGGGACTGGAACAGTGCCTTGCATAGGCTGAACGACCGCCGGTGGGGAATACATGGCAGCCACTAAAGAGAAAAAGCCGCAGCAACCCAAGCCTCTGACCGAAGAGGCGCTGCTTCGCATGCCCGAATCGGACTACATGAATCGAGAGCAGCTCGCATTCTTTCGAGAGCGGCTCGCTCAGATGGAGCGGGACATTCTGGTCAATGCCGACGAGACGACCGAGCACCTGCGCGAAACGGTGATCGTCCCTGACCCGGCGGACCGCGCGACCATCGAGGAGGAGCACGCGCTCGAGCTGCGTACGCGCGACCGCGAAAGAAAGCTCCTCAAGAAGGTTCAGCAGTCGATTGCCCGGATCGATAGCGGCGACTATGGCTACTGCGAAGAGACGGGCGAGCCGATCGGCCTGCCCCGTTTGCTCGCGCGCCCCACTGCAACCTTATCGCTCGAAGCGCAGCAGCGCCGCGAGTTGCGCCAGAAGCTCTACGGGGATTGAGTCGGCGCCGATGGAACAGTTTCACGGCACCACGATCGTGTCGGCCCGTCGCGGATCCAGCGTGGCCCTGGGCGGCGATGGACAAGTCACTTTGGGCCAGATCGTCATCAAGGCCAGTGCCCGAAAGGTCCGGCGTCTGCACGACGGCCGGGTCCTGGCCGGGTTTGCGGGGGGTACGGCGGACGCCTTCACGCTGTTCGAGCGCTTCGAGACCCAGTTGCAGAAGCACTCCGGACACCTGGTGCGCGCTGCAGTCGAATTGGCCAAGGACTGGCGGACGGATCGGATGCTGCGCCGCCTTGAGGCGATGCTGGCCGTAGCCGACCGCGATGCATCGCTGGTCATTACCGGCAATGGCGATGTGCTCGAACCCGAGCACGGCCTGATCGCAATCGGCAGTGGTGGCCCCTATGCGCAGGCTGCGGCACGCGCGCTGATTGCGCACACCTCCCTCTCGGCTGAGTCGATCGTGCGCGAAGCGCTCGCGATCGCGGGCGAGATCTGTGTGTACACCAACGATCGGCACACGGTCGAGACCCTCGACTGAGTCCCTCGTTCCCCTTGCACGACCGACCGACAAACGGAGTTGCGATGACGCCCGAGGCGATCGTTGCCGAACTGGACAAGCACATTGTGGGTCAGCACGCGGCCAAGCGGGCCGTGGCCATTGCCCTGAGAAACCGTTGGCGACGCCAGCAGGTTCCAGAGCCCATGCGCCATGAGATCACGCCCAAGAACATCCTGATGATCGGACCGACCGGCGTGGGCAAGACCGAGATCGCCCGTCGCCTTGCCCGGCTGGCTCAGGCGCCGTTCATCAAGGTCGAGGCGACCAAGTTCACCGAGGTGGGTTATGTGGGACGCGATGTCGACACGATCATTCGCGATCTGATCGAAGTCGCTGTCAAACAGACGCGTGAGCAGGCGATGAAGGCCGTGAACGATCGGGCGCTCGATGCCGCCGAAGAGCGGGTCCTCGATGTGCTGGTGCCCCCCGCGCGATCGGCCAGCGAATCGCAATCGCCGTTTCCGTTTGGCATGGGTGCAGAGCCCGCGCGCCCCGCCGCGTCACCCGACGGTGCCGAATCGGCGGCCCGGCAGAAGTTCCGCAAGCGCCTGCGCGAAGGTGAACTCGATCATCGGGAGATCGATATCGAGCTTGCCTCGGCGGCGCCGCCGCTCTTGCCGCTGGCCGGCGCCGGGGGCGGGGCGGCGATGGAGGATATCGGCCAGCAGCTTCAGTCGCTGTTTGCCCAGATGCCTGCCCGTCGCTCAAGCCGTCGGGTGACGATCGGTGAGGCGATGAAACTGATCGCCCAGGAAGAAGCCGCCCGCCTGGTCAATGAGGAGGACATCCGCACGCAGGCCGTGGCCGCAACCGAGCAAAACGGCATCGTTTTCATCGACGAGATCGACAAGGTCACCAGCCGCTCGGACAGTCAGGGCGCCGATGTGTCGCGCCAGGGGGTTCAGCGTGACCTGTTGCCGCTTGTGGAGGGGACCGCTGTCAGCACCCGATACGGGGTCGTTCGGACGGACCACATTCTGTTCATCTGTTCAGGCGCCTTTCATTTGTCGCGCCCCTCCGACCTGATCCCTGAACTGCAGGGGCGCTTGCCGATCCGGGTTGAATTGCAGTCGCTCACGACACAGGATTTTGTACGCATTCTGTGTGAGACCGATGCCAGTCTGGTGCGTCAGTACGAGGCACTCCTTGCGGCCGAGTCGGTGCGTCTGGACTTCACCCGTGAAGGCGTTGAGCGCATTGCCGAGATCGCCGCTTCGGTCAATCGCCGCACCGAAAATATCGGCGCCCGTCGCCTGCACACCGTTATGGAGCGCTTGCTCGAGGACGTGTCCTTTGACGCGGCGGCGCGGGCTGGGCAGACCGTTGTGATTGATGCCGCTTATGTGGACGCGCGCCTGGGCGATGCCGCGGCGAGCGAGGACCTGGCCCGCTACATTCTCTGATGTCTTGCCCGCCTGCGTCTGACACGCGAAAGGGCGCCCTCTTCTGATTTGTGGAGATCCCCGATGAACGCCGAACATCCCCCGATCGCGCCCACCATGAAGGCGGAGATTCTGGCCGAAGCCATGCCCTACATTCGTCGCTTTCACGGCAAGCTGATCGTCATCAAGTACGGGGGCAATGCGATGACCGATCCGCACCTCAAGATGAGCTTTGCCCGCGACGTGGTGCTCCTGAAGCTGGTGGGCATGAATCCGGTGGTGATCCATGGCGGCGGGCCGCAGATCGAGCAGTTGCTCGCGCGCGTGGGCAAGAAGGGGGAATTCGTGCAGGGCATGCGCGTGACGGATGCCGAGACCATGGATATTGTCGAGATGGTGCTCGCCGGCCAGGTCAACAAGGAGATCGTTGAGCTGATCAACCATGCCGGCGGTCGGGCCGTGGGCTTGACAGGGCAGGACGGCGGGCTGATTCGTGCACGGAAGATGAGGATGCTCGACCCGGGCGCGCCCGATCGCGAGATCGATATCGGGCAGGTGGGTGAAGTTGAAAAAATTGACCCCGGCATCATTCAGACGCTGACCGCGAACGGTTTCATTCCCGTGATCGCACCGATCGGGTCGGGTGAGGACGGAGAAACCTACAACATCAATGCGGATGTGGTCGCGGGCAAGGTGGCCGAGGTGCTGCGTGCCGAAAAGCTGGTGCTGCTCACCAACACGGCCGGAGTGCTCGACAAGGCGGGCAAGTTGCTGACCGGCCTGACGGCCAAACGGATCGACGAGCTCTTTGCTGATGGCACCATCTCGGGCGGCATGCTTCCCAAGATCGCCTCGGCACTCGATGCGGCCAAGGCAGGCGTCAATTCGGTGCACATCATCGATGGACGGGTCGATCATTGCCTGTTGCTCGAGATCATGACCGACCATGGGGTCGGCACGATGATCCGAAGTCACTGAGTACGGCGCGTCGCGGACGCTCGCGTGCAACGTCTCAGTCGACCGCTTCGTCGCGCGGTTTCGCCGCGGCCCGCACCGGATCGCTCGACCAGCCGCCTGCTCGGCCCCGAACGGCCGGCGGCCGAGGGCGCTCCGCGGTCCCGAGATCGAGTCTGGTTGCTCGATCTCGACAATACCTTGCATGACTCGCGCGTTCACCTTCTGCCCCGGATCGACCGCGCGATGACGCGGTACATGATGGACCATCTTGCGCTCGATGAGGCCGCTGCCGGGTCCTTGCGTCGCCAGTACTGGACCCGCTTTGGGGCGACCTTGCTGGGGCTTGTCCGGCAACACCAGATCGACCCTGCTGATTTCCTGCGTCGCACCCATCAGTTCCCGGATATGCGTGCACTGGTCCGCCGGGATGGGCGTCTGCGCCGGGCGCTGGTCCGGCTACCCGGGCGCAAGATCCTCGTCACCAATGCCCCGCATCACTACGCGCGACAGGTGATCGGATTACTTGGAGTCGCACCTCTGATCGAGGCGATCATCTCGATCGAAGCCATGAGCGTGGCCGGGCGCCTGCGCCCCAAGCCCTCACGTGCACTGATGCATCGTCTGGTGGCGCGTCTGCGTACCCATTCTTCACGCTGTGTGATGGTCGAGGACACGCCTGCGAACCTGCGCAGCGCCCGCGCCGCACGGCTGTCCACGGTCCTGGTGACCGGATTCACCGATCGCGCGCCGCGTGCGTCGGGCGCGACGACGATGGCCGGGCGCGCACGCATTGTTGACCTTCAAGTACAATCAGTTGACGCCTTGGCCCGATCGCGGCTCCGAACGTTCTTTCCCTGACCATGGACGACTCCGAGCTTTCATCCCCAGCGCCGCGCCCACCCCGACCCAAGCGGGGCGAGCGCCGCCTGCAAATTCTGCAGACCCTGGCCGCCATGCTGGAAGAGCCCGGGGGTGAACGGGTCACGACTGCTGCGCTCGCGGCGCGGCTGCAGGTTTCCGAAGCCGCGCTCTACCGGCACTTTGCCAGCAAGGCTCAGATGTTCGAGGGCCTGATCGAGTTCATCGAATCGACGATCTTCGGGCTGATCAATCAGATCAGCGCCAACCAGGACGATGCCCGCGCGCAGTTGCGCGACATCATTGTCATGCTGATCGGTTTTTCAGAGCGTAATCCCGGCATGACCCGCGTGCTGATTGGCGATGCACTGGTCACCGAGGCGGATCGCCTGCAGGCGCGCATCAATCAGCTGGTCGACCGGATCGAGGCTTCGTTACGCCAGTGTTTCCGGATGGCAGTGGTCCAGGGCAGCGTGCCAGCCCAGACCGATGCGGCGGCTCGTGCGGCCATCATCATCGCGTTTGTCCTCGGGCGCTGGTTGCGGTTTGCCAAGAGTTCGTTCAAGCGTTCGCCCACGGACGGACTCGAGCAGCAGATCCCAGCCTTGATCGGCTGAACTGCAGATGCGATCGTCCCCCTTGCCGTCGTGCTGATTTTTCGCTCACTGGGACATCCGGATTTCAGACGGTATTTCTTTGGCCAGGCCGTATCGCTGGTGGGCTACTGGCTGCAATCCATTGCCGTCGGCTGGCTGGTTTATCGACTGACCGACTCGGCCTGGATGCTCGGGGTCGTTGCCTTTGTCAACCATATCCCGATGCTCTTCATCTCGCCCTTCGCGGGCTTGCTCGCGGATCGGGTTGACCGCCGTACGCTGGTGATCGCCAGCCAGGCGTTGCAGATGTTCCAGGCTTTCGTGCTCGCGCTCCTGACCTTCACGGACTGGGTGACGCCCTGGCATGTGGTCGGGCTGGCCCTGGTTCAGGGTTTGGCGCACGCCTTCGATACACCGGCCCGGCACGCCTTATTGCCGACGCTGATCGGCGGGGGCAAGGCGGATTTGCCCAACGCGATTGCGCTCAACTCGCTGGTCATGAACGTCGGCCGCTTTCTGGGCCCGGCTCTGGCGGGCGTACTGCTCGCCTGGCTGGGTGAGGCTTGGTGCTTCCTGTTGAATGGCATCAGTTACCTGGCCGTGCTCTACGCGCTTATGAAATTGCCCCGCATGCCAGTGACGCAAAGCAGTGCGGGCTCGTCCTTCCGCGCCCAGATGCTTGCGGGCTTTGCCTGGGTGTACCAGTGCATGCCCGCGCGTCTGTTGATCATCAATCTCGCAATCGTGTCCTTTACCGCGCCGACTTACCAGGCCCTGATGCCCATGTTCGTCCAGGAAGTGTTCCTGGGCGATTCGAGGACCCTGGGCTGGCTGGTCGGCAGTGCCGGACTCGGTGCAATGGCCGGGACCTTGCTCCTTGCCAGCAGGCAATCGATGCGCGGGCTCACTCACCTGATCAATGCTGCGTCGGCCGCGGCCGGGCTGGGACTGCTGCTCTTTTCACTGACTGCCTCGGTGCCTGTGGCGATGCTTGCCTTGATGCCGGTGGGGTTCGGGATCATCGTGACCGCTGCGGGCACCAATACCGTGTTGCAGCGGGTGGTCGAGGATCGACTGCGCGCACGCGTGGTGGCGATTTACCTGATGGGATTCATCGGTACGGCGCCGCTCGGCAGTCTGGCCCTGGGTGCGCTCGCCGAGCGAATCGGGCCCTCGTATGCAATGAGCGGGTTTGCGCTGCTCTGCTGTGCGAGTGCCCTTACGCTCTGGCGCAGGCGGGCCGACCTGGGCGCGACGCTTGCCATCGAGTATCGCCGAGCCGGGATCGATGCCTGATTCAGCATCAGCACGGGCCACTCAGCCGGCCACGCTGGCCCTGGCGGTCCTGGGGGTGGCGGTGCTCTTCAATTTCGTGGGGCGGGGCCTGGCGGATTCGTTCACGGCCTTTGTGCTGCCCCTCGAGCAGCATTTTGGCTGGCGCCGAAGTGAGATCACCGGCGTCTTTGCAAGCTACATGCTGATGAATGGACTGTTCGCGCCCTTCATTGGGCTGGTCTTCGACCGGTTTGGGCCGCGGGTGGTCTACTGCCTTGGCCTCCTGGCGCTTGGGCTGGGCGCCCTGCTTGCTTCGCGCGCACAGGCCCTCTGGCAGCTTTACCTGAGCGCAGGCGTCCTGGTCGGCATCGGTGTCTCGGCGACGGGTCAGACCTGTGCCACAGCCTTGATTGCCCGGTGGTACCGGGCGCGACTGGCCACGGCCATTGCATTGGTCTATGCGGGTGCGGGGATGGGCATGCTGGTGATCGTTCCTCTCGCCCAGACCCTGATCGAGGCAACCGATTGGCGGACCACCTGGCAGTGGCTGGGTGTCATGGCGCTTGCCCTGATTCCGGTATGCGCCCTGCTGCCCTGGCGCCGACTCGCTCGGCCTGCCGATGAAACCGACGCCGATTGCTTGAGCCGACCGGGTTCGAATCGGGCGGCGAGGTCGGCGTCCGGCCGCCCTGGACCGCGCGTGGCCGAGGCCTTGCGCACACCGGCGTTCTGGCGGCTGGTCCAGACTTTTTTCTTTACCGCGTTTGCCAACTATCTCGTGACGCCGCAGATCGTGGCCTATCTGATCGAGACGGGTCTACCCCCGATTCTCGCCGCGTCCGCCTATGGATTCACCGGCCTTCTGTCGACCATCGGGGTGGTGGCGGCCGGCTGGCTCAGTGATCGCTATGGCATTCAGCGGGTGGCGCTGTTCAGCCTGGGCTCGTCCATCACCGGCATCTTCGGGCTCTTGCTGGCGTCCTGGTTTCCCGGGCTGGCCGCGCTCGCCTTGTTCGTGGCCTGTTTTGGTCTGGCGCAAGGCGCGCGTGGACCGATCGTCTCCGCGCTGTGCAATCGTATTTTCGAGGGGCCCAGCGCAGCCTCGATCAATGGACTGGTGTTTGCGAGCCTTGCGCTCGGCGCCTCGCTCGGCGCCTGGCTGGGGGGCGTGATCATTGACTGGTCAGAGGGATACCGGATGCTCTTTCTGCTGTCGATGATCCTCTTCGCCGTGGCGGCCGAGGCCTACCGTTCGGGGAGCGTCCTGATCCGGCTTACAGCAGGTTGGAAGCAGTCAGCCGTGCCCAGAACGAATCAGCGCCCGCGCTGATCACCGCCCGACCCAGGCGCATTGCCCACGCGGACTCGGCGCCGTATTCTGCTCGCCAGGCCCAGAGGCGTCGCGTTGCCCGGTGCAGGCGGTGTTCGCGGGTGAAGCCCAGGGCGCCATGCACCTGATGACCGACCGAGGCGGCCACGGCAGCGGCCTCGCCGGCCATCAGCTTGGCCACCGCGACCGTACCGCATGCACCGTCGGATTTGTTGTCTTGAGCAACGAGTTTACCGAGCGCATCGGCTGCGGCTCGCGCGGCCGCCCGGGCGCATGAATGCTCTCCGGCCAGTTGGGCAAGCTGCGACTGCAGGGCCTGGTTGCGGCCAATCGAACGACCAAACTGCTGACGTACGTTCGCATAGTCCAGAGACTGTTCCAGAACCGACTCGATCGCGCCGACCATCATGATCGAGCGCGTCAGAGCGCCGAGAAACTCGAGGCGTTCGGCTGGCGCACGCGTCGGGCATTCCAGCACACGGGCCGGCACCCCCTCCATCCGGATCCGGTCGGCGGGCTGTCCGGCCAGGTCGGACTCGTTCGTGATTCGAATGCGCGCGTCGTCCAGCGCGATCAGGAACAGGGTCGATGTGTCGTCCTCGAAAAGCAGATGACCGGCGCAGGACCCCCATGCGACGCGGACCAGTTCGCCCTTCAGCAGCCCTCGATCGCTGCCCGGCGCTCTGATCGATTGAATCGGTACGGCGCCTGCATGGCGGGCACAGGCAACGGCAATCGGACGATTGAGGAGTGGGCGCGGATCGACCCCACAGGCAGAGAGCAGGCCCGATGCGATGACCGCTTCGGCCAGCGGAAGCCCGAGCTGGTAGGCGCCCAGACCGTGCAGGAGCGGCCAGATCTCGGACCACGAGGCCTCGATCCCGCCGTGCGCCTCGCGGGCAAGCGAAAGGGTGTAGGCCTGTTCATTCAGGAGCGTCCAGGCCGACGGTTGCGGGTGAGCGCCTGAGAAGGTCCAGCCCCCGTCCGGCTCGTGTGCGGCCAGGTCCGCGAAGACCCGTTCGCAGCCCGCCCGGATCGAGGCCTCGAGCTCGCTCATCTCAGTCCCAGTCCTTTTGCAATGATGCCCCGCAGGATCTCCCGGGTGCCCCCGCGCAGCGAGTAGGACGGCGACACCAGCGCCGCGAAGTGCTGGACCTGCGCAAGCGTCGATCCGACAGGGCCGGGCCCCTCGAACAGAGTGTGCGCGTACTCGGGAATCGCCTGCTCCAGGAGGGCCCCCTGATCCTTGACCAGTGCTGCTGCGACGGCCGGATCCTCGCCCCGTGCCAGCATTGCCGACACCGAGAGGGACAGATTGCGCAGCGCCGAGTATCGGGCGGTGATTCGCCCGATCGTGAGTTGATGGAGGGGATTGTCCTGATCGGCGCAGGCGATCATCTCGAGGAGCAGTTGGGTGTTGCTCAGAAAGCGCTCGGGGCCGCTGCGCTCGAACGACAGTTCAGCGGTGACCTGAGCCCAGCCACCCCCCTCCGCGCCCAGCAGGTGGCGGTCCGGAACGAACACATCATCGAAACTCACCTCATTGAAATCATGGTCGCCCGCAAGATTGAGCACCGGCCGGATCGTGATCCCTTCAGCGCGCAGGTCGATCAGCATCTGCGACAGGCCTGTGTGCCGATCGTCGGGCTGACCGCTCGTTCGCACCAGTGCGATCATCCAATGGCAGTGATGGGCGTTGGAGGTCCAGAGCTTCCGGCCGTTGATTCGCCAGCCGCCCGGCGTACGGGTCGCGCGGGTTCGGACCGAGGCCAGATCGGACCCGGTATCGGGTTCGCTCATACCGATGCAGAAATAGGTCTCGCCGCGTGCGATCCCGGGAACGATCTCGGGCGCCAGGTCGTCGGGCGAAAGCTTCATCAGCAGCAGTGCACTTTGTCGTTCGGCGATCCAGTGCGCGGCGACCGGCGCACCGGCTGCGAGCAACTCCTCCATCAGGATGTACCGCTCGAGTACGCTCCGTGCCGCGCCACCATAGCGACGAGGCCAGGTCAGGCCGATCCATCCCTGTGCACCCAGCGCCTGGCTGAATCCCGAGTCGAACGCCATCCAGTTGCGTGCCCGTTGGACAGGACTGAGGCGCGCGAGTTGCGCCTCGAGGAAGTTCCGGACCTCGAGACGGAAGGGCTCGTATTCGGCGGGCAATGCACAGTGGGGGATATCGAGGCGCTGCATGCGGGCGGCCGGTCGTGGTCAGAGCGATGTCGCGACCGATTCGGTCGACGCCATCCGCCAGGGGCGCGGCCGCCCGGCCCCACGGCTTGAGCAGACCGGACAGTCCGGATGACGCGTGAGCTCGATCGAATCGAAGCGGGTCCGCTTCAGGTCGATCATCAGCAAGCGTCCGATCGCGGGCTCGCCAAACCCTCCTGCGAGCTTGAGCGCCTCAGCGGCCTGCAAGGTCCCCACCACGCCTGTGAGCGGTGCAAAGACGCCCATCACGGCGCAGCGAACTTCTTCAGGGGGATGGTCCTGCGGGAATACACAGTGGTAGCAGGGCGAATGCATTGCCGCGGGGTCGAAGACCGCCAGTTGTCCATCGGTGCCAATCGCCGCGCCCGAGACGAGCGGGATACCCTGCTGGAAACAGGACCGGTTGATGGCATGACGCGTCTCGAACCGATCGGTGCAGTCCAGCACCACGTCGGCCAGGGCAATGGCCCGATCCAGAGGCGCGCCCTGCAGATGTTCGTTCAGTTGGACGAGCTCGATCTCTGAATTGAGCGCTGAGAGGGTACGGCTGCCCGACTCGACCTTGGGCTGGCCGATCGAACCCTCGGTGTGAAGGATCTGCCTCTGTAGGTTGCTGAGATCGACCGTGTCGCCATCGGCGAGAAGGATTCGACCGACGCCGGCGCTTGCGAGGTAGAGCGCGGCGGGCGAGCCCAGGCCACCGGCACCCACCACCAGGACGGTCGCATCGAGCAGCCGCTGCTGACCCTCGATGCCAATCTCTTCGATCAGCAGGTGGCGACCATAACGGAGCAGTTGCTGGTCGTCCATGCTGTCGGTCGCGCGGGGCCGCCCGATCCTGAAACCGAGCGCGCCGCGGGCGTCAGCGAGGCGTGGCGGCCGCAGGCTGCTCGTTGGCAGCGACCGTCTTCGAGACGGCAACGGGCTGGCCCTTCAGGTGGTTGAGCGCCTGTTGCAGCTGGTGGTCTTCCGGAGACCCGAACTGAATGGGTTTACGATCCCGGGCGCGTACGTCGCCTGCTCCGGCACGACTGGGATCGGTTTTTTCGTCGGGCACGCCGGGTGTCGCGGTCAGATGCTTGTTGAGATCGGCCTCGCGCACCCGGGCGACGCTCACCCCGTCGGCGGTTTCCTCAACGCGGAAGTCCGGCGCAATGCCCTTGGCCTGGATGGACCGGCCGCTGGGCGTGAAGTAGCGCGCCGTCGTGAGCTTGATCGCCGTCGAGTTTGAAAGCGGCAGAATGGACTGTACCGATCCCTTGCCGAAGGTTTGCGTGCCGAGAATCACCGCACGCTTGTAGTCCTGGAGCGCGCCCGCGACGATTTCGGAGGCTGAGGCCGAACCCCCGTTCACCAGCACCACCATGGGTACGGTTTTGGAGGCCGACGGGGCTCGGGCAACGTGATCGTCCCGGTCGCCGCGCAGGTAGTCTTCCGGGCTTGCCGTGTACTGGCGTCGAGCATCTTCGGTGCGGCCTTCGGTCGTGACGACCGTGACCCGGGGCGGCAGGAAGGCCGCCGACACCCCGACCGCGCCATGAAGCAGGCCCCCGGGGTCGTTGCGAAGGTCGAGCACCAGCCCACGCTCGAGGGCGCCCTGCCGATCGAGATTACCGAGGTGACGGATCAGCGATTCAACCGTGTGTTCCTGGAATTGCGAGATGCGGACGTAGCCGATCCCCGGTTCGAGCACGCGTGAACGGACCGACTGAACCCGGATCACGTCGCGAATGATGCGGAGGGTGATCGGTGTGTCCTCGCCTTTGCGGGTGATGGTGAGCGTGATGGCGGTTTTGGGTTTGCCGCGCATCAGCTTGACCGCCTCGTTCAGCGCCAGGCCCTTGGTGGGCTTGTCGTCGATCCGGATGATCAGATCGCCGGCCCGAACGCCCGCGCGTGCGGCCGGAGTGTCCTCGATCGGAGCAATGACCTTGACGAACCCGTCCTCGGTACCGACTTCGATGCCGAGCCCACCGAACTCACCTTGCGTGCCGACCCTCAATTCCCGGAATGCATCCGCATCCAGATAGGCCGAGTGCGGGTCCAGGCCCGAAATCATGCCGGTGATGGCTTCGGAGATCAGCTTCTTGTCTTCGACCGGCTCCACGTAGTGGGCTTTGATCGCGCCAAACACATCGGCAAACTGCCGGAGGTCCTCAAGGGGAAGGGGTGCTCGCTGACCGCGCTGCGCGACGGCCGACAGGCCGAAGCTGATCAGCACACCGGCGAGCACGCCTGCGCCGAGCAGTCCGATCGATCTGAGTCTGAGTTTCATTGCGCTTCCCGGGACGATCATCCGAAGGCGATGCCGACACCCGACGGCTCGCTGGGATCAGTCTGGTCGCAGTATAAACCTGCGGGCGCTGGCGTGCCCGGGAAGGTCGACCGGTGGCAGGGTTCCCGCGAGCGGGCCCGCCGGGCGCTCAGGCCGGGCGCGCCTTGCCCTGCGCAGCGACCGCCGCCATGGCGGCCTCAATCTCGGCGGCGTCGCCCAGATAGCGGCGTCCGATGGGCCGGAGGTGCTCATTCAGTTCGTAGACCATGGGCCGCGCGGTCGGAATGTTGAGGTTCACGATCTCGTCCTCGGGCATGTCTTCGAGGTACTTGATCAGGGCACGGATCGAATTGCCGTGCGCGGCAATCAGGATGCGTTCGCCCGCCCGGATCGCGGGCGCGATGCGCTCCTCCCAGCAGGGAGCCACCCGGTCAACCGTATCGCGCAGGCATTCGGTGCGCGGAATCGCGCCCGGTGGAACCGATGCGTAGCGGGGGTCGGATTCGGCGCCCCGAGGGTCGCCTGCGGGCAGTGGGTCCGGCGCGATCCCATAGGCCCGACGCCAGATCAGAACCTGTTCGTCGCCAAATCGCGCAGCCGTCTCGGCCTTGTTCAGGCCCTGCAGGGCACCGTAATGGCGTTCATTCAGGCGCCAGTCGTGTGCGACGGGCAGCCACATGCGGTCCATCTCGTCGAGCACGGTCCAGAGCGTTCGGATCGCGCGCTTGAGCACGGAGGTGTAGCACCGGTCGAAATCGAAGCCCTCGGCGGCAAGGAGCTGGCCAGCGCGCCGCGCTTCGTCGAGGCCGTGGGCGGTCAGATCGACATCGGTCCAGCCCGTGAAACGGTTTTCAAGGTTCCACTGGCTTTCGCCGTGGCGCAACAGCACGAGGGTGTGGGTCATGTCGGACGGCCTGCAGAGACGGTGAGCCTGTTGTCGGCAAGGTTGATGTCAGGCCGATATCTTATAATCGACTGTTTGGTTGACCTGGGGTCGCCTGTGAGTTTCATTACCGAAAATATTTTCCTCTTTGTCGTGGCCTTTGTCTCGGGCGCAATGCTGCTCTGGCCGATGATCTCGCGTCGGGGAGCCCATGGGCTCGATACCCTGGCCGCGACGCGAATGATCAACGACACCGATGCCGTTGTCCTCGACGTCCGGGCGCCGGGCGAATTCGAGGCGGGCCATTTGCCGGGTGCCCGCAATATTCCGCTGGCCGAACTCGCCCAGCGGGCGGGCGAACTGCCCGCCGGGCGTCCGGTGATCGTTTGCTGCAACAGTGGCGCCACTTCGGCTCGGGGGGTGGGCGAGCTGCGCAAGTCGGGGCGCGATCAGGTCTTCAATCTGGACGGCGGCCTGAATGCCTGGCGGCAGGCAGGTTTGCCGGTCGTTCGCTAGACGGGGGTGATTCCAATGAGTGTGCGCGTCCAGATGTACAGCACCCAAGTCTGTCCGTACTGCGTGCGGGCCGAGCAGCTACTGCGTGCGCGCGGTGTGACCGAGATCGAAAAGATCCGCATTGATCTGGATCCCGAGCGCAGAGACGAGATGATCACCCGCACCGGACGTCGGACCGTTCCCCAGATCTTCATTGGCGATCGTCATATCGGCGGCTGTGATGATCTCTATGCGTGCGACCGGGCGGGCGAGCTGACCGGCCTGCTTGCCGGCCCATGACGGGTTTGGCCAAAGCCGATCCCGCAGGCCGACCTTTTTCATTCGATGCGATTCCATGAGTCGCTCACCACAGAACAGGATGTCAACATGAGCGAACAGGAACAGAACCCGGTCTTTGCCATTCAACGGATGTACCTGAAAGGCCTGTCGCTTGAGCTACCGCACGCGCCGGCAATCTTTCTGGAGTCGCAGCAGCCCACGGTTGAAGTGCAGCTCGACATCGGGCACAGCGAGGTCGTCGAGGCCATTCACGAGGCGGTGGTGACAGTGACCCTCACGACCAAAGTGTCCGAGAAGGTGGCGTTCCTGATCGAAGTGTCCCAGGCAGGCATCTTTGAGATCCGCAATGTACCGGCCGAGCAGATGGATTTCCTGCTGAACGTCGTCTGCGCGAACATGGTCTTCCCCTACCTGCGGGCCAACCTGGCCGATGCGGTTCAGCGCACCGGATTCCCGCCGATCCATCTCACCGAGTTCAACTTCGAGGCGGTCTATCAGCAGCGGCTCGAGCAGGCTCAGCAGCAGTCTGGATCCCCCTCGCCGCTGATCGTTCCCGGCCGCTGACCGGATGTCCGGCGCGCCCGCTTGCGTCGCCCGTCCGATCGGGCCGTTCGCTCACGAGCGAACGCGTCGGGCCGCGTGACCGGGATGCGGGTGGCGATCGTCGGCGCGGGTGCCTGGGGCACGGCGCTCGCCCAGCACACCGCGCGCCGCCACCCGGTCATGCTCTGGATGCGTGACCCCGAGCAGTGCAGGCGCCTCAGTCAGGCCCGCGTCAATCAACGCTACCTTCCTGGGGTCGAACTGCTTTCCCAGATCGAATTCGGATGCGACCCTGATGCGCTCGTGGCGTGGCTGGACAAGGGGTCGCCCGCCTTGCTGGTGGTTGCCACATCGGTCGCCGGGCTGGCGCCCTCGCTCGAAGTATTCGGGCCCCGTCTGCCAGAAGGCTGTCGGGGTGTCGTCTGGCTGTGTAAAGGCATCGAGCCTTCCCAGGCCCGTCTGCCGCATCGTATTGCGGCGGCTGCGCTCTCGGGGCGGCCGGGTGGCGCACTGTCCGGGCCCAGTTTTGCCCAGGAGGTGGCCGCTGGTCTTCCGGTCGCGCTGACGATCGCCGGCACCGATCCCTCGATCGAGCCGCTCGCGATCGAGGCCTTCCACCACGCGTCGGCTCGCATCTACACCAGCGACGACTTGCTTGGGGTCGAGCTCGGTGGGGCCCTGAAGAACGTCATGGCGATCGCGGCCGGAATCAGCGATGGCCTGGCTCTGGGCGCCAACGCCCGCGCTGCCCTCGTCACCCGGGCGCTGGCCGAGATGTCCAGGCTGGGCGTGGCGCTGGGCGCCCGGGCGGAAACCTTCATGGGGCTCACTGGGCTGGGAGATCTGGTGCTGACCTGCACCGGTGCGTTGTCGCGCAACCGTCGCGTGGGACTGGCACTGGCTGATGGGCAGTCGACTCCGGACATTGTTGCCCGCCTGGGGCATGTGGCCGAGGGCGTACTCACCGCCCCGGTTGCTCGGGCGTTGGCGCGCGAAGCCGGCGTCGAGATGCCCCTGGTCGAGGCCGTTTGTGGGGTCCTCGAGGGCCATCTCCAACCGGTCGAAGCCGTTCACGCCTTGCTCGCCCGTGATCCGCGGGCCGAATTCGATCACTGAGGTCAGGACATGTCGAATGGATCGGTGCGGGATGCGGCACCCGGGCCCGCGCAAACGCCTTCAATCTGCGTATTTTGCGGAGCGAAACCCGGATTTGATCCGGCTCACGCGGCCCTCGCCCACGCCACCGGGGCAGCGATCGCCGAGCGCGGCTGGCGACTGGTGTTTGGCGGTGGCCGGGTGGGCTTGATGGGCGCCCTCGCCGAAGGCGCACTCGCTCGGGGCGGGCAGGTGATCGGGATCATCCCTGAAGCACTGCTTGCGCGCGAACTCGCCCATCGGGGCGTCAGCGATCTACGGATCGTCCCGGACATGTCGGTGCGCAAGCAGCAGATGGTCGAAGTATCCGACGCCTTCGTCGCGCTTCCGGGCGGATTTGGCACGCTGGACGAGTTGTTCGAGGTGCTGACGCTCAGGCAGACCCGCTACCACGCCAAGCCGGTTCGCCTCCTCGATCCAGCGGGATACTACGACCGGCTGATCGCCATGTGCGAGGGTTTTGTCGAAGGGGGCTTTGTTTCGGACGCTGATTTCGCGCTTGTGCAGCGTGAACGGTCGATCGAGCCTCTGCTGGATGGACTGTTCACGGCCTACGCCTGACCGGATCCGGAGAAGCCGTGTTGTCGCCAGGCCTCGTAGACGGCCACGGCCACGCTGTTCGACAGGTTGAGACTGCGGTTGGCGGGCCGCATCGGCAATCTCAGTCGTCGGTCCGGTTCGAACTGCTCGAGGACGGCGGGAGGCAGTCCGGCGGTCTCTGACCCGAAGACCAGGCAATCGCCGGGCTGGTACTGAACGGCGCAATGGTTGCGCGTGCCCCGCGTGGTGAACGCATACATCCGGCCGCCGGGCGTGGCCTCTCGGAAGGCTTCCCAGTGGTCGTGGACCCGCAGGGTTGCGAACTCATGGTAATCGAGGCCGGCGCGGCGCATCTTTGCGTGGTCGATCGGGAAGCCCAGGGGGCGCACCAGGTGCAGCGTCGCGCCGGTGTTGGCACACAGGCGGATGATATTGCCGGTATTGGGTGGGATTTCAGGGTGGACCAGGACAACGTTGA